>CAXTTV010000053.1:0-27043 GCA_964247295.1 uncultured Ktedonobacteraceae bacterium | reverse complement strand
CCCCCCCCCCCCCCCCCCCCCCCCCCCCCCCCCCCCCCCCCCCCCCCCCCCCCGGTCCCCGCTCATCTCCCCCTCTTTCTCGCCGCCGAAGGCGGCTCAGCAGAGAATGAAATAGCCCTGGTACGACATATAGGATAAGAAAAACAGTAGAGGAGAGACAATCTGCATCTGACTGTGTATCTGTAACGTGATCCCATTAGAATATGCTAAGTGTCAAGAAGAGCCATATACCATAAGAGTTTGTAAAGTGGTAGGGAAATCTTGCGTGTATAGGTAAGAGAATAAGTACCTATATCAATCGAGAATTGAAAGGTGGAATAACATATGTTGGGGAGCCCAGGACAGCCTCCAATTTTAGAGAGAGCCGAGAGTGGCATTTCAGGACTGGATCTTATCTTGCAGGGGGGATTGTTTAGAGGTGGGATGTATCTTCTCATGGGGCCGCCGGGCGCGGGCAAGACCATTTTGGGAAATCAAGTTTGTTTTCAGCATGTAGCCGCTGGTGGAAGAGCATTATATATGACATTACTGGCCGAAAGCCATAGTCGGATGCTCGCGCACATGCAAAGCTTTACCTTTTACAACGCTAATGCGTTAGCAGAGACCCTCTCCTATATTAGCGCCTATTCTGTCCTTGAGCAGGAAGGCTCTGAGGGATTATTAAGATTAATTCGGCGGGAGTTGAGGAGGCAGAAGGCTGACCTACTGGTTGTAGATGGAGCGGCCACCATCAATCAGAACATCGAATCTATACAGGAATGGAAGCAATTCCTGCATTCACTTCATGTTTTAGCCGAGAGTTTGAATTGCACCGTTATTTTACTGATGCAGTACGATGATGGGGGATATGACAAGCCAGAACACACAATGGTCGACGGAATATTTCAGCTCTCGTTGCGCCCAATGGATATGCGTTCCGTGCGTGAGATCCAGATTCTTAAATTTCGAGGGAGCGCATTTTTGGAAGGCCGTCATCTATTCAAGATCACACCGAGGGGGATCGAAATCTATCCTCGGACCGAAGCTGTTTTCTCGCTCACCTCGTATGAGCTATCGAACAGTCTCAAGACAACAGATAGACTGAGGTTGTTTCCAACTGGAGTGAAACAACTGGACGAAATGTTATCGGGTGGATTTCCAGAAGATTCTACTACGGGCCTGCTTGGAGCGCCGGGATCAGGAAAAACGCTCCTTGGCCTGCAATTTCTATTAGAAGGGGTCAGAAAACAAGAACACAGTCTCTATTTCGGCTTCTATGAGACGCCGGCCCAGATTATTCGCAGAATGAAGTCGTTGGGTTTACCCGTGAGTAAATATGTCGACTCTGGTCTGCTCACATTACAGTGGCAACCACCGGTCGAGGATATTTTAGACGTATTAGCAGAGCGACTTTTGGAGAGCATTGAGAAAACCCAGGCTCAACGGGTCTTCATCGATGGCCTGACCGGGTTCCAAAGAACCGTCGCTTCCTCACAGAGGCTAGATTTATTTCTCACAGCGCTTTTTAGTCGTTTACGTACATTGGGTGTAACGACCCTTTGTTCGGTTGAATTGCCCGACATTTTCCATCCGACCAATGCTGTTCCAGAGCTCGTCTATACTGCAACTGCTCTCGTGGAAAATGTCTTATTCCTCCGATACGTCGAGCTAAATTCTCAGCAATATAGATTGGTCTCAATCATCAAAATGCGTGAGAGTAAATATGACTCCTCTGTACGTGAGTTCCAGATTACGGATCGAGGGATCAATATTGAAACCACCTTTACCAGTGCTGAGCAAATTTTAGGCAAGAAAACGGCTCTGCTAGAGAGAAACCTCTTGTCATCCCAAGAGGTCTCTCAAGATGCGCAAGTGGAACCGGGGGGAGATCCTGTATGAGCCTGATTCTGATAGTCGATGACGAATTTAGTATCGTCGAATTGCTAAGAACCTTGCTAGAAGACGAGGGATATCAAGTAAATATAGCTCATAATGGGCAAGAGGGGCTGGAATGCTTGAGTCGAGTCAGGCCGGATCTCGTTTTGTGTGATGTAATGATGCCCGTTCTGGATGGAAGAGAGATGTGCCGTAAGATGGCAGCCAACCCGGCCTATATAGGAATACCAATCGTCTTTATGAGCGCGGTCCGTAGCTCTTTACATGGTCTGGATTGCCATTATGAGGCCTTTTTGTCCAAGCCGTTTGATTTGGATGAAGTATTGAATACTGTTGAGCGCCTGTTACAGGCACGAACCTCTTCACCATAAACCGTGTTTGACGGAGATGAATGAACCGCTCCGAATCGGGAGAGCAACAGGGTTCCTGAGCAAGGAGCAGGATACAAAGGTAGTCTATCAACTCGTTTGTATGTCGGTTACTGTCCTAGAGAGGCAAGAAAATCGGGAGTTATGCCAGAGTTACCAGAGGTAGAGTACACTGTACGTCAGATGCAAGAGAGCCTAATTGGAGCTACGATCCAGTCAGTAGAGATATTTTGGGAGCGGACAATTGGGCATCCCGGTGTAGAAGATTTTCTAGCCGAGATCGCAGGAAGACAGATTGTAAAGGTGCGGCGGCGAGCCAAATATATTGTCATCGACCTGAGTGGTAGTCTGATCCTGATTATGCACCGGAGAATGACCGGGAACTTATTGCTTTTACCAGCGGGGTGGCAGGCAGATCTACGCTTGAAAGAGCGAGACCCAGCAGGCTGGCTCCGCCAGGGGCCAATCTTTCGCCCTCCTGTAGGGGAAGAAGTAGAAGCAGATTTACTAAGTCTACCGCAACCACTGTATTGCCGGGTTGTGTTTTATCTAGAGGATCATCGTCAGCTTCTGTTCAACGATCTGCGTAAGTTTGGAAAAATCAGCCTCTGGCCGCAGGATCAGGAAAAAGAAATCTTCTCGGAACTGGGACCGGAGCCATTAGCCGCTGAATTTACCGTGAGCAGTCTACAACTGGCCCTGGATACACGCAAAAGCGCGAAGCCATTAAAGCAGATTCTGCTTCAGCAAGAGATCATCGCTGGCTTAGGGAACATCTACGTGGACGAAGCGCTTTATCAGGCCGGTATTCATCCTGAGCGGCGCAGTGATAGCTTGAGTATGGGCGAGATCGCGCAACTGCACAAAGGCATCATCACCGTCCTGACCCAAGGGATCGAGCATGGAGGAACCTCATTTAGCGACTACCGAGATCTTTGGGGAAAAAAAGGCAAGAATGCCGATCATCTCCTGGTTTATCAGCATAGTGGGAGAGCGTGTGAGCGTTGTGGGCAGGAGATTAAGAGGATTGTCATTGCCCAGCGTAGTACGCATTTTTGTCCGGGCTGCCAGTTATAGCAGATAAGGGATCGGGCTGTAGAAGTTCTCAAGAATGTTTACAGGCCCGATTTTCCTATTACTGAGGAGTAAAAAAGGCTTGCCCACACTTCACCTTCGCATCGCCGACCGCAAACATTACATCAACAGTCGCTGGCACACCTGTAGGTTGTCGTCCTCGAAGGGGTAGCACAAACGTCGCCATCCCATTCTGATCGCTTGCCTGTGGATCAAAAACCTCATCACCATCCTGAAAATGGACCGTCGCCGAAGCCGAAGCGCCGCCAACACCGACCACATTCTTCGTAATTTTCGCATAGACCGTAATCGTCCCGTTAGCGCTGGGGGCAGTATTTGAACTCCAGGAGCCGCACTCATAGGGAGGAGGGGTAGGTGCCTTCGGCATCTCCTGAAAATTAGGATTGATAGTTGGATCTTTCGTTTCAGGCACCGACTGCGTCATTGTCGTAGGAGATCCGCAGGAACTGCAAGCCAGGGCTACCAGAACCAGAAGGCCGTAGAAGCCAGTATATAATCGTCTCATAAAAAAAGAGCCTTCCTTCTAATAATAGCGAGCAGAATGATACCGATGTATCGTAGAATACGTGATAAAGAGCCAGAGCTCAGAAAGGCTCTGGTTCAAAACGCAAGGCTATTATAGCATAGACCGAAGACAGTGAAAGAAGAATGGTACAAAACGGTGTAGGAGCAGCTCGCCTGTATCGCTGGCTTGCTCATTTGATAGAAGTATGTTATAGTGTGAAAAGTTAAAACGGCTAAACGAGTTTTGATAATGAAAAGCTCGATTAAGGGTATAGTCCAGTGAACCACGAAGCAGACGAAATGCTGGATGTTATCAGTCAGCTTGTTGAGATAGTGCAGACAGGCAACGAAGATAAAAAAGGCCAGCAAGTCGAAATATCCAAAGAAATAAAACTAGAAAGCCCGAGTAAGGGCGAGTCGAAAATCAAGCAGACTCGGCCAGATCCAGGCCGAGAGAAGCGAAAAGGCGCGCCAGAGGTAATTCTTGGGGAGACCAAGGAAGTGGGGCAGATAATCGCCATGGCGAAGGGATTGTTAGAGGGGGCAGGGAGAGCGATTGTCAGTCGGGTGCGTCCTGAAGCAGTGGAACCGCTTAAAGCAGCCTTCGTAGGGTATCGAATAAGTGAACGTAAGGCCGCGAGAGCAATTATCATCTATAAGCCTGACTACATTATTCCGCGCCTGAGCGGGCATGTAGGTGTTTTAAGTGCCGGCACCTCCGATATTCCAGTGGCAGATGAAGCGGCCCTAATCGCGGAAGAGATGGGGTGCAATGTCACCTCTATCTACGACGTGGGTGTCGCGGGCCTTCATCGTCTTGTTGAACCTTTGCGAGATCTGTTAGCTTCAGATGTAGATGTATTGGTTGTTGCTGCCGGAATGGATGGAGCATTGCCATCGGTTGTGGCAGGGTTGGTTCCAGTTCCTGTCATAGGTTTACCAACGTCGATCGGGTATGGAATAGGCGGCAAAGGAGTAGCCGCATTACTTTCGATGTTACAGACGTGCGCGCCAGGGTTAAGTGTCGTCAATATTGACAATGGTGTTGGGGCTGGCATTACCGCCGGTCTTATTGCCAGAAGAGTGGCGCATGCGCGAGAGCATCAGTTGCAGTAGGGAAGCAGCGAGATGTTCTAATAGGCATGAATGTCTCACCGCTTTGTTTGATGGGATGTGGATGTTTGAGTATAAGAGAGGCGGGACTTTCTATGGCAAATAACAAGCGTGGACCAGAGCCGGGATCGCAGAAGGCCAAGCATGGTGGACAGGCTGTACGGGAAAAGTATGGGCCCGAATTTTATTCTAGGATTGGCAAAAAAGGTGGTGAGACCGTTAAAGAAAAACGGGGTCCCAAGTTTTATGCCGAGATCGGGAAAAAAGGTGGCGAGTCAACGAAACGTCAGCAGGGCTCCGAATTTTATTCCAAGATCGGCAAAAAGGGAGGGGAGCGAGGGAAAACAGCTACCACGAAAGAGGAGTAAAGATCTTTTTCCCGTTGAAGACCGGGGAGCAGTTGTATAGCTGCTCCCTCTTTATGTTTTGGAAATCATTTGAATTTCCGCAGGAAGGGTGGCATATCCACCCCCGATCGCTGCCTCTTTTCATCGGTCTCGGCCTCCTGTTGAGAGCCAGAAGGGTGACCGCGCTGATCTGAGTTGTCCTCTTTATGCCGACGACCCAAGCTCCGGATGCCGCGAAGATCATCCAGACTTCGTTGATTCCGGGTAGACCGTATCAGTTCTGGAGGCGTTGGAGGTGGAACAGGCAGAGCCGAGCTTTCTTCCTGTGTTGAGTGGGGAGAGCTCGCCGTATAGGTGTTTGGTTGTGGCGAATATGGAACCTGAGGCATGGAAGCGAATGGTGGTGCCTGGCGAGGGGGACTATTGGTGACTCCATGGATCTGGCGTGCGGATAGAGGGTGAGAATCGGTCGTATGGCGGGCCGGCGGTGCTAGATGCTCGTTCTCCATGCCTGTTGCGATCAGCGTTACCCGAATCGAGTCTTCGAGGGAAGGATCGACAACCGCGCCAAAGGTGATATCGGCACTGGCATCGATCGCCTGGCCGATGCTTTCAGCCACCTCATTCACCTCAAAAAGCGTCATATCCTCGCCACCACTGATATTAAAGAGCACACGTTTCGCGCCACGGATCGCCACATTCAAAAAACCACCCGCGATCGCTTCTTGTGCAGCCTGTTGAGCACGATTTGACCCCTGTCCCTGTCCTATACTCATCAACGCTGTGCCGGACTCGCGTAGAACGCTACGGACGTCCGCGAAATCTACATTTACCAGACCAGGAACATTAATGACCTCGGCGATGCCCTGGACGCCCTGACGCAGAACATCGTCGGCCAGTTTAAACGCGTCGGAGAGCGTGCGGTCGCGGCCAGTGATCGCGAGCAGGCGATCATTGGGAACCGTAATCAAAGCATCGACCTCAGAGCGGAGAGCGGCCAGGCCTTCCTCGGCTGAGCGGCGGCGGCGCGTTCCCTCAAAGGTAAATGGTAGGGTTACAATGCCGATAGTGAGCGCTCCCATTTTTCGGGCGATTGAAGCCACAATTGGAGCGGCTCCGGTTCCAGTTCCGCCGCCCATACCAGCCGCGATAAACACCATATCCGCGCCATTAAGGGCCTCGCGAACCTCATTGACGCTTTCGGCGGCGGCGCGTGATCCCACGGATGAGATGCCGCCAGCCCCCAGGCCTTTTGTATAATGTTGGCCGAGACAGATGCACGTAGGGGCCTCGGAAAGGGCCAGCACCTGGGCATCGGTATTCATTGCTACAAAGCGGACGCCCCGAACCTTCGCCTTAATCATGCGATTCACGGCATTCATGCCCGCGCCGCCGACGCCAGCGACCACAATATCCACATGGTGTTGAGCAAGAGTAAGGTCCTCAAAGGATGATTGGGGTGAGAAAAGGTTGTCATCGACATTAGAATGAGACCAGCCTGCTTGAGGCTGACCGCCTGAATGTTGCATATCCTCTCCCTCCACCTCATGCCGAAGTACGGCCCACTGATCCTCTTGAGCTAAAAATTGTGAACTGGCCGCATTGGCCTGAGCCATCCCCGATCGTCGCTCTGGGGTGATCTCACGTTTAGATTTGCTTGCGTGAGATTTTGACTGCATACGGGACCCCCGTTTCTTCTCATCCTTTTATAGAGCGGCTGCGATAAAAGGGAAAGCGCAGAAATATAAAGACGCTGAATAAATAAAATATAATGATCAGCGTGCAAAATAGCCAATTGCTACCCGCATTGTAACAAGAATGTCAAGTAGTAGCTCAGTCCTGATAGTCTCTGTGCCCGATTACAGCCTCTCTAATAATAGAACGTAACAGAGTGTATTTGTGGTTCTTTTTTTAGAACAAGTAGAAAAAGATACCTGGCACGATTGCTAGAGAATCTTGGGAAGAGTTACCAGACATGTAAAATGAAGCGTGCCAGGCGGAACTGTTAGAAAACGTCATTATGAGAGAAACTGGTAAAGCGTTTTCGTTAATGTGTCTGGAGGCGTTGTTCCTCAAATGTGGCCATCGCATGTGTAATCATCCGGACCACACTCCCGATGTCCATAGGTTTGCGGATCGGATAGATGCCGCGTCTTTGAAGGTCGGAGACCGGCAGAGCCGCGCTCATCATAATGGTGGGTACGCCGCGAGTCGCGGAAAATTCCTGTAAGCGGTCGTAGACTTCAATGCCATTCAGGCCGGGCAGGCGATAATCGAGCAGAAGCAGGCAGGGGCGGAGATCGGGGGCTCGGTGGACCGCAGCTTCTCCATTGCCGATCACCTCTGCCGAATAAGGGGTCTCTTCCTCAATAATTTGTTTTAGAAAGCTCCCAATACTACCATCATCCTCAACGATCAAAATAGTGTCGCTCAGAGGTCTTTTAATAGCAGCGGGTGGATAAACTTCCCAGGACATAGGTAACCTCTCCTCATTTGAAAAAGGTAGTATAATACCGAATAATAATGGCACGTTAGAGTAACGGATAGAAAAATTAGTTGGTTACAATCAGTTGCACGAGAGTTGCAATTTGATACTATAAAGTAACGCTTAAAAATGAAGCGCTTATACATCCTGCCTCTTGAGAAAATAGATCAGGGAGCAGGCGGCAGTTCTGTCCACTTGTCGATAGGAGCAGGTGGACAGAAAGTGGATATATGGGTAAGTACAGCATCCAGGCTCTGTGAGTGAAAAAGGAGATCTTTATGCGCAGCCCTGACAAAGCCTTCTTCGATCGCATAAGCGATAAGTGAGAGCAGAGGATTAAAGTAATCCAGAGTATTCAGGAGAGCAACTGGCTTCTTATGGATACCCAACTGAGCCCAGGTAACCATTTCAAAGAGTTCATCAAAGGTTCCCAGACCACCTGGGAGCGCGATAAAACCATCTGAAAGTTCAGCCATAAGGGCTTTACGCTCATGCATACTGCCCACCTCACGCAATTGGGTGAGGCCGGAATGGCCAATCTCCTGCCTGAATAATCCTTGGGGAATAACACCAATTGCCTCACCACCATGTGCTAATACAGCGTCAGCGATCGTTCCCATCAGACCAACGCTCCCACCACCATAGACCAAACCAAAACCATGATCTACCAGCGCAATCCCTAGGGACCTGGCCGCCTCTCGATATTCAGGTTTTGCCCCAGGACTGGAACCGGCATACACACAAATGCGATGCATCACAAGCACATCCTCTCAATCCTCTTGGGTATACCAGTATGTTAACATATTCTTTCGCATCTTCCAACAAGCGAGAAAAATTCCCTATCTTTCTCAGTTTGTGCGATGATATAAAGAAGAGATAGCAATCTATACGAGTATTGAGGAGGCACCTTTGAAGGCCCTGGTTTTTGACTTTGATGGTTTGATTTTAGACACTGAGCTACCAGAATATCAGTCCTGGCAGAAAATATATCAAGATCGACAGGTAGAGCTGCCATTTGAGATGTGGGCGCAAACGATTGGCACGCATGGCGTCTTTGATCCCTATGACTACCTGGAAAAGCAGCTTGGTGAGAAAGTAGATCGGGAGAGACTCTCAATTGAGAGGAGAAAGTTCTGCCATGATATCTTAGAGAGCAAGACGGTGTTGCCTGGTGTGGAGGCATATATTGCTGAGGCCAGAAGGCTGGGTATGAAACTGGGAGTGGCCTCCAGTTCCTCGCGTGAATGGGTCGTTGGTCACCTGGAGCGCCTGGGTCTATTGGATCGGTTTGATTGTATCCGCAGTCGTACCGACGTAAAGCACGTCAAGCCAGATCCCGAGCTTTATCTAGCAGCGCTGGCCTGTCTGGATGTCTCGCCGGCTGAAGCCTTGGCCCTGGAAGACTCTCCGAATGGAATTTTAGCGGCCAAAGCGGCAGGTATGTATTGTGTAGCCGTTCCTAATAGTCTGACCAGTCAGTTGCCCCTGGGAGCGCCCGATCTTCGCCTGAATAGTATGGCCGAGCGTCCACTAACAGACGTAATTCAGGAGTTAGAGAGCGTCGGTCAAAAGGTTTGAAGCTTTTCTGAATAGTGGAAATGGAGGGCAGAGAATCTCAAGTATCTTTGCCCTCCCCTTCTCAATCAATTTCAGCGTCTAGTCGGGATCGCCTTTGGGATTATAGTTGAGGTGCTCCCCCTGTGTGGGTTGAAGATCGCCTCCAAGTTGCTGGACCAGACCATCCATCCCGCCGCCGGGCTCTGTTCGCACATTCATAAGTGCCACCAGCGAGTGTTTCAGTTGGAAGGTTACCGGCGTCTCGGGAAGCGAGATTGTATTCTGCTCGGCTTTAATTGTTGGGAGTAGCAAAAACGGTACCTCAAGATCGTTCGTTTGTGTCCCGGCCAGGCGGATTGTTCCGGTCACCGTCTGATCATTCTGAGCGTGAAGATTCGCAAGGTTATACTGCATATCTGGCATCGCTCCATAGAGAGCGCTTTGCAGGACCAGAAATTCTCCTTTGTCTAAAGGCTTTGCGAAGAGGGTTCCACCAAAACCCGTGCTATTGAAATCCGGGCTCATCATCGTTGCGGCCTCATCGGTCTCGCCCGATTGAAGTGCTGTAATAAAGGTTTCAACAACCTCTACTGCATTCATAAAATACTCCTCTCACCGAAATATCCTCGTTAGAGGATTTGCTAACACCAGGGAATCTCTCTTTAGACACGTATTGAGGGGTGAAAGAGGAAACCGATACATTTGTTCTCAGCTTTTGTTCCGGTCTTTGACGTTTATCAGCTTCTTAATGCGCTCAAGATTAGATCTGGCCGGGGGGTGTTGGGAGCGCAGCGTCCCGTTTGGAGCAAACTCCATCACAATAAAAGGAACGCGATCATCGGAATTAATTCCAAAATCCAGAATTGGCAGGATATGGAGATGTTGGAGGCGAAAGGTGCGAGCCTTAGTCAGAAACATCTGCATTTCGGAATTGGGTTCTCCCTTTCCTTACCGAGTGTGGCAACTGTCCAATTCTAAAAGAAAAGGGAGAAGTATGTCAATAAAATCGGTTGTTGACAGCATGAGGGGTCTTTGTTATCATAGGGGTGTAAGCACCCATAGCTCAGCGGATTAGAGCATCGGTCTTCGGAACCGAGTGTCGGGGGTTCGAATCCCTCTGGGTGCGTTTCTCATCTCTACATCCTATAAACCTACCTCAAAGCCAGCAAAAAAACGAGGGCTTACCCCTGGATAAGTAGAACTTTAGAGCCCGTTTTTTACATTACTCCTCAGTAACCTCTCTACTATGCCCCATGAAACGGGAAAGCTTGTGGATTTCACCTCCTTGGTGAAATTCTGATTGATTACTATAGAGCGTGGCGTGTATTGATCTGCGAAAGAGATTGTATGCAGCAGGATGATTATACTGGTCGCCAGTTAGGTAATTATCGTTTGACAAAGAAGCTTGGAACAGGTGGTTTTGCCTCTGTTTACCTTGGTGAGCATAATTTTTTAAAGAGTAAGGTCGCGGCAAAGATCTCAAAAGCGCTGAACCCTTCGGATCAGACTCGTGATACGTTTTTGAATGAAGCTCGATTTATTTCGAGTCTTTCTCATAACCATATTGTTCGGGTACTGGACTGCAGAGTGGAGCAAGAGATAAGTGGAAATCTTCCATATATTGACTCCGTTGGGAAAGTCAGGAAGGGTATTCTCACCCGTTGCCATCGTCCGTAGATCGGGTCCCAGACGTTTCCGCTTTGTGCGAAGGTGCGTGCATTCCGTCTCCACGGGTCCGCACGTGACCCGACCTCCCCCATTCGACCACCTTCTCTGCACAAAACCCTTTTTTCCTTTCCCAACAGAGTCATATATTGTGATGACCTATGCGGATAAGGGAAATATTTGTCGTAGATATCCTCATAAATCGGTTGTGCCACCGGATCAAGTAGTGACCTATCTTGATCAGATTGCCAGCGCCTTACAATACGCACATGCCAATAATGTGGTCCCCAATGATGTAAAGCCGGAGAACATTTTGCTTGGTGGAGTGGATGATCTCTGGCTCAGTGACTTTGGGATCGCCAGTTCCAGTAAGGCCATGCAGTTAGATTGGTACAAGTCACCAAACTCTATTGAGAACCAGGTCGTGGACGGAACGATTGCCTATATGGCTCTAGAGCGCTTTACGATTCAGAAGTGTTTACCCGCCAGCGATCAATATAGTCTGGCAGTGGTGGCCTACGAATGGTTGACGGGAGCATTACCTTTTAGTGGTTCCAGTGAGCAGATAATTAATGATTATTTACATACTCCTCCACCTCCGCTCCGGCAGAAAAATCCCACCGTTCATTCCGAGGTAGAGCGAGTGATTTTGAAGGCCCTGCAAAAACAGCCGGATCAGCGGTACGCCAGCGTTGAGTTGTTCGCCTAATCTCTGAAAGAGGTAGCGAAGTCTATGCTGACAGTGAAGCTTGCGGAACCCAAAATTGGCGGTCAGACCATCCAGTTGATGCCGCACCCATCAGCTAGTAACCTGAATATCGCGATGGCTGCACCTCCAAATACACCACCGATCACCTTGAATTTGGGTCCCCAGCAAAAAGCCACAACGTTCGCCCCCTCTATCGCCATTCCTGTGGCTTGCTTTACCGACGGCGCTACCGAAGCTGAGCCATCGTTACTCTATTTTTGTCAAGTAACGCGTCAACAAACGAGTCCTGGACCTATAGGGACTCGAATTACAGTTGCTACTCAGCAGATACCTCAGCCCACAAAATGGTATCTCACGACTGAAAAATTTTCTGATCCGGCCCAACCAACGGAAGAATTTAAAAGCTGTATTGAAAATTCGAAAAAAGATAATAATCGTTGTTTTGTTCTTCCATCTTCTCAAGCTGGAAATGTTAAGGGGCCAGTCGCAGGAACAATGTATGTAAGCTGGATTTGGAGAACACCTGATTTTCCTACCGAACCGGGTAACTACTATATTGTTGCCCTTGTAGGAAAAGAATATCTAGAAAGCATAAATGCATTTAAGTTTGAAAGAACTATCTAAAAGTAACAAAAAACATCGCTATCTAATTATTGGTGTAACCGCCTCTTCTCATATATCACATTAAAATTTAAAATAAAAGTCTTTTGGATGCAATTAATAGACTTTTCGATGCTTACAATGCCAAAAATTTTTGGAATGAACATATGCTTTCACCAATCTTTTCCCAATAGAAAGTTGATTAAAATATCTATATATGCTAATATCTCTTTAGTGCCTACATTTTCTTTCCCTGTTCGATTCGAAAGATTGACCCGTAATCTCTTATTAAGAATTTCTGTGGTTGCTGCGCGGAAGAGTTACTATTGATAGTTGTTATTCATTTAATGATCTGGTCGGCGGTATCCAGAAAAAAAGAGTAAAAGCATTGGCAATCTCTGCCTCTTATCTCATGTATGCCAAAGATAGTGCCCGCCTTTGTATCTTCACTGGGTGCCCATGTTGACCTTTTTCAGGAATCAAGGAAGTTATAGGTATGCAGAAAAGATCTTTTCCAGTCTGGCTCGGTGTGAGCACATTTGTAATGTCATTGACATTACTTGCTTCCTTCTTTGTATTTATTCCTCAAAGAGCGCAGGCCTCCGCGAGCGCTCGTGCTGCCACAACGCCTTTTCAGGGAAAGCTGACCCTGGGTGGGACGACACAGATTACTACAACAGCTCAAGGAAGTGGTCGTTATCAGACCCCAGAGATTGACTCAATCATCACTGGATTAACTTCCGGCGCGTTTGGAGAGTCTCAGTCTCTTCGGGATCGGATCACCAATCGCAGCCTCTCCCATTTTGCCAGTAAAAGTGTATCTGGAGCCGACAATGTTTTAGAGCCTTCGCATAAGCAGTTGGTAAAAGGCTTCGACGGGATCACTGAGCGGCAGCAGCGTCTGGCGAACAATGGAAACCAGTTCACGTTGGAACCGCCTGACCAGGGTTTGTGCGCTGGCAACGGTTTTGTGATGGAGTCCGTGAATGATGCTCTTGCTGTATACAGTACAGATGGCAAAACGCTCAAAGGTGTCACAGATCTCAATACCTTCTATGGGTATGCCCCGGCGATCGTACGTGGTACGCCTGCGGTTTATGGACCGGAGCCAACCGATCCCGGTTGTTATTTCGATAAACCGACACAGCGTTGGTTCCAGATTGTGCTCACACTTGAGCATGTTGGTACAACCGCACCACTTTCTGGTGTGAACCACATTGATATCGCCGTCAGTCAGACAGCCAGCCCACTGGGCAAGTGGAACATCTACCGGTTACCAACGCAGGATGATGGTACACAGGGCACTCCAAACCACAAATGTGATGGTGGGGCCTGCCTGGGTGACTATCCTCACCTGGGTGCGGATAGCAAAGGTTTCTATATCACAACCAATGAGTACCCCTTCTTTGGGAGTGGTTTTCATGCCGCGCAGATCTACGCCTTCCCCAAGTTATTGTTGGCTGCTGGCACGTCGAACCTCTTTTATGGACAGATTGATACAATTGGTCTGATCAATGGAAATCCAGGGTTTACCGTCTGGCCCGCAATCTCTCCCGAAGATAAATACTCTCACGAGCAGCAGGGAACGGAGTATTTCCTGAGTTCTAATGCCGCTCAGGAGGCGAATGGCAGTGGAGCCTCGCGGGACCTGCTCGTCTGGTCGCTCAGCCATACAGACTCTCTGACGAAAGCGTCTACTGATCTTAATTTGAGTTACACAACTAACCAGATAAATGCTTATAGCATTCCGCCGCAGGCCTTGCAGAAGGCGGGCCAGCATCCTCTGGGTGAGTGTTTGAATGTTCCCGCCTGTGCTAATCAGGTTTTGCTTAAGCCAGATATCTATCAAGAGGTTGAGGGTACTCTGGATACGAGTGATACCCGGATGCAGCAGGTCACGTATGTAAATGGTCGGCTCTGGGGTGCGCTGGGTACCACACTTACCGTTGATGGTGTGAACCAGGCTGGGATCGAGTGGTTTGTTGTCAAGCCCACAACGAAGATTACTGGAGTGACCGCGAAGGTTATCAACAATGGCTATGTGGGGGCGCACAATGCTAGCGTCATCTATCCTGCTCTTGGAATTACCAGTAGCGGTAAAGGGGCGATGGGCTTTACTTTGTCGGGCCCGAACAATTATCCCAGTGCCGCCTATGTACTCATTGATGAGTATGGCACAAGCAAGATCCAGATGGCAGCCGCTGGTAAAGGACCTCAGGATGGTTTTAGCGAGTATAAAGCCTTTAGCACCAATCCTAATGGGACGCCACGTCCCCGATGGGGCGACTACGGAGCTGCTGTCCCGGTTGGGAACTCCATCTGGCTCGCTTCCGAGTACATTGGTCAGTCCTGTACATTGAAGCAGTATCAGACTGATACCCCCGACTCGCCACTATTCAGTTGTAACAAGACCCGTGTTGCTTTAGGAAACTGGTACACGCGTATCACTGAGGTGGGGATCACCAGATAAAGTCTTGGTCGCACCTGAAAGAAAAGCGTAGCACAAGAAGTGGAGCCCTGAAAACCATTGGGGCTCCACTTCTTTGTACAAGCAATCGTATTAAACGTTCCCCAAGTAAATTGATACATTCATGTATTTCTATTCTAGAACTTTTATCTCATTTGGTAATACTTACTTTTCAGCTAGTAGCTTAAAGTCGAAATAATATCCAAATTAATTATTTACAGATTGGAAAAAATTCTGTATTTTGGTTTATATGCTGAGCGTTCATAAAGAGCGCATAAGTGGACAAGATGCTATTGGTTTTGATGGGTGGAAAGGGAAGAGGAATGCGTGGAATACTGGACTATGTGCGGAAACAGCGGGTAATGCTGGTAAACGCCGGTTCACTAATTGGCACGACGCTAGTGACTTCGTTACTGGGTTTTGCCTTCTGGTGGGTAGCGGCCCGCCGCTTTGTGCCGGAGGTTGTGGGTATCGCCTCGGCGGGTATCTCCGCCATGATGTTATTGGGAACCTTCTGTGTACTGGGATTTGGTACGCTTTTGATTACGGAGCTGCCGCGTCAGCCCCAAAAGGCGGCAACCTTAATCAATACAGCCCTGCTGGTTGTGGGGTTCGCGGGTCTGATAGTAGGGACGGCCTTCGCTTTGATCGCGCCTGCATTGTCATCTCAGTTTGAGCCATTAAGAGCAGATTTATGGGCAGTATTGATTTTCGCTTCTGGTGTCAGCCTGACCGCGCTTACCTTAGTGCTGGATCAGGCGTTGATTGGTCTGTTGCAGGGAGAGGTGCAGCTCTGGCGCAATATTCTTTTCTCGGTCGCCAAGCTGGCGGCTCTGTTTGGAATTAGCTTTGTAGCTTCTTTAGCGACCGGGATCAGCGTTTATGGAACGTGGGCTCTGGGAAATCTCATCTCGGTTCTGGCTGTCCTGGCTTTTTTTCTGTTGCGGACGCGCGGTGTTGGCGCGCACTGGCTGCCACGCTGGCAGCTTCTGAAAAGTTTGGGTGGAGCGGCGGTGCTTCACCACCTCTTAAATATGACGCTGGTCTTACCGACCCAGGTGCTGCCAGTGATGGTAACGGCGATGTTGTCCGCGCGTATGAACGCCTGGTTCTATGTCTCGTGGATGCTGGCAAACTTCATATTTTTGATCCCATATGCGCTCTCGACGGTGTTGCACGCTATGAATGCGGCGGAACCGCATAATCTGGCACAGAAATCGCGTATGACGCTGGCGATCGGGACAGGCACCTGCCTTGTTTGTGTGGCGGTGCTGTATACGTTAGCCCCACAAGTCCTGGGCTTTTTTGGTCGAGTCTATGCCGAGAATTCTACTTTGACCCTGAGGCTGCTCTTGCTGGCGGTGTTTCCACAGATTATCAAAAATCACTATATCGCGGTTTGTCGAATTCAGGATCGGATCGCGAAGGCGATGCTGGGAATGCTGCCTGGTGGCATTTTAGAGTTGGGAGCGGCGGCCCTGGGAGCTTATCTGAACGGTCTGGATGGGCTGTGTTTAGGGTGGGCGCTGGCAATGAGCGTTGAGGCTCTCTGTATGTTGCCAACGGTGTATCAATCGACGCGCCCAAATAAAGAGGTGTTACTTCAACAACAAAGGGATCTATTAAGCGAGCAGGATACGCAGATATTGGAAGCGATCTCGGCCCGCTCATAAAATTCGCTCCGTGTGCGATATCTGGCGCGCAACGCGCTAAAGAGAAAAGAATAGAGGATAACAGAGATGGTTGCGTTAAAAACGAGAAGCGCGGTTCCCTCCGTGCACGAAGGATCTGTCCAGCCTTTAAAGGTACTTGAGATTGAGCTAGGACAACTGCTCCCCAGCCTTTCATCTATAGATGAGAAGACCGGGCAGAGCTACGAGAAGGCCTATTGTTTAGTGCGCCTGCATTCTCATCCCCTGGGGACGGTCGAGTTTCCCCTTACGGGTCCTGAAACCTCGCCTGATCTCTATCTGCCGATAGTCTGGCAGGCTTTGGGGGAAAAGATTAATCGCCACCTGGAGCAGGACGGTCTGCCTCGGGTGAATGAAGTCTCCTCGGTGGGTCTGCCATATATGGGAGTTCCGGTCTGCCTAGAGGAGCGTGAGCGCTTTCTCGCGGAAGCTCCATTCGTCAGTGTGATTATCCCCACGCATGATCGTGTGGATCGGTTTGAGGATTGTCTGCGCTCGATTCTCGCAGTAGAGTATCCCCAATTTGAGATTGTGATTATTGATAATGTTCCGAGCGATGAGCAAACAAAAGAGTTAGTGCAAGATTTTCAGGCCGAGTATCCTAATATTGTGTATGAGCGCGAGATGCGGCAGGGGCCGTCCTGGGCACGCAACCGGGGAATCGAGATAGCGCAAGGGGAGATCTTTGTTTTTGTCGATGATGATGTGATTGTGGATCGCTATTGGTTGGTGGACCTGATCAAAGCCTTCACGCTTGGGCGTGAAGTGGTCTGTGTCTCCAGTTTAATTCTGCCAATGCGTCTAGACTCGGCCTCACAGATCTGGTTTGAGGAGTACGGGGGGTTCTGCAAAGGCTTTGTCCGAAAAGTCTATGATATGGGTCGGCATCGGCCACCATCTCCCGTTTTTCCCTATAGCGCAGGTATCTTTGGAACCGGAGCCAGCATGGCATTTCGCCCGGATTTCATCCGCTCGGTGGGTGGCTTTGATCCCGCGCTAGGGGGGAGCGGCCCCTCGCGCTGTGGTGAAGATTTGGCGGTGTATCTTAAGGCGATCACTCAGGGATACAAAATTGTGTATGAACCCACCTCTCTGCTCTACCATCTGCACCGGACAGATTATCAGGGGCTGCGCAAGCAGATTTACAATTATGGGATCGGTCTGACAGCGTACCTCACCAAAAGTATGATGGAGAACCCTAAGCTGATCCTGGATTTTCTGTTCAAAGTCCCGAGAGGTTTTCTGTATGCCTCCAATCAGCAATCGGGCAAAAACAGTAAGAAATCCTGGCATTATCCTAAAGAGCTCACAAAATTGGAGTTGAAAGGCATGCTTTACGGGCCCCTGGCCTACTTGCAAAGCCGTAAAATGATGAAGCCGCTGTATAAAGCAGCCAGCGGCAGGAGTGTCCATCATGAGGAAAGAGAGTAGAGAGGTGGAGGGAGAGAAACCGACAGCCACCGCGATTTGGGGCATACGTTTCATCTCTCTGGTCATCTGCCTACTTCTCGCTTTTATCATTCCTGGTGGCAAGCAGTTGCTACCAGGAGCGCAGATACCAACCGCATTGGTACGTGTAAATGTTGGGAATCCGATGATGACCAGCAAGCTGGAGACTGGCGCAACCCATACAGATCATGATGTAGACCAGGGAGAAGGTCTTCGGGTTACCTCCGCTAAACAGACCATGCAATCCACATTAGTGTATCAGAATCAGCATATTATGGGGTGGGGAGCGGGAAATCCGGAGCCTAAGCCCGGTGAGTATGATTGGAAAGATTTGGATGAGCGCGTGCAGCTTATGCGTTCCACGCATGCTAAAATAGTGTTAACGCTTTGTTGCGCGCCGGGCTGGATGCACCCGATCGGTTACCAGGATGACTGGAACAATCTAGAAGTGGCTCCGGACAACGCGCATGTGCAGGATTTTGCCGAACTCACCAGGCAAGTGGCGCTGCGTTATCCTGATGTGAAAAGCTTTCTGGTCTGGAACGAACTGAAAGGGATGTGGACCGACTCACCGGGATCTGATTCCCGCCGCATTGTGCAGAATCGCTGGGATTACGAACGCTACACTACGCTTTACAATGCGGTCTACGATGCAGTAAAAAGTGTTCGACCGGACGCGCAAATAGGGGGGCCGTACATTGATGTACTGAGCTATGGGCTGAAGTTTGGGCTCTCTAATCCGGGACCAGAGTATAGCTGGGGAATTTTGGATCAGCGTTCATTAGATGTCATTAGCTACTGGTTGAGCCATAAGCACGGGGCCGATTTCATCGCCGTGGATGGAACGACCGCGAATGCTGATGGTGTCTGGCTCACCGATGACTTTGGAGCGGGCCAGAAATTCACTGATGTTGATAACTGGATTCGCAGCCAGAAGGGCGGTGAGACGCTCCCCATCTGGTGGGCAGAGTGGTACGCGGGCTCTAAGGTGCAAACAAATCACGCCCTGAACTACTATAATGCTCTGATGGCCTCGGATACGATCCTGACTCTAGAAAGTCGAGCAACCGTTGTCCTGCTCTGGGGACCGCAGGGGGATGCCAGTGGCTATTCATTTCCTGAGGGGCTCTGGACCGATGTCACCGATCACGAAGGTGGCCGACCTACATTGTACTCAACAACCCTTCAGGTGTTAAAGGACAATTTTGGAAGTGGCGCACGCCTCTGCCAGACTACCGTCTCCTCCACGAGTGTAAGTGCGATCGCCACCACCACCAGAATCATGCTGGTCAGTCGTCTGGCGACTCAGCAGACCGTCTACGTAAATAATCGGGCCTATCTGCTAGATCCCTATGAAGTATTGCTAGCAAATCTTCAATAGACCGAATACCAGCGCTTTTGGAGAGAAATTCCAATGGGGGATCACTATTCTCCCATCTGGCCCTCGCCGATCCCTTGAGCTACTTTTTTTCAATGCTCAAGGGATCGGCCTTTTTATGTCTTAGGAGACGAGAGAAATACTGGATTGATCTTGACGGGAGAAGCGAGCAAGCTGGAAACGGCTTGTAGGAATAGCGGAAGGATTTTCTAATAAGATATCGCGTAGAAGATCGCCAAGTAAAAGACCGAATTTAAAGCCGTGACCGGTCAGGCCGGTTGCAAAGACCACCCGAGGATCATCTGGATCGCGATCCAAAACAAAGTCTTCGTCGGGACTGACATCGTACATACAGGTTTCGACATGGATAAGTTCAGCCTGTTGGAGTGCGGGAATTAGGGTATGAAGACGTTGAGTGACCTGTTGAATCACCGAAAGGTCCATGCCGGGAGGGTCGTCTGGATCGATTTCGGTACCAAAGCTATGGGATGTTGCCTTCAACCATTGGCACCCGGTAGAAGAAGGACCGGGATGGATCGGAAAGCCATAGAGATCGTCCGCCAGGAAGGCAGGAAAAGCATTGAGCTCGTAAGACGTGGATGGTAGGCCAGCAAAATAAAGGACATGCTGACGCGTCAAACGAATCGGGAGATGTAGATGACCCAGCAGGCGATGAACCCAGGGGCCGGTAGCTACGACAATGCGATCAGCCAACATTACCTCACCTGAGCTTATATGAAGGGAGATTGGCTCACGAGAATTCTCATGACGTATCTCAGTAACCTTGCAGGATTCACAGATCTGTCCTCCAAGGTCTTGAATCAAAGCTTTCAGCACACGCAGACAGTGAGAGGCATGGAGAATACCCGCTTCATAATTAAAGGCGATAAAATCAAAGCCCCTTGGATGGAATTGAGGGAAGTGTTGTAGACAACATTCGGTCGAAAGACGTTGAATTGGCAGATCCAATTCTTTTAGAATATGATAGCAGGGTTGCGTTGTGTGATCATGAGTAGAGCCAAGCATTAAAACACCTGTACGAGTATAGAGTGTACGATCTGTTACTCTTTCCAGTTTTAGCCAGCGCTCAAGGCTATGCCGAACCATCTGACTGTAAAAGACATCCGCCCCATATTCAAAGCGAAGCAGGCGAGAGGAGCCACGAGAGGTTGCTCGAAGGTGATCTACTTTCTCCTGTTCTAGCACTGTCACGTGCCGGTGACCTTGAGAGAGCAGGGCATATGCTGTAGCGAGACCAACCACCCCCGCTCCTATAATCACGATATGATCTTGATGCACAGTAATCTATTCCCTCCTTGAGGATGATGAATAAGAATATATCGAGTATAACAGTTAATACATTAGAAGTCAATCATTCTTCATTTTTAATGTGATCATGCCCACACATAAAAGATAATGTTATTCTAACATTTGTTATATTTTGTATAGTATTTGTAGTATAGATAATCATAACAGATGTTTATCTTCTGTTTCCAGCTCGTTATCACTAGTATGCATACTGTCTTTATCGGTTTAAAAGCTCGACGCTCAAGGGAGGATAGCTTATAATGCGGAACAGCAAGCGTTAAAGAATGGACCATTGTATTGAAAGAGAGGTATATATGTTGGATGGGCCGAGACTCACAATTGTACCTGCTGAACGGATCGAGGGAGAGCCTCAACTGCCATCTTCCAAGTATTACACCGTGCGTTACATTTTATCTGCGGCTCTGGCGAACGGAGAGAGCCTGATCCACTATCCCGCCCTCAGTAATGATACCGAAGCCTTAGTAAGGTGTTGCCAGGCTTTAGGTGCGCGTCTTGATTGGGCGGACGCTGACCATCAGCATTTGAGGATAAAAGGCGTTGGTCGTCCGCAGGCCTCTGGACCGGTCAGGGTGGACGCTGGGAATGCTGGAGCGGTTCTCAGATTGTTTCTTGGGGTTGGGTCGTTACTGCCAGATATTACCTTTTTCACTTCTTATAGCCAATCTTTAGGGAAGCGGCCAAATCGCGAGTTATTAACGGCCCTCAGAAGTCTTGGCGCGGAGATCCAGGCTGTGGGGGACGAAGGATATCTGCCGATTCATATTCATGGTGGTGGTTTGCGTGGCGGACATATTCAGATTTCGGGTGCGCGTAGTTCCCAGTATCTGAGCTCTTTATTATTTCTCGCGCCTCTGCTAAAAGACGGATTAGAAATAGAGGTAGTAGATGGATTAAAATCAAGGCCGCTGATTGAAATCACTTTGAACGTATTGGATGAAGCTGGTATAACAGTAAAGCGGAATGCTTTTCAGCATTTTTCGATACCAGGAGATCAACATTACCGTCCACAGGAGTATACGTTACCAGGAGATTATCCTTCGGCGGCAGCCTTAATTTCTGCCTGTTTAACAGCAAGAGATCCTCAGAGTCGGTTACGCTTAACGCGTTTACGGGTGGGAGAAGAGGATGGCGAGGCCCTGTTGCAAGCGTTTAATCTGATGGGTGCTGACCTGGAACGCGAAGGTGAGACGCTGACTATTCAAGGTGGGCGAAGGTTGCGAGGCATCAAGCTGGATGGAGATCCCGTAATTGATAGCATTCCTGTACTGGTTGCTGCCGCCTGTTTTGCGGAGGGAGAGAGCGTTTTCTATAATATAGAAAATTTGCATTATAAGGAATCGGACCGTATTAACGATTTATGTAATGAATTGAAAAAGGCCGGTTGTGCCATTACGCCTCAGAGGGACGCGATCATTGTGCAGGGGCGACCACAGGGAATTGAGGGTGGTGTCAACGTTGATGGGCATCACGATCACCGCGTATTAATGGCCCTGGCAATCGCGGGTATTGGAAGCCGAAAGGGACTGAAGTTGCAGGGAACCGAGCATATCTCAAAAAGCTACCCCACCTTTTTTGAGACGCTCAGTGGATTGGGAGTTGAAATCAGGAGATAATAGGAGAAAGGGTTAGCAACTTCTATCCTATAGCCACAAATGCATATAATAGAGAGATATTGTCAAAAATTTGCTGGCAATGATACAATAACCGGCAATAATGATAGCTGCCCTGACACGTAGGAAAGGAAGCGCCAGTGTATAGATTCAAAAGCTTTGATAGCGCCGTCTGTGGCGATAATTTTTCCACACTGGAAGCCATTGTGAATACCTGGATGGAAGAAGAGCGTCCACGCATTCGTCAGTTTTGTCAGAGTGTCCGGGAAGAGCATATTTTGCTCAGCTTTGTGTATGAAGAAACAAAAGAGTTAGAGGAGAGGGTCGCGGTTCAAAAGCAGACCGGAGCCTTACCTCGAATTTTTCAAGACGACTATGTAGATGAGCGGCCAACTAATCCACAGATCCCGATCACTCCGACAAGTCCTGGTGTTCCCACTATGCGTGAGATTAGCTCCGATCGGTAGGAGTGTTCCGAGCCATTTAAGATTGTCTGTGGCTGATACCCAGTTAAGGAAAAACATGCCAGTTCCACATCTTGTTTATTGTACTCCCGAAGGAGAGATTCTTGAAGATGCCCGCCTGCAAGCTCTGGCGTTTGATGGAAAGCCACTTGAGGTCAGGGATTTGATTCCATTGCCCGATGGTGTGACGCTCTCAATGATGCCAGATCGCCTGGCCGTGGGCCGGAAGCGGAATGGCTCTCGGATTACTTTGCCAGCCACAGAGGGCTGGGCCGCCGCCGCGCTGCTCCCCATCGGCTATACGCGGACGCTTCTGCCAGACTACGAGAAAGTTCCCGATACCGAGCCCCTCCCCTTCTTTGGCTACAGTGCGGTCGCGAGCCTGAATGGGGAACTTTATGTTGCCGCCGTCAAGACCGATAGCCCGCGCAAGTGGCATCCCAGGGCCTTTAATCGCAAGCAGTTAGAGAAGCTGGTCAGGGAGAAGCAGGCGGCCTATCCCCAGAACCGGATTATTGGGCAGCATGCGCATTGCGCCCTGGACTATTCATGTCCCACCGCTAGCAACCTGTTTTTTGAACGCTGGGAGATGGCGATTGCGACCTCACCGGGGTGTAATGCCCGATGTGTTGGGTGTATCTCTAAGCAGGAAGAGGAAGATCTGATCTCGCCTCAGGACCGTTTGACCTTTGTGCCGAGTGTTGATGAGATCGTCGAGGTTGCCCTTCCCCATCTAGAGCAGGCCGAAGACGCGATCGTTAGTTTTGGGCAGGGCTGCGAGGGCGAGCCTCTTTTACAATGGAGAAGGATCGGGCAGGCGATCCAGAAAATTCGGCAGCGCACTGATCGGGGCGTGATCAACATCAACAGTAATTCTAGTAATCCCCGATGGATGCAATATCTGTTCGACTCGGGTCTGGATACCCTACGAACCAGTACGATCTCAGGGCATCCTGAAACGTACAATGCCTACTATCGTCCGATCGGCTATACCTTTGAGCATGTGAAAGAGTCCCTGAAACGGGCGCGTCAGGCTGGGGTGTATAGCTCCATTAATCTGTTAAGTTTTCCGGGGATGATCGACCGTGAGCGAGAGGTAGAGGCTTTGATTTCCTTTGTGAAAGAGACGGGCTTGAGGTTAATTCAGATGCGGAACCTGAACATTGATCCAGAAGTGTTGCTTCCACGAGTTCCGCCATTGGAGAGCATGGGGAAAGCCATAGGGATTCCCGCCCTTTTGGCGACCTTAAAGAGAGAACTACCTGAAGTTGAGATTGGAAACTTTACACGTCCAGTTCAACGTAAGATACAGAGCGCCGAGATTGTGACCGAGGCTCCCGCTTTGTAGATATCGTCTCATTTTTAAGATTATGTTCCTTAAGAAGAGCGTAAAAAAAGAGGGCCGTACCTTCCCTGTCACGGCCCTCCTCACATCAGGCAAGCGATGAGTCTTGCTTGCGAGGCTCTTCGCTTATATGTATTACGTTCTTTTTTTTAAATTTCTCACGCAAAAGCTGGCGAGCCGCGACCGCCACGGGATCAACCCCCAACTGAGCCAGGCAATCGCGAGTGCTACAGCCTTCCGGCGTACCGAGATCGTGCCCTCGATAGAAGCAGGGCATACAGGGAAGATCCAAATGAACCACTCGGGCCTTCTTGCTATGCTCCAGATCCGCTTCACCAGTATAGGGTCCCCAGGCTTTATAGTTGCTCAGGCCGTAGATACCCACCAGCGGTATGCCGGCGGTCGCCGCCAGGTGCATCAACGATGAGTCATTGCCTACAAACAGGTCCGCCTTTTCGAGGACCGCCGCCGCCACCTTAATACTGCCCTTGCCAGCCAGGCTACGCACCGGCATTTCAGAACGCATCATCTCCATAATTGAGCGGTGCAGATCCGCCTCCTCAGGGCCGCCCATCAGCAGAAGCTGTCCGCCGAAATCCTTATAAAGCCTATCCGCAAGTTCAGCGAAGCGTTCGGGGGCCCAGCGGCGTGCTGTGCTATAGCCACCACTACCGGGGTGCATCGCGACAATTGGGTGGAACACTTCATTGGGATAGTTTCCCTCAAAGACCAGCTCGCGAGCCCTACGGCGCTCATCTTCATTGATCGGGACAAAGAGACGTTTATTCTCAGTTGTCGCCCCGACCGCTCCCGCGACCGCC
Source organism: uncultured Ktedonobacteraceae bacterium (assembly GCA_964247295.1). GTDB lineage: Bacteria > Chloroflexota > Ktedonobacteria > Ktedonobacterales > Ktedonobacteraceae > CAXTTV01. The sequence goes on along the minus strand of CAXTTV010000053.1, from coordinate 2,171 downwards.
TGATTATAATCGGCCTCATGCATTGCCCCGAAGCCTTCATCCTTTGCTCGGACATTCAGGAACCAGCCGTGACCATTATCCAGCCCAACGCGATACCTGGCCCCGGTGGCTCGCATCAGCGCCTGATGCTTCATCCTACCAAAGGGTAGTGTCAGATGATGGAACAACAGGACCGCATCATATTCGCCGCCGTGGAGATCCTTCCAGGTCGGCGTCAGCTTTAATAGATTAAGCGGGTTTTTCAGCATCTGCTGCGGGTAATCGAAAAGGTACTTGTCCAGCACGATAATCTTATCGATCACATCCCAGCCATCGAGCAGGCCCGCCGAGTCCGGCGTCACTAACAGATCAATGCGCGCGAGGGGATAGGTCTCGCGCAAGGCTCGGAGTGCTGGAGTGGAGATCAAGAGATCTCCGATCCCCGCCATCTTTACCACCAGAATATGTGCATTCTGTGGTAGAGTTATAGGCTTTGTTTGTGTTGAGTGTAGTAGAGACATCTTTTTTCTCAGTCAGGTTAGATAGGGAACAATAATTGTTTGTGCTTCGGCCTGGGATCTATCCTGGTGCAACACGTGTTGCACCGTCTCATAAAGCCGGGTTGGCGAGATATTCTTCATACAGGCCGTCGTAAAAAAACGACAATCGGCGCTGCTAGTTGCGTTATAGCAGGGACTGCACCAGATATCGCTGCGAATAATAGTGGCTCTGGGGCTGATAGGACCGCTTTGATTGGGATCGGTAGGGCCATGGATCGCCAGCAGTGGCGTTCCCATCGCCGCCGCGATATGCATTGGGCCGCTATCACCGGTGATTAAGAGATCCGTTTCGGCGAACAGGGCCGCCAACCCGGTTAGACTGGTGCGGCCAGAAAGATTATGTGGCCGCTCACTCATCCGCTGTATAACCGCCTCAATGTTTGGGAGATCGTTCGGAGCCCCCGTCAGGATCACCTGGTTGCCCTCACGGATCAGGCGGTCCAGTAGGGTTGCCCAGTAGGGGATCGGCCAGCGCTTGGATTGTCCATTATTAGAATTGATATGGCAGGCAATAATTGGGCGCTCATGGGTGATCCCCTCTTGCTGGAGCAATTGCTGAATCTCCTCCTGGGCCTGAGGAACCACCGTCAGATGAGGGACGCGATCGCTGGGCTCAATCTTTGCCCCAGCCTTCTGAGCCAGTTCAAGACAATAATCCACCTCATGTTTAATCTGTCTGGTGCGCCAGTGTGCGCCGGGCGCGCTATCGGTCATAAAGCCGAAATAGCCCTCTTTGCCGAAGCCGATCCGGCGAGGAGCCCCACTGAGCACCGAAAGGATCGCGGCCCAGGGACCAGATACGCTCATCGCCAGATCGTAGTGGCGGCGGTGCATCTGGCGGCGCAGTTGCAGAGCCGCGCGCCAGTTTGTAATCCCGAACAAAGCCTTGGGGCGTCGCCAGATATTAGGATCATAGGTCAGGATCTGGTGAAGATCCGGATCGCTGGCCAGCACTTTCGCGCTGGCCGGGATCGCTAGAAGATCGATCTCTGCCTCAGGATACGTACGCTTCAGAGCACGAACCACCGTAGTTGAGAGAACCACATCGCCGATCAGGTCTAGACGGATGACCAGAATCCGCCTGGGAGCGAAGCGGCCCGGCCTCAATGGAGGGTGAGCCCGCCCCCGTTGTCCCAGCCAGAGCAGCGTCCCAACAGTATTGAGCGCCAGCCCTATCCCCTTCACCAGCAGCGATCGCGTCGTGCCAACGCCAATCTTGCGGAGCCGCCCTTTAGAGTCCGGCTTTGTTGGATAGCCATAGTCATCAACATCTGACATTTTTGATCGTAATATATCTACTTGTTTATTCATATGTGTGCATCATTTGTACCGCCAACGGCGGAGCGGGAAGGGAGGTGGGGCGCGCAGCCCCGATCCCTGCCAGGGGCGACTAGTCCCCTGCATCCCCACTTTTCTATCTAGTATACTATTTAGACGGATTAATGAGAAATATTCGCGGTACGAAGAAGATCTTCGGCAGCCTGAAGCACCTGAGCCTCTGGAATTTTTCGGACACAAGGATGCTCAGATAGGTCGGCATCCGAGATATCCAGGCGCCCGCAGGGGCTCGCCGGGCAGGACGGGCGGCGAAGGGGAGAAGGCATCACGCGAGGTCGGCTGGATGGGCCCCAT
>CAXTTV010000052.1:0-27056 GCA_964247295.1 uncultured Ktedonobacteraceae bacterium | reverse complement strand
TCAGAATATTCTGCGGCTTGATATCTCGATGAACCACACCATGCTTGTATGCTGTATCCAGTCCTTCCGCTATCTGCTGCGCATAATTTAATGCACGTAACGACTCCATCGGACCCTCATTGAGCGTAAAATACTTCAAATTCTGTCCGTCGATGTAGTCCATCACGATATAGTGCATATTGTTATCATCCCCATAGTCAACGATTCTTACAATATGGGGATCGCTCAGGTTCAAGAGAATATGCGCCTCGCGCTGAAAGCGCGCCAGGAGCTCACCGTCATCAGCCAAATCTTGATGCATCACTTTAATGGCAAAGATACGGTTATTTTCTTCGTCACGCGCGATATAGACCGTTGCAAAACTGCCACGGCCTCGCTCATCAATTAGTTTATACCGTCCCTTGATGACATTTTGGATCATGTCACCATTCATCTTGTGTCTCCTACTAAAAGGCTATTCCTCGCGGCTTATTATACATCATTCCTTTTTTCATGTCATCAAACAGGCTTCCTATCAGTATGATGTCTCTCTCCTTTTTCCTGCTTTTGCTGCTTCCCAACAAGTATGCAAGATTGTCTTTGCTTATTTTATACTATAACGCTGAGCTCATGGCTTCGGTTGCAGATAAGACTATCTATCTGTAAGAGAGGTATCAAACAAAGTTGAAACCCATGGTCATAGGCACGATAAACGGAAAACGACCTGTCCAACGAAATAGATCAGGCCGTTTTCTGCTGTTCCTCCGTTAAAGGGATGCTGAACCAGAATTTTGAGCCCTGTCCAGGCTTGCTCTCGATCCCATACTGACCCTGATGATGTTCCACGATGGTACGGCAGATGTGCAATCCCAGTCCCAGGCCAACTCCAGAGCCGCTTTGAATATCTATGCCCCGCACACGATAAAAACTATCCCAGATTTTCTCGTGCTCCTTTTCTGGTAGCCCTGGTCCCTCGTCGATGACGGAGAGGTAAGCATGATTATCCTTAAGCCTGACGCAGACCTCCACCGACTTATTAGGTGGAGAATACTTAAGAGCATTCGTCAGGTAGTTGGTTACCACCTGTCCAATGCGCTCGGGATCGGCATGAACGGGAAGCTTGCTCTCTTCGGGGAGCGTTAACGTGATCTCCCTTGGGCCATAAAGCTCTCGATGGTCATTGACGATGTCCTGAACAGCCTCTAAAAAGTTAAAATCTTCGAGGTTGAGATCCAATCGGTCAGCTTTAATCCTCGATACATCCAGCAGATCATTCTCCAGACGGATGAGTCGGTCGATCTGGGTCTCCATACGAGTAAGCATATCACTCAAAGATTTTTTCTGCCGCTCCTCCTCTTCGGTGTGAGCGTGAATAGCGGTTTTCAGACGGCGGGACACCAGTTGAATGTATCCCTTGATTGTCGTGATCGGCGTTTTTAGCTCATGACTGGCGATACTAATAAATTTGTCCATTCGCTGGTTTGTCTCATGGAGTGCCAGCATTTGCGCCATACTTTTTTCGCGCTCTTGTAAGAGCCGCTCACGCTCTAAAACGAGGGCAGCAAGCTTGGCAATAGCTTTTGCCAGTGCCAGATCCTCGCGCGTATAGGTGTTTTCCTGGGCGTCGTAATCCAGTGCCAGAATGCCGATAAGCTGATTTTCGGTTGTCATGGGGGCCAGAATTGCCAGAGGTGTTTTACTTTCGCTCTCTTGTTGCTGCTCTTTTGGAATATTAACGATAAGAGCCTCGTTTGCTTGGAGTCGAGAGAGCACTTTTGAGTCAATCGTTCGTTGATCGGGTCGTAGGCCAGACACTTCTTGCCACCATTGCTGCTCTTGCTCCGGTGTCCCCCCAACAACAACAATTGGCTGAAGTGTCTGGTTCTGGGGATCGATCGCGACGATCCCAACCTGTTTTTTTCGCATGATGCTTCTGGTCAATTCCGCTAGCCTCTGCATCACATTTCGGGTCGCGAGATCGCTGTAGCGGTTCTCCTCCGTCAGACCCTCTGGAAGCTCTACCAACGACTCTGCCATTCTCAGCAGGGTATCTAACGATTCTTGTGTGCGTTGCTCAAGCTCACGCTCCATTCTACGCTGCTCAGTAATGTCACGCATGACCAGCTTCCCATTGGCAGTGTTAATATGAATGAGTCTGGCCCGCTCATCATAGACAAAGATCCCTTCGGCCATGGTCGCGAAGGTTGCGGGGATGCTGCTGTTTTCTCCCGCTTTCTGCTCGGTCGCGAATAGCTGGGCCTCTAACTGCTTGCGATCGTTGATATCCTCAATAATCGCGATAAGATATGCAGGAGTTTCCTCAGCAAAATAGGCTGGAGAGATGGTCATACGTGCCCAATGTCTTTGTCCTTGTTTGTCAATAAGTTGACGCTCACTGATACTCGTTTTCAACTCTCCGCGAAAAATCTGCTGAAGAAGTCCATAATCTTGATCGTACTCATTCAGGACACTCATCTCTGTAAGCGTCTGTTGGATCATTTCTTCCCGACTATAGCCCAGGAAGAAACAAAGGCGGCGATTAGCTTGTAAGATGTGTCCATTGCTGCTTAGGTGAGCTATCCCAATTGGAGCTTGTTCAAAGCCAGCCTGAAAAAGAGTTTTGTCAGCATCAGTGCGCGTCTCTGTATATGAACGCGGGTTTTGATACCCGTCTGGGTGTTGTGAAGCGTTGAAGCGATCGGCACACATGGCGGTTTCTTCCTAAAATTGCCTGTTCAGTTTTTTATAAGTAATGTGTATTTACATGCTAAATCATTTTCTCTTCGATTATTTTTACGTTTCGCTACGGGGGTTCGTATACAGCTAAAATGCTTTTTGAAGCCGACTGAGAGGTATTTCAGGTGCTTGTCGTAAATCAACAACCTGGTTCCCGCTAACGGAGATGAGGCATAAGGTTAACAGTTTAATATCTGCTTAGAGTTTTTATGAAGATACATTTTAGGGGTGTTTGGGCTACTCCTGGTGACCGAGAGGGGGAGGATTATTCTACTTTCCCTGTTTTTCGCGCCAATTCTCCACAAAAAATGTGAGCGCCGTAAAAAGATAAAATGTGATGTTACCAATAAAAATAAGTTTTACGAGAAGCGACATAAATGTGAATGTTGGTTCTTGTAAAAAATACAATCCATTAAAGCAAACAAGAACCATAATAATCAGAGCCAGAATGAGTCTGGCAAGAGGCAGCCACCAGGGAGCAGTCTGTTTCGTTCCCTAACATTTACACGCGGTTCGCCTAAAATGCCTGACTCGCGTTCGTGAGTCGCATAAGCAATAAAGCTTTTAAGGTTAACCAAGGACTTACCAGATGTTTGCGAAGGTTCAGGAGCTGCTTCTGACATACATGTTTCTCCAAGCTACTTACAGAAGTTGAGCAAGCTTTCATCTCTATCAAAAAATGGTATAGAACACTTGTTTGATAGTACACAACTTATCAAGTTATGCTTTTGCTCTTTTGAATGTAGCATGAAAATGCTCAAAAATTTGTCAACATTTCAAGCATATACATAAATATTCCCTGATACCGCTGCTTTTATCTTTTCTTCGCCGGGGATTTTATTGGAAAACCAGTGCCACAACGAGAACAAAAAGGGGAGAGGTAAGTGACGAGCCGTAACAATGTCTCCATCCTATGTTTGAGGAATACAGAGGTGGTGAGCATACAGTGAGGCGGCGAAAGCTTCTCTGTATACTCATCAAAAACTCCGGCGCTTCACACGCGTGGGGGTCCTGACAGAAATTAGCGGTTCTGAAGCATCTGCTGATAGACCTCGAAGGTCTGGTGGGCAATCCTCTCCTGCGTGTAGTTCTCGATTACCCTCTGACGACCTTTGAGGGTAAGTTCTGTGTAGTAGGCAGGATCTTTAATGAGCTTCTTGATGCATTCGGCCAGAGCCCGGCTATTCCCTTCGGGAAAGATTTGTCCGGCATCGCCGATCACATTGGGGATCTCGCCGGAGTCGGAGCCAATCACAGGCGTCTCGCAGGCCATGGCCTCTGGAAGGACACGCCCAAACTGCTCAATCCAGTTGGGACGCGAAAGTGAGGGCAGTACAAAGGCGTCCAGCCGCTGCATCTCCGCCGGAACCTGATCCGTGGGGACACCAGGCTTAAAGCTGACGCGATCGTTTACACCCAGCTTAAGGGCGCGCTGCTCCAGCTCTTCTTTGCTAGGACCGTTGCCAATAAAGACGGCCCGGCAGTTCTCGGGCAGGAATGTTAGAGCTTCAACCATGAGCGTTAGACCCTTTTCTGGCTTCAGCCGACCGATAAAGCCTATCGTGAAGGGATCGTCCGGTTTACGGGACGCTCGCGGCTGGCTACGCTTGTAGATATCGACATCGAAGCCAAATTGGGGAATTACCCGGACCGTGCCGGTATAGCCTTTCTGGCGCAACACTGTCTCCGCATCTTTGTTGCCCGCGATCGCCGCCCCGGCGTGCTCGTAGTTATAAAGTTCCATCTGTCGGAATGGAGGGGGATAGTTGCGCAGCAAGTTTTGCCACGTAAAGAACAGAGCCTTTGCTTTATGCTTATTGGCGAGGCGCATCGCCAGAAAGGTCGCGAGATTATACGGCTCTTCGTCGATATGCACCACCTCGGGTTGCCTCTCACGCATAATCTTTCCGAGCTCTGGATAGTAGTGCATATGGAAGTTGCCATTAAGCTGAAGTGGTGTCACCACCATAGTATAGCCTTGAGTATACATACGCTCCAGAACCTGCTTACTGCCATCATCGCTCTGCCAGTATTCCGGGGTGACTAGCGTCAGTTCGACGCCTGGTAGCTTCGCCAATTCCTCCAGTTTGCGCTGCGAAGTACCGGCCACCAGGGCCTTTGAAATCATCAATACACGCATTTATTTTTTACTCCAGGAATAGACTTCTTGATAGGCCGTCAGCGTCTCAGTGGCAGTCTGCTGCCAGCTAAAGTGGGTCGCGCGTTTGAGCGAGCGCTGTTTCAGATCAACCTGAAGCGCTGGGTTTGTGAGAACCCGGCTCATAGCATCTATCAGGGCCTGGGTATCGTCGGGGTCCACACTGATGGTCGCGTCCCCTACGACTTCGGGGAGAGACGTGCGGTTGGAACAGACGACGGGCGCGCCACAACTCATAGCCTCCAGTGGTGTCAGGCCGAAGCCTTCGTAGAGCGAGGGAAAAATAAACAGGCTGGTTGCGCTATACAGAGCTGGCTTATCTTCTTCTTCAATAAATCGATAGGTAATCTTTTCGCTTATACCCAGCTCTTCCGCAACCGGACGGGGATCTGGGAAGAGCGGCCCCTTCTGCTTATCTGGATTACCTGCGATCATCAATCGCAGGTCGGGATCTCCCAACTGCTTGTAAAGATGCGCGAAGGCTCGTACCAGGTGTGGGACGTTTTTACGCTGATCCAGTCCACCTAAATACAGGACATAGCGTTCTCCTAACCCGTAGCGAGCGCGGACTGCCGCCAACCGTTCGGGATCGGTGATTGGACGGTACTCCTCGCCCGCCGCCTGGTAGATCACTCGGATGCGCTCAGGAGCGATATGCAGCGTCTCGATAATATCTTTTTTCGCGTGTTGTGAGATCGTGATCACCAGATCGGCCTGCCGAGCCGCTCGTGAGACGAGTCCGTTATAGAGCTTGACTTTCGTTCCGGCTCCATAGAGTGGAAGTCGGAGTGGGATCATATCATGGATTGTGACTAGTGTTGGCGTCCTTGGCCGCAGAGGCGAGCCAAAATAGGGAACATGATAGAGATCGACGCCTGACTGCTTTGCCAGAGTGGGACCGGTGGTTTGTTCCCAGATTAACTTCTCAATGTTCTCACTGCGTTTGCCCGGTAGGGGAGCAGGCTTACCCAGATATTGGAAGCGCTCCATCGGGCCGGTAAGCTTTGGATCAGGTTGGGAGCCCAGAAGAAGATATTTGTTTTCCTGATCGATCTCCGCCAGGGCATTGAGCAGATGACTGAGATATTGCCCGGTTCCGCTGGCCGGGTGCTGAAAAAACAACGCATTGATACCAATTTTCATAAAAATCAAACCTCAGAAAAGTCCGTAACTCCATTGTACAGCTTTTCATAGACTGTAAGCATTTTACGAGCAGAAGCCTCCCAGCTAAACAGTTTCGCGCGCTCGTACCCCTTCTCGCGGAGCCTATCCCTCAGATCAGCATCCTCGCTCAGTTGAATCAAGCGATCGCTCATCTCATCAATATTGTGGGGATCTGCTAAAAGGGCCGCGTCTCCCACAACCTCGGGGAGCGATGATATATTCGACGAGAGGACGGGCGCGCCACAGGTCATTGCCTCTAACGGGGGTATACCAAATCCTTCAAAAAAGGATGGGAATGCAAAGATCTCCGCCATGCTATAGAGCGAGATAAGCTCTAATTCGCTGACCCGGCCCAGGAAAAGGACCTTTTTCTCCAGATGTAGATTCGCGACCAGCTCCTTTGTCTCTTCATAAAGCCAGCCTTTACCGCCAGCGATTGCCAGAAGCTCCGGCCCTTTTTGTTGCTGACACATCTTATGAAATGCCTTAATCAATCCCATATGATTTTTGCGCGGCTCTAACGTGCCGACTGCCAGCACAAAGGGTTCTGTCAACCCAAACTTATGGCGTGTGGCTCCAAGAATTACAGGATCGGTGATCCTACGAAAATGGGGGCCTACTCCATTGGGGATAATCGTGATTTTGCCGGCTGGCGTTCCATAGTGAGCGACAAGGGCCTGACGTGTCGCCTCGGAGACTGCCGCGACCATATCCGCCTGTTCGACGGCTCTGGGGACTACGCGGGCGAGATAAGCTGCCAGCGAGGGGACCGCATACTCTGGATGGTCCAGAAAGGCCAGATCGTGAATAGTCACGACCTGCTTTATCTTGCCACGGATCGGTGGGAGCGCGAAGTCAGGGCCATGATAAATATCCGCGCCGCCCGCGAAAAGATTGGCATAGAGTGGGGCGCGCCAGCGATACCAGAGAATGTTTAAATAGCGGTCAGGAATCAGCATCCCGCGCCCACGAACATTCTCGGCTTCAGGAAACGGATGCTCCTGTGAAGGGCGTCCGCTGGTCAATAGCGTGTATTGGTTGTCGGAATCAAGCGCAAGCATAGCCTCAACCAGACTGCGAGTATAGTGGCCAATACCAGCTTGCTGTCTGATCGCGGCTGTGTAATCTATCGCGATACGCATGTCATTACCTTCAGCGTGAGAAGCTTCGCTTCTCAAATACAAGGGCTTAGCCTGGAGGCCATGTAAGTGGTCGTCCGCCAAGCATGTGAAAGTGAAGATGAAAGACGCTCTGTCCTGCATCGGTCCCCACATTGGTGACCAGACGATATCCCCTCTGGTCTAAATTATGTTCATGGGCAAGCTTTTTCGCCGTGATGAATAGTTTTGTCAGGAGATCACCGTCCCCGATTGTGATGTCTGCGGCTGATGTGATATGGCGACGAGGGATCAACAGGACATGAAAAGGGGCTTGTGGATTGATATCTGCGAAGGCAACAATTTCCTGATCCTCGTATACAATATTACTGGGTATCTCACTAGAGGCAATCTTACAGAACAGGCAGTTCTCCATCAAAAAATAACTCCTCCACAAAAGGTATAACAGGCCAGAATACAACTATCTGGCCTGATGCCTCCATTATTTCTCTAAATGCTCCTGTCCGTCAATAGGAGTAGCAGAAACGGGCTCCTGTAAGGTTGTTGGTGAGGTGGATTGCGAATGTTGCTCACTCTCTGTCTGTGCTGGCTGTTTTGCCGTGTTAGAGGCATCAACCGGTGTAGAAGGGTCATTTAATTGTTGCCCTTCTGAGACGGGAGATAGTGAGCTGGTCCCCTTGTCAACAGGAGTCGTAGTTGTTTTCACAAGCGAAGAGTCTTCCTGCTCACGCAAATCGGGATTATTGTATTGAGGCAGCTTCAGATCCTGGCGAATAGACTTAATCGCTTGATAGACAACCCCTGCCTTTAACGAAAGGCTATCCGCGATAAGCTTATGAACCCCAATTGGTGGGACCGGTAGGTAGGGCCTATACGCCGCTTTAATCTTTTCCAGCTCTTCATCATTGCCTTTATAGCTCTGGATCTCCCACCAGCTAGGCACATGCTCGCGTGAACGGAACTCTTTCACAATCTTTTTCACGGCCTTACGCGGTATGTTCAGTTCATGGGCGATCTGTGTACGGATGCCATCGAACTCCTGGGGTGTTGCCAGCTCCTGGTAACGCATCTCAACCTGAGTAATCTGCTCAGGTGTTGGCGTAAAAGGTGGTGGTGGTGGAGTTTTCTCCTTTTTCGGTTTAGGTGGCTGAGCCTGACGAGGTGGACGGGTGGGTTTAGCTGGTTTTCTAAACCCGGTTGGAGCGTCAGGGATGCCGGGCCGCCGCTGGTCGGGACGCTGATAGCGACTGAAGGTGCCCTCTCGCTGTTGGGGGAGGCGTGGACGTTCTCCTACACTTCCAGGGACCGTGTAGTTTCCGGGACTGCGATAGGAGCCTGGGCTACGATAATTTCCAGGGCCGCGCTGTTCCTGCTCTTTCTCACGATAGGGGCCTGGTTGGTGTTGTCTCTCATCATAAGGGGATGAGGAGCCTCTAAATTTATTCTCACGCGGGTCACGATAGGGGCCGCGAGGACCGTTATCTTCCCGTTTATAGTTGGGTTGGCGATCGCGATAGTTGGGCGGCTCGTGTCCACTATTTTCTCGGGGCACGGGGCCGGGCGAGGACGAGAGGGGACGGCGAGGTTGCTCTGGTTGAACGACTTTTACATCCTGGTAGGTATCTAGCCAGTGGTTTGTCCCTGTTGAGGCCGGTTTGGGTTTGGGGCTCGGCAATGGACGGCTACCCCCCGGAGCAGGCCTTTGGGCGGGTCCGGAAGTGCCCAGGCTTTTTGTAGGCGGTTGTGGGGCGTTTTTAGCAGCCAGCTTCTCTTTTCTGGCCTTTTGCGTACAATCAGGGCAAGTTACTTCTTTAGCATTAGCCGACTGAAACCACTTGCCACAGGTGATGCATCGCATTTTGATTTTACTCACGAGCGGTTCTCCCTGTCCTCTTAATATGATATAAAAAACCCAATGTCTGTCTACAGTTGTCGGAATGCATCTCTAAGTATAGCAGCTTTGGGACGGGATGAAAACAGGGATGAGGTGTGGCGACCCCCTTATTGAGCGGCTATTGTTGAGCAAAAAAGTCGTCAACATCCCTGAGATTGCTGGTTCTTCTGGCTGGTGGGAGGGCGTTCAAAATCATTCGGCCATAGCCTTTGGTCTGGAGGCGGGCGTCCAGAATCGCCATGACCCCCCGATCCTCGCGGCTGCGTAACAACCGACCAATCCCCTGTTTGAGGCGCAGGATAGCCTGAGGCAAGACATAGGTACCAAACCAGTTTTCGCCGGCGGCCTTCATTTTCGCGACCCTGGCCTCGTGAACGGGATCGTCTGGAGGATCAAACGGTAGCTTGTCAATTACGACCAGCGAGAGCGCATCTCCAGCGATATCAACCCCCTCCCAGAAGCTTTTTAAGCCAAAAAGCACCGCCTGATCGCTTTCACGAAATTTACGCGTCAGCTCCAGCCGTGTCATATCTCCCTGTTTCAGGAAGGTAAAGCCCTGCTCCATGCCACGCGTCAGGTTCTCATACTCGTCGTTCATAAAATGAAAGCAATCGTCGAGCATACGTTTGCTGGAGAAAAGCAGGAAGGCCCGGCCTCGGGATCGCCTGATCAGCCCACCCATCTCGCGAGCGATAGCGCGAGTATAGGTCTGGGCCGCCGGCCCATCGCCGTAAGCAGGCTCGGGAATCTGGCGAGGCAGATAGAGAAGAGCGTTCTGCTCATAATCAAAGGTCAGGGGGAGAATGCTTTCAAGCACCTCAGGCACATCTTCTGGATTCAGCCCTACACGTTTGCGGAAGTAGGCAAAGTTCGGCCCTTTCTGCTCCGGGTTCGCGGAATTAGGACCCGAGGTCGCCAAAGTGGCTGAGGTACAGATAACATTGCACTTATTGATCAAGCGCTCTTGAAGCCAAGACTTAATATTAAGCGGGGCGGCTGAAACATTCAGGGTATAGCCCCGCCTCCCACCGGAACTGACGCGCTCCACATAATACACAAAACGTTCCGGCTGATCTACTGAGAAAACCGTCCGCAGATCCGCCGTCAGATTCTGCGCCCGTTTGAGTAACTTGTCATAAAGTTGTGCCTCTTTTTCCGGAAGATCCTTTGGCCGTTGCTTGCGAAGAGAGTCAGCCAGATCCTCCATCAGAGAGGCCAGATGCTTGCCATCCTCAACCGGTTCCTGAAGGTTAATTCGACCTTTATAGCCGGGATCAGCGATCTGCTCTAGCGTTCCCCAGAACTGATCATTGAAGCGCTTAAGCTGGTCTTGCAAGCTAAGCTGGCTGTGATCTTTCAGCATACGTTGAGCCAGGAGAGTTGTAATCTGGGATGGGCTCACCGTAATTGTAAAGGCGCGCGTTGCCTCATCCTCTAGATGATGGGCCTCATCAATAATGATGACATCGCGTTCTGGCAAGAGAAAGCCATCCATCGCGGCGTCCAGTAAGAGCAGCGTATGATTCACAACAATTACCTGAGCCTGTCGGGCGCGCTCGCGCATCTCGCGGATATAGCATTCGGTAAAGAAATTACATTTATTCCAGGCGCATTGATCGGTATCGGCCATAATGCGGCTACGAATGTCCTGGGGTAGTTTAAAATCCAGCGTCTCAAAGTCGCCGGTAAAACCGGACTCGGGCCGTTGAGTAAGATCCACCAGTTGTTCAAACTCGCGGTTCTGGGCATGAAATTGCAGACCGACCCGTTCAATATCCATGCGATCCAAACAGACATAGTTGCCCATTCCCTTGACCAGGGAAGCCTCAAAATCCTGAATATGCTTTTGAACAAAGGGAATATCCTTATAAAAAAGCTGCTCCTGAAGGGCTTTATTTGCCGTGCTGATAATCGCAACCTTGCCGGATCGGACCACCGGTACCAGGTAGGCTAAGGATTTCCCTGTACCTGTTGCGGCCTCCACCACTGCTGGAATGTTTTCTTCCAGAGATTGGGCGACCAGATTCGCCATCTGGACCTGGGCCGGGCGCTCTTCATAACCCGGCAGGCTGCGAGAAAGCTCGCCTCCCTGCTGGAGATCCGCACTGACCCGCGCATGCAAGCGACCGCCATCGACGGCGCGCATCTTTGGTCGAACGCGGAGGGGGGGAAGATCCTCTTTGGGGGTTGGCTGATCCTCTGGATGTTCACCGATCGGATCGTGATCCTGCGGATAATGATCGGGCTTTTCGCGCACCAGTTGCTCCGCCATAGCGACCACGCGTTCGGGGGCCAATCCAGGCTCTTCAGAAGAGGATTTGGGGGGAGAAATAGCGGCCATCGATGGATCTTCTGGTTGGTTTGTGAATACAAGTGGCACTTTTTTTGTGATTATTGTCAGTGGGGAAAGGGATGGGAGAGCTGGTTGAGGGCGCGACGTTGGCGCGGCCATTCCCATCAGGGCGTAAAGATAATGGGTCGCGAAGGTATCAGCCTGCTCAAAGCGCTCCTCAGGTTTGAAAGAAAGGGCGCGCATAATCACTTGACTGGCGTTTTCTGAGATCGCTGGCGAGATCTCGTGGGGAGCGAGAAATGCCTGCGTACGTTGTTTATGGAGCAGCTCCTCAGCCGTATTCGCATGATAGGGAAGCTGACCACAAAGCCACTCGTAGACCATGATCGCCAGTGAGTATTGATCACTGGCTGGTATCGGCTGACCCTGAAGCTGTTCGGGAGCCTGATAGTGCCAGCCCGCCTTTTCGTCGTCCAGATCTGGTAGAAACATCCTGAAGTCCGAGATCAGGGGTTCCTCACGTTTATTGATCAGCAAGCTTCCCGGATGCAGATTGCCATGGAGGATATGGGCGTGATGAGCACTGGTAAGGGCCTGAGCCAGCGGTGTGAGCAGGCGCTTCACCTCATCAGGCTTCATAGATGGTTTACCCGCGCGGTAGTTTTCAAGCGAGATTCCCTCAACATAGTCCAGGGCCAGATAGCCGCAGTCATGGAGATCGGTGAAACTACGCTCCAATCCATAATCCAAAACTCGGACAGTGTTGCGGTGCGTTAACTTTTTGAGCTGTTTTGCTCGCTGAACAAAGGCGTCTTTAATCTCTGGAGAGGTAAGGGGAGCATGAAAAACTTTCAGCAGCACATTCTGCTTTTTACGGGTCGGATGAGGCCCACGGTAAAGACTAAATGTTGTGGTTCGTTCCAATTGTTGTTGTACGGGATACTGACCCAGTTTTTCCTCTTCGGACATGCAGCAACTACACTTTCTCTCCTGAATCTGAACAGATGTTTGCACGAAAAAGTATAGCACATCAGAAGGATTTTTAGTATAGCGTCAGGGGCGCAGGGCTATTTCATTTACTTGACAACCCGATATCAGTCAAGTAATATTAGTGTACTTCTAACACTAATTGATGAGAACACGAGACCGATAGAAAGACACTCGTCTGTACGAAAAGCATGAAAGAGTAGTGAGAGCCTATGCAGCAGGAAGAGCAGGCGGAGCCGCAATCCGTCGTAAGTAAGGAGGCGGTGGAGCATCATTACGATCCTAGCAAGTACGAGCGTCCATCCGTTACTGTAGATGTTGTGATGATGAGCCTGCGCCAGAGAGACCTTCAGGTCCTCTTAATCAAGCGCCGCTCCTGGCCCTACGAGGGTATGTGGGCGATCCCCGGCGGCTTTGTAAATATCAATGAATCTCTAGAGACAGCAGCCAAGCGTGAATTGCAGGAAGAGACGGGGGTGCAGGATGTCTACCTGGAGCAACTCTACACTTTTGGAGATCCTGGTCGAGATCCGCGCACGCGTGTGATCACAGTGGTTTACTTTGCTTTGCTAGACTCAGCACGGCTTCAGGTGCGGGCTGCTGATGATGCGACAGAGGTGGATTGGTTCCCGGTTTATGATTTGCCACAACTGGCCTTTGATCACCAGCATATTCTGGACTACGCATTGAAGCGTCTGCGGGGTAAGCTAAACTACACAACTATTGTTTTTAATCTTTTGCCTGGGCAGTTCACTTTACGAGAATTGCAACAGGTCCATGAGATCATCCTGCATCGTCGGCTCGATAAGCGGAATTTTCGTAAAAAGATTCTTTCCACCGGTATTCTGGAAGATACAGGAGCCAAAAAGATGGAGGGGACGCATCGTCCGGCGCGTTTGTACCGCTTTAATCCAGAGGCTGAAGACAGCGCTAACCTTGGATAAAGCTGTCCATTTTGCCTGAATTGACGTTTTAAAGAGAAGGAGAGAGTCTGATGTTAACCGAACCATTTATTGATCGGGGGACCGCATTTCTGCTGGCGATGCGCGAATGGGAGAGTGGGCTACAGCCGCTAGCGTGGGAAGGGTTGCGCTCAGAGGCGGAACACGGGCGAGTCGCTTTGTTGAGTGTAGATATGATTAATGGTTTTTGTCATAAAGGCGCGCTCTCCAGCCCCCGAGTAGAGGAGATCATTCCGTCCGTAGTCAAAACCTTTGAGGGCGCGTATGAGATTGGAGTACGCGACTTTGTGCTTGCCCAGGACTGCCATACTCCAGACTCGGTGGAGTTTCGCGATTTCCCTCCACACTGTCAGTCGGGCACTTCAGAGGCTGGGACTATCCCTGAGCTTGCGCGGCTACCCTTCGCGGATCGCTTTACGATCGTCGCGAAAAATTCCCTGAATGCCTTTCACGGTACCGAGCTAAATCAATGGTTAAAAGACCACCAGAGCCTGAGTGCCGTTGTTGTTGTAGGTGATTGTACAGATCTTTGTATATATCAGATGGCGATGCATTTGAAGCTTTACGCCAACGCCTATAACCTCCCAATGCGTGTGATCGTACCCGCCAATGCGGTGCAGACCTATGACACGCCTCTAGAGGTCGCGCGGGAGATCGGAGCTTTTGCCCACGATGGCGATTTTCTCCATCTAACATTTCTCTATCATATGCGCCTCAACGGTATCGAGATTGTCCGCGAGCTGCTCCAGGCATTTATATGATCTTGAGAGAGCCTTTCGTCAGGAGATCTCCAGTAACGTTGGTAGCTCGTTTAATGAGCGAATGACAAGGCAATCCACGGTTTGTGGATCAACAAGTTTGGAGCGATCAAGCAGGATCGGCGTAATGCCAACGGCTCGCGCGCCCAGAACATCGTTGATATACATATCGCCGATGTGGATAGTATAATCGGCGATGGCGTTGGCTCGTTGTAAAGCCAGATCGTAAAGCTGGGCCGAAGGCTTGGCATATCCATGGGCGGCGGAAACGATCAGATAATCAAAGTACTGCGTAAGCTGATGTTCTCGTAGGATCTGGCCCAGGGCGATGCTCCAGTCGGAGATCACGCCCAGAAAATACTGATGCGCCTTGAGTTTCTCTAGTGTCGGTAGGACATCGGGATAGATCTCCCAGTTTGTATGGAGATCAAACTCCTGGATGATCTGGGCCGCCAATTTCTGAAGACGATCCTCATCGTGTTCCTCGATGAAGGGGCGCAGCAGATCCATATAGTATATCTGCCAGAACTGGCTGATGTTCCCATTGCTGGCCCAAATATCTCGGTTCTCACGAATGCGCTGGAAAAAAAGATCTTCCGCCTCATGGATGCGTCCTCGGATCTGATCCAGATGGATATGCAGGTCCAGTTTCCGGCAAGCCTGCTGGCAGATCTCCTCGGTAGAGACAGTTGGGCGTATGAGAGTAAAGCCGGCATCCAGAAAAACGGTTCGGATTGCCTGTGGTTGTTCCAATGCCATACGAAAATCTTTCCAGGAGAGAAGACCTGTCGCGGCCCTGACTGATCTGGTTGGCAACAGGTCTTCGCGTTGATGATTACTGATTATAAACTGCTTCAGCGGCAGCCATCGCCGCTCCCGGCTGGAGCTTCAAGCCACAACGCGGCAGAACGTTCTCCAATGCTGAAAGCACTGTAGCGACATTCTTTCGGCTTGAATTGTACCCCATCAGGCCAATGCGGATCAACCGGCCTTTAAGCGCTCCAAAGCCCCCGCCAATCTCAATCCCGTATTCCTCAAGCAGAAGTTGGCGGATCTTAAACTCGTCCACGCCTTGAGGAAGCGTGATCGCGGATAGCACCGGAAGCTCATAGACTGGTTGCGTCAGTATCTGAAGGCCCAGAGCTTTGGCTCCGGCCCTGACCGCAGAGCCGTGCAGGCTATGGCGTTTGAACCGCTGCTCCAGCCCCTCCTCTTCGGTAATTCTCAGAGCCTCGTACAGGCCATAGATTAGATTGCTATTAAGGGTATGGTGGTAAGCGTGATCCCCATTCCAATAGTTGTGCAGATACTGAAGATCCAGATAATAGCTTTGGACAGGCTTCTTGCGCTTCTTAATTGTTTCGACGGCGCGAGCATTCAGCGTCACCGGTGCCAGACCGGGCAGAGCCCCAAGGCATTTCTGACTCCCGGAATAGCAGGCGTCAATCCTCATCGTATCGACATCCACGGGGATACCACCCAGGCCGCAGACCGCATCGACCACAAAAAGCGCGCCATGGGCATGCGTGATCCGCTCTAGCTCCTCCATGGGTTGCCAGAGGCCGGTCGACGTTTCAGCAATCGCCGTCGCGAAAATCTTCGCCTCTGGGTGCTGCTTGAAAGCCTCCTCCAGGCGCTCCGCCATCAATGGTTGCCCCAGCTCTGTCTCCAGATTAATCACATTGGCTCCAGCGCGTGTAGAGATTTCTGTGATTTTCCCGCTGAAGAAGCCGAGGCTGCCAGCGATAAGTGTATCGCCCTCTTCCAATAGATTGCTCAGGACCGCTTCAGCGCCGGAGAAGCCGGAGCCAGAGACGCAGAGCGTCATCTCATTTTTTGTCTGGAAGGTCTGGCGCAGCATTCTGATCGTCTCTTCCATAATCTTAAACAGCTCCGGGTCCAGATGTCCCAATTGGGGAGCGATACTGACGCGGAGAACACGAGGATCGACATTGCAGGGGCCGGGTCCCAGTAGCAATCTATAGGGTGGGTTCAGTTCCGGTGTCGTGTACGAAATATTCTCTGAATGTCCAACAATCAGTTGCGTCATGCGAATAAGCCTACCTTTCAGTGATGGCCTCAGTCATTGAGGCCTCTGTGATAACACCATTGTTCACAGGCAGCGGCAGCCACTCATTACTTTACCGGTACCTCTTCCTCAAACATATTCTGCAGTCGATCTGCCTGATCGACGGTTATTAACGCATCAATAAACTCGTCCAATTCGCCATTGAGCACGCCGGGCAGATTATGTCGGGTCAGGCCAATGCGGTGATCCGTCACGCGATCCTGTGGGAAATTATAGGTTCGGATCTTTTCGCTCCGATCACCAGTCTGGACCTGTGAGCGCCGGCTCTTACTGAGCTCTTCCTGGCGCTTCGCCTGTTCAAGATCCCACAACCGTGATTTTAGCACAGAAAGCGCCTTCGTTTTATTTTTCAACTGCGACTTTTCATCCTGGCAGGTCACCACTAATCCCGAGGGCAGATGGGTGATGCGAACGGCTGAGTCTGTCGTATTCACGCTCTGACCGCCGTGACCAGTAGAGCGATAGACATCGACGCGAATATCCTCGGTGCGAATATCAATATTAATGTCATCATCGATCTCTGGAAGCACAATCACCTTTACCGTGGAGGTATGGATACGGCCATTGGCCTCAGTTGTGGGGACTCGTTGAACACGATGAGTGCCGCCCTCATATTTTAAGCGGCTATATGGACCCCGGCCCTTCACTGTAAAGGAGACATCCTTGATGCCGCCCTGCTCCGTCTCATTGATATCCATAATCTCGACTTTCCAGCGGCGACCCTCAGCGTAGCGGCTGTACATGCGGTAGAGTTCAGCCCCAAAAAGAGCAGCCTCATCGCCGCCAGCCCCGGCCTGGACAGTGACAATCGCGTTCTTCTCATCCATAATATCTTTGGGGAGTAGCGAGACCTGAACCTCTTCCATCAGTTTCTCTTTGTGGGCCTTCAGGCTCTCCATTTCCTCGTAGGCCAGATCACGCATCTCGGGATCATCGCTTTCCGAATACATCTGCTGAGCATCGCCCATTTGTTGCTCATTCTCTTTAAGTTCGTGGTATTTATTAACCACATCTTCGAGTTCGGAATGTTCACGCCCATAGCGTTGTAAGAGCGGGATATCGCTGGTAACCTCAGGCTGCGCCATCAAAGTATTCAGCTCGTCATAGCGTTTCGCAAGGTTTGCTAATTTATCGATCAGATCCATTACTTGAAAGCCTCCCAATAGAAAAAGACATGTTGAAGCGGAAAAAAACAAAGACAATTGGTGATGTTGTGAAATGAGGATACGCTTTAGGGCAGGGGAAGCCCCGCTACCCGGCAGCAAGCAGATAGCGCTCAACAGTGGCGCGACAGGGAGTGGGCTGCCGCAGTCCTATATAAGGAAAGAAGGGATTTTCTATCAAATTCATACCTACAGTATAGCACCAACAACGGGGAAAACGGAAAAAAGCTTTCTGCGACCACTTCTATGAAAGATTATAACTACTAGAAAAGTAAAAAGAGTAAATAGAAATTATTATTGTATTATATCGGGATATTTATTATAATAGATGCAAGTGAGGAGGAGGAAGAGATGAGCCAGCAACCATATGACAGCACCTTAAAATCACTTTTCGAGGGTCGAGAGGGCATAATGATCCCCTATTTTCTACCTGAAGCCCACTATATAGAAGAGTTAAATATCGAGATTTTGCGACCACCTTTGCGGGCGGACCGGATCTATAAAGTACAGTATCGTGACCAGGAACATGTTTTGCATATTGAGATGGAGGTAAGTGGTAGCTCAGACATGGATCTTCGCATGTTAGAATATCACTGCCTGCTCCTCAGAAAATTTGGTAAGCCAGTAATCTCTTTGATTATTTATCCTTTTAAAACGGGCGTGGTAAAATCTTTGTATAAAGAGATCAGTGGAACGGAAGTAATTCTGCAATTTCGGTTTCGCACTGTAGCACTCTGGAAACTGGACGCACGTCTTTATAAGGACCAGAAGGCCATCGGCATGTACGCTTTGCTGCCTGCGATGCATAGTGTGACAGCCGATATAATTTTAGAAGCCATCACTGAAATGGAAACAGCATACACTGATATGCAATTATCACGACAATTAACCTGGTTGCGAGTCTTATTACAAAGAGCGAGAATGCTTTCCACACAAGAAAAGCAGCGAGTGCAGGAGAAATTACAAATGTTTAAAAATATATTACTAGAAGATCCCGAGGTCAAAAAACTTCTTGTAGCTGCCAAACGGGAAAGTAGAGCTGAGGGTAAACGGGAAGGCAGAGCTGAGGGTAAACGGGAAGGCAGAGCTCAAACTCAAAGAAGATATATCATGATGCTCGTTAAAAGTCGTTTCCCTCAATTAGAAGAGAGAGTCAGCCAGAAGATTTCAGCGATTTCCGATGCGGAACGACTAGATGAGTTGTTTGGAAAGATTAATGGGGCAAAGGATGAAGCACAAGTAAATCAGATTTTAGAGAGTCTATAGAATTTGTATCTTGTCGATAAAATTGGTTATGAACAAATAGATCTGAGCCCAGGTGCGAGCGCTTTCCTCAACTCGTACCTGTTGTTGGCCGTGTAATTTCGACGATTTATGACTCGGAAATGTTAAAGGCCCTTTTCCTGCAAATATTTAAAGCGGATGATGAAGCCGAGATGCGAACTATTTTAGGGGCTACTCTTTTGGATATTAGTATATGTCCTCTATCCTCTGCTAAGAAAAAGTCTTAGTGACTTTTGTCCTTTATCGGGACTTTTGTCAATAATGTTTAAAAAAATGAAACCTCTTTAGATTTTAGCCCGTACTGAGTAGAGAAGAATATTTAAGCCTACGACAAACTACTATACAATAAATAACCAGGAGAAAATCGTATGTTCAGCAGAAAAAACACTTCTTATGCTTCCAAAACTGAAGATGTGGCTCAGTCGGCTCTGGCTGTAGTCCAGGATCGGGCCAAGCTTGCTCAAGATAAACTGGCTTTGGGTATCGATGCGGCTCAGGCAGCCGTTTCACCAAAATCCAGGGATACCCAGAAACAGTTCAAGAAGGTCCAGAAACAGTTTGAGAAGAATACGAAAAAGGTGAGCAAGCAGGCGAAGCCTTTCTTAAACGATCTTCAGGATAATGTGCAGTCGGGTTGGAGCACAACTCAGGATGTGGTCTCCAGTGGCCTGGATAATGCCCAGTCCGGTCTGGGAACCGCTCAGACTGTTCTGACTACAGGGCTGAGCGCGGCTCAGGAACTGCTAGAGAAGAATGCGAAGAACGCTTCTAAGGCCGCTCAGAAAAATCTGAAAAAGGTGCAGAAGCAGGCTGCTCCCGTTCTGGGGAACGTTCAAGACACTCTTCAGTCTAGTCTGGGGAACGTTCAAGACACTCTTCAGTCTAGTCTGGGTACAACTCAGGATGTTCTGAAGAAAGGGGCTCAGACCGCTTCTCAGAGCTTGAAAAACGTTGCTGGTTCCGTTTCCGGTACCCGTGAGTCTGTTGCTGAGCAGATTGAGCGTTACAATCGCCGTCGTGCTCGCGCACGTTCGCTGTTCCGCTGGGGCCTGATCGCTGGTGTCGTTGCGGCTCTGCTGTATACACCCAAGACTGGTTCTGAGATTCGCCAGCAGTTGGTAGATCTCTGGCAGCGTTATGTGCCGCAGAACTGGCAGTAAGCTTTCTAAAAACAAAAAGGTCACCCATCTCTTGATGGGCGGCCTTTTTCGATTACCACTGACGGATGTGATGGAGATCATTCATAGCGTAGACGATACGATGTGTACCTGAAGTTCGTACGATACTGACTGAGGTATTGCCACAGGGAAAAAAGAAGTCTTTGTCCAGTCCCAGTACCTCGGCCAGATACGCATTGATAACGCCGCCGTGGGTGAAGACCAGTATTCGTTCGCCGAAATGTTGGGTAGTGATCTCATTTATCCCTTTGACGACTCGCGCGCGAAATTGGGCCGAGGGCTCGCTACCCTCCACGCTATCCCAGCTTCCCGAAGCAGCCGCAGCCGCGATAATCGCATGCTGCCTCTGCCACAGAGCCTCCACAAGGGCTGTGCGATCCTCGTGATCGATCGGCGGGGGAAGTTGCTGGCTGAGACGGACCTCTTTAATCTCAGGGACGAGGATCAAAGGTTTGTTCAGCCGTTCCAGCAAAGGGGCTGCCGTCTCCTGACAACGCCTTAGAGGACTACTATAAAGCGCCGCGCAGGATATTGTTTGTAGCCGCTCAGCCAGAGCCAGAGCTTGCTGACGTCCCTTACGACTTAAAGGCAGATCATCGTAAATCCCGCCGGGAATGATTTCATCAGCCTCTGGGATCGCGTCGGCGTGACGGATGAGCAGCAGTTCACAAACTTGCTTGTCTCTTTGTAAAAAAGGATCGTTTTCAGGCATGAAAGTAAATTTCTCCAATAATGTTCAGTTTGCTGATCTTTGACAGATAGCCCAGGCCCGGCGTGCCAGAGCGGGGACTCCTGCTTCCAACTCCGCGAAGAAAGGGTCATCAGTTGTTCCAGATTTGTGACGAGAGTAGCTACCCTCTAGAAGGATCGCCAGTTTCCAGATCGCCAGCACCTCGTAAAAGTCGATTGCATGAAGCTGCCGACCCGTTAGCTGAGCATAGTGGTCGATGAGATCAGCCCTGGTGAGAAATCCTGGCTGGCCTGTGACATCCCAGGCCGCCGATTTAAATTCCTGAGGAGGATCGCCTGGCTCGCGCCAGAACGAGAGCAGATATCCTAGATCGGCCAGAGGATCTCCCAGCGTTGCCATCTCCCAGTCAAAGATTGCCACCACACGTGGCTCCTCAGAGGAGAACATCAGATTATCCATGCGATAATCACCATGCACGATTGTGGCCTGCGGAGACTGCGGCAGGTGCTTTGACAGCCAGCCCGTTGTTTTGTCGAGCTCGGGGAGAGATCGCTGTCGCGAGCGTTCTAATTGGTCTGACCAGCGTCTCAACTGCCGTTCTAGATAGCCCTGGGGTTTACCAAAGGTTTCCAGGCCGATTGCGTGCCAGTCCGCATCATGCAAACGAGCCAGGGCCTCAATCAGGGCCTGGCTGAGAGCTTCCTTTCCCTCAATTGTTTGCGCGAAATCTGGTAGCTCTGTACGGATCACGATACCTTGAGACCGTTCCATAATATAAAAAGGAGCCCCAATAATCTCAGTATCTTCGCAGGCCAGTAAGACACGTGGCGTTGGTACATTGGTCTGGTTTAAAGCTTTGAGCACACGATATTCCCTCAAAACATCATGAGCTGTAGGAAGTAGTGGCCCACGTGGTGGGCGTCTGAGCACCAATTGTTGATCTCCACGAGTAATATAAAAAGTCTCATTGGAATGACCACCACGCACACGTTCAACCTCTAAAGGGAGATCTGGCCCTTGAAGATGCTGTTGTAAATAATGGCGGAGGTTTTCCTCATGAATTAAAGGAGGGAGTGTTGTCATAGTGCTGGCCCTTTCCATCATTGATCTGGTCAACTGGATATACAGTCTCGCGGAGCGCCTCGCCGGGCTCTTTTAGGCTGGTATCTATCACTTACGGGACCTCGTCTTTTTAAATTGTACATTTTTCTATTTAGGAGCGTCAATGAGTAGGGGCATAAAAATTGGAGATTCCTGGTTTTTTTAGCTGTGGTTGGCAATCACAGAAAAGGATTGCTAAAATGGTTAGAAGATGGGAATATGATGATGGTCAGGGGTGTTATTAAGAACAAATGGCAACTAAAAGAACCAGATTACTGGCTCATACGTATTCAAAAGTAAACTTTAGATGAGTAAATACACGAAGATAATGGTAAAGGTGAGGTGTAGCAATCTATGAGATACACTGCCAGGACAACAAAAAAGTTTGAAGATCCGGAATAAAATCTTTACCTTCATCGTTTATATAAGTGAGTTAGCAATCAGGAGAAGAGAGTGCTAGACAAAAAGAAAAGTATGAAGTATAATCTTCGCAATCTCAGCTTTTGTTTGCTTAACCAGATTATAGGTACAGCATCCTCTAAAATAAGGAGCGTTAGATAGATATGCAAAAGTGTGAACGTTGTCAGAAAAATCCTGCTCGTGTCCGCATCGACCAGATTGTAAATGGGACGCGTGAACAGCATTACCTCTGTCAGTCCTGTGTTGACGAATTGATGGGGGCAGCTATGGAGCAGATGGGTGGTCCTGAAGGTATTGGTTTTCCTGGGATGCTGAGCGGCAACGCTGATGCGGGTAACGCCCCCATAGGGTTCAGTGCCAACAGTACTAAGAATAACAAAAACACGAATACAGCGACAGCGGATCGCCAGCAGAAGAATAGCAAGACGCCAACCCTGGACCAGTTTGGTCGGGATTTGACCGCCGACGCCGCCGAGGGCAGGCTCGATCCCGCTGCGGGTCGCCAGCGTGAACTTAAGCGTCTGATCACAGTTCTTGGTCGTCGTCAGAAAAACAATCCTGTTCTGATAGGTGAGCCTGGTGTTGGTAAGACCGCCGTAGTCGAGGGCCTGGCCCGCCGGATTCACGAGGGGAATGTCCCGGCCAACTTGCGTGGTAAGCGTCTGGTTACCTTGAATATTGGTGGCATGGTTGCTGGAGCGATGTTCAGAGGGCAGTTTGAGCAGCGGATCAAGTCGATTCTTGAGGAACTGCGCGAGTCTCCCGAAGTTATCATCTTTATTGACGAGTTACACACCGTTGTTGGTGCTGGTGCTGCCGAGGGCGCGGTTGGGGCCGCTGATATGTTAAAGCCTGCCCTGGCCCGTGGCGAGTTGCGTTGTATCGGCGCGACGACTCAGGATGAGTATCGCAAGCATATTGAGAAGGACGCTGCTCTAGAGCGCCGCTTCCAGCCCGTCAAGGTAGATGAGCCCTCGGTTGAAGAGGCCATCGAGATGTTAAAGATTGTTCGATCCAACTATGAGCAGCATCATGGTGTTGGGATTACCGATGAGGCGATCGAGGCTGCCGTGAAGCTTTCGGATCGCTACATCAATGATCGTTTCTTGCCTGACAAGGCGATTGACGTGATGGACGAGGCGGGTTCGGCTCTGCGCCTAGAGGCAACTGAGAAAGGGATTGTTAGCCCGACTCTCATCGCTGATCTTGAGACCGAGCTATCCGACATTCAGTCCAAGAAAGAAGCTGCCGCTAACGCTGAAGATTATCAGAAGGCCGCGATGTTGCGTCAGCAGGAGCTTTTGACTCAGCAGAAGCTAGACCATGCTCGGTCCGAGTCTAATGACGCTTTTCAGTTAGTAGTGACGCCAGAGCATATTGCTCAGATTGTTGAGGGCTGGACTGGTGTTCCAGTTAGTCAGATGCTGGAGACGGAGCGTCAGAACCTGCGCAACCTGGAGGCTGATTTACGTAAGCATGTGATCGGTCAGGATGAGGCGATCAGCGCGGTCGCGAAGGCTATTCGGCGCTCGCGAGCGGGTCTCAAAGATCCTAAACGCCCGATTGGTTCCTTCCTGTTCCTTGGTCCGACCGGTGTTGGTAAAACCGAGCTAGCGAAAGCCCTGTCGGCGGAGCTTTTCGGCGGTGAGGACCACATGATCCGTTTAGATATGTCGGAGTATATGGAGCCGCATACTGTCTCTCGTCTGTTTGGTAGCCCTCCGGGATATGTTGGACACGACGATGGTGGGCAATTGACCGAGCAGGTTCGTCGTCGTCCGTACAGTGTGATCTTGTTGGACGAGGTTGAGAAGGCGCATCCCGAGGTCTTCAACTCGCTATTGCAGATTATGGATGATGGTCGTCTGACCGATGGTCAGGGCCGCACCGTTGACTTCAAGAACACCGTAGTTATTATGACCAGCAACGCTGGTAGCGCGGATCTCAAACGGGCTGTTCGCATCGGCTTTGGCCGCGCTGAAGATGAGAAATCGGTTCAAAACGAGGTAATGCGCTCTAAGGCGATGGAGGGCTTGAAACGAGCCTTCCGACCAGAGTTCATTAATCGTATTGATCAGATCGTTGTCTTCCAGTCTCTTGGGCGCGATGAGATCTACAGTATCGTTGATCTGCTGCTGGATCAGGTGCGGACCCGCTTGGGTGAGCAGAAGATTGAGCTAGAGGTCAGTAGTGAGGTCAAGGACCTGCTGATGCGTGAGGGCTTTGACGAGGAGTTTGGTGCTCGCCCATTGCGCCGCGCGATCCAGAATCATATTGACGATGTGTTGGCGGATGCTCTGCTTGCCGGTGAGATTGTTTCTGGTCAGACAGTGCGCCTGATTGTTCAGGACGGTCGAGTGTTTGCTCAACCAGAGTCAGTTGTTGAGATCCTCTAATACAAAGAGTATTCTGGTTTTGCCAGCGTTCATAAGTGAACGCTGGCATTTTTATACATGCTCTGGCTCACTGACGCTTTCACTTTGACTATGTTAAAATACAGTCAGTGATCCTGATGAATGTGCGCTGAACATATTTTTAGTAAAGATACACTGGAGACTGTTGAATGAGAGGACAGGACTGGCTGAAGCTGGCAGGTATTGCCACTGGTTCCCTACTGGCTTCCAAAGTTGTGAGTAGCTTTTTACCTGCGCATTTCACTCCATTGTATGCTCCTCAGATGTATGGGGACGAGGCAGAACCTTTTCGTGCCGCCAACTATCCAGAGATAGAGGTGGATTTTCTGCGTTGTGGCCGGGCCTCCATGCCAGAGGCCCTTGGTATTCGGGGGGGATCACTTGTTTCCTCTATGGAAGTTGCCCATAGTGCCGTCCTGATCCGTCATCCCCAGGCAACTTTTTTGTATGATACTGGTCTATGTAGCTCAATTTCCTCCTACCTGGCATCAATGCCGTGGGTTTTTCGGGGGACGCTCGCCCGAATGCGTTTTGAGCAGTCAATTGCTGATCATTTTCATCAGCGTCACCTGCAACCTGATGATCTGGACTTTATTTTACTTTCTCATCTCCATTGGGATCATGTGGCGGGCCTACCAGATCTGCCAGGAGTAGATCTGCGCGTGAATAGTATCGAGTATGAGTGGTTTCAGCTAACGCAGACCCGGAACCGGCGTTTGTATCATCTAGTCTGTCGGTTACTGAGTGATCATATGTTAACACCTTTTGATTGTGTTGGCCCGGCCTATGAAGGTTTTCGGTCCAGCCACGACCTTTTTGGGGATGGCTCCATTATTCTGGTACCACTGCCCGGTCATACGCCAGGTAACCTTGGAATGTTCATCAATCGCTCGAATGGTTCCCGCCTGTTTTTGTTGGGCGATGCCTGTTGGTTCTCGCAGCACTATCATCGGCCCGCGACTATGTATCCTCTTCTCTGGTCTTTTGTGACTTCCGATGACGCCAGTGCTCGACAGACGCTGCGCCAGTTGCATTATTTCGCGCGGCAGCATCCAGAGGTAGCTTTGATTGGTATGCACGACGCACTACAACAGACGCGCTGGATGGGTATTGAGAAGCGCGCCTTCTCATCTGCTCATAAAAAATACTAACTTTTATTCTCTAAGGAACCACCTGCTGAAGGACTCATTAGTTAAGGATGTTAAAGGTGATTTCATGCATGTACAAGAGGCCCCCGGAGTCGCGCAATCACGTCGGCCCTTTATTTTAAGAAGGTTGGTTCAGCAAGATCAAGTTCAGCAGGAGTTGATCCGTAAGCAACCACAATGGCAGCGTGCCTGGATGGGGTATTTTCTCACGATCCCGTTAACATTATTGGCTTCATTATTGATCGCCCTGTTGCAGAGCGTTGGATATCATTTTTATTTTCCTAGTGGTTTGATGTTGCTCCTTGTTGTGCTGGAGGCTGTGATCTGGGGGGTGGGTCCAGCTCTACTGACGGTATTGCTATCTACACTTGCGCTGGATTATCTCTACATCGCGCCGCTCAATACCTTTAACATGATGACCCTTGACGCCTTTTTACAACTTTTTCCTTTCGGGGTTTCTGGACTTATTGTGGCCTTTTTGACGGCTCAACGTGAGGCTGGACGGCGCAAGACATTAATCGCGGAAAAAGAGGCTGAGCGGCGTGCTACGGCTCTCGCTGCTGCTAATGCACGACTCTCTGAGGCGAACCGGGAGCTAGAGGAGTCTAACAGGTTGAAGGATCAGTTTCTTTCAATGGCCTCGCACGAATTGAAAACACCAATCACCACGATTCGAGGGCAGGCACAGGTGATGATCCGCCGACTCACGCGGATGCCCGATCTACCCTCAGATCTGCTGGTGGTACGCGATTCGCTGGGCAAGATTGATCAGCAGACGCATCGCTTAAACCTGCTGGTGGACGATCTCCTTGATCTAAATAGGATACGTTCTGGTAAGCTGGCCTTTCGGATCGCCCAGACTGATGTCGTTGCTATTTGTCGGGAGGTAGTGCTGGACCAGGAATTGCTAAGCGAGCGTCATATAGAGATGGAGCTGCCGAATCAGCCGATACTCGCGCCGGTGGACGCGGAACGCCTCAGTCAGGTTATGGTGAACCTGGTGAGTAACGCGCTCAAATACTCTGAGAAAGAGAATATGGTGGATGTGCGGGTATGGAAAGAGGACCAGACGATCCGAATTCGGGTGCGTAACGCAGGTTCGTTTATCCCGCAGGAGCAGCTATCACAGATCTTCGAGTTATTTTATCGGACTCCCGAGGCCGCGAAGTCGGAGAAGAAAGGTTCGGGTCTCGGTCTGGCGATCTCCAAAGCAATTGTGGATGGGCATCAAGGCAAGATCTGGTGTGAGTCGGATAAAAGAACCGGCACCAGCTTCTTTGTCGAAATTCCACTGTAGACCGAAACAAATAAAAAAGAGTCTCTCGGCTGAGAGACTCTGGCAGGGGTGGCAGGACTTGAACCCGCAACCTTCGCTTTTGGAGAGCGCCGCTCTACCAATTGAGCTACACCCCTACGTATGTGTCATGATGATAGCAGAATGGGGTGATTTTGTCAAGCGCTTTAGCATTTATAATTTTATTTTTATTACAGCTCAAAGTCTTCCGCCCAGTTGTATTTT
>CAXTTV010000051.1:0-27179 GCA_964247295.1 uncultured Ktedonobacteraceae bacterium | reverse complement strand
TCCACCGCCTGAAGGACCCTTTTTTCTGCCACTGCAAAAAAATGAACTGCACCCAGCCAGAACGAGATATCAATTTTCCATTCAACCTCCTGGGAAGGGAAATAGAAGATCGCAAAATAATGCCGTCGCTATGTCAGGGGTCAATCTTTCTAAATCCATTGTGAGGCTACCTTTCTCAATCATCTGGTAAGGAACGGTATTCTCTCCCCTTGCCATGGTCCGTAGAGCGGGTCACGTGTGGACCCATGGCAAGGGGACGCACCGCCTGCCCCCCGAACGGTCAGGCTCTGTGAAAGCCCACAGGTACAGGAGGACCTACAGGGGATCATGATCGATGCTGAATCTCGTTCTCTATTCCCCCTAGATGTATGCGTAGAGCGATGGCGAGGAGGTCTGTAGATCTTCTTTGATAAGCAGATCAGCCATACGGTCCCGCGCATGGGTGTTGAAGCCGGTCCATGAGAGACCTCTATGCGCCAGATGCGGCACGTCTTTGCCGCGCTCGACGGGCCGTCCTACTCCTGATGAAGGTTTCATCTTCGGGGCGAGATGGGACAATCCCTGGAGATTCCGGCGGATAAACCGCCGGCTACTTCTTCCTCCATCTTCTCAGGCGATGGCGCGGTGGGCTCCTCTCCCACTCCACTATACTCCCTTACGAGCGGGCTTAGCCTCCGGCGGGATCACCTTCCAGGCCGGGTTTGGTCATACTAGCGGGATCAAGAATGCGATCCAGATCTTGCTCTGAAAGATCGGTCTTCTCGCGCGCGACTTCCCGAATTGTTTTCCCAGTTTTGTAAGCCTCCTTGGATAATGCGGCGGCGGCATCGTACCCAATAACTGGCGCGAGTGAGGTGCAGATGGCGAGCCCCCGTTCGACCATTTCCGGGCCTTTACTGGTGGCTTGTAATCCTTTGATGCACTGCTCGGTGAAGTTCCGCGCGACTGATCTCAGCAGGCTGATAGACTGGAGCAGATTGTAGGCGGTGACAGGCATCATGACGTTGATCTCGAAGTTGCCCGATTGGCCGGCGATGGTAATGGTGGTGTGGTTCCCCATGACTTGCGCGCAAACCATGCAGACCGACTCTGCTATGACAGGATTAACTTTACCGGGCATGATGGAGCTTCCAGGTTGAACTGAGGGCAGATCTATCTCTCCAATACCGGCGCGGGGACCAGAGCCCAGCCAGCGGATATCGTTGGCGATCTTCATAAGGCTGACGGCCAGGGTGTTTAACGAGCCACTGGCTTCGACGATATTATCAAGGGTGCTCTGCGCCTGGAAATGGTTGGTGGTCTCGGTGACGGCTATGCTTGTGACTTCGGAGAGCCGCTTCGCGACGCGCCCGGAAAATTCTGGATGGGTGTTGACGCCCGTTCCCACGGCGGTCCCACCAAGAGCGATCTCGGAGAGCTCTTTTTGCGCCCGGCGGACCCGCTCGATCCCACGCTCGATCTGCCCAACGTAGCCGAGGAACTCCTGGCCCAGACGGATCGGGGTGGCATCCTGAAGATGGGTACGCCCGGTCTTGATAACATCCATAAATGCCTCGGCCTTCTGCTGCAAAGCAGATTTCAGGACTTCGAGGGCGGGAACCAGCTCTTTATCGATACTGACGGCGGCTGATAGATGGATGGCACTGGGGATCACGTCATTGGAGGATTGCCCAAAGTTGACATGATCGTTGGGGTGAACTTTGCGCGATCCCCGGCTACCACCGAGCAGTTCACTGGCCCGGTTAGCGATTACTTCGTTGGCGTTCATATTGGTCGAGGTGCCGGAGCCGGTCTGAAAAATATCTAATACAAAGGCACTGTCCAACTTACCATCGATGACTTCCTGGGAGGCGCGAACAATCGCGTCGGCGATCTGGGGGTCGACGGTTCCTAACTGGGAGTTGACCTGAGCGGCAGCCTGTTTGATCTGCCCTAAGGCGCGGATAAACGGGCGAGGGAAGCGCAGATCGCTGATCGGAAAATTAAGCACCGCGCGCTGGGTACTGGCTCCATAATAGGCATCTACGGGTACGTGCATCTCTCCCATGGAGTCGCGCTCTATTCGAGTTTCTTCGGTGATACTCACACAGCCTCCTGCTCAAAAATATAAGGATATGTCTTCAGATTATATCATTCTGAAACCATATCCTGTTCTCAAAGTGTAATTAATGCAGGGCTTTCATTTCTCAAGTAGGATTGCACCTTCGGGTGCGAAAGGGAATGGAATCTGATCTTGCAAGAGAATAAAGAGGAGGAGTAACCTGTATGAATGATTTTTTAAGTGGAGGCTATGTATTTTTAGTTCTTTCCATCGCCTTTGCTATCTATACGTTGTATATCGAGTTCCGGGCATTGAGAAATAAACGGCGAAAGCAGCGAAACCTTTCATGGTATCAGCGACCGCTGATTGTACTGATGTTTGTATATATTGTGGTGGCACTGCTCATGCTTTTTAACACGAAGTCGATCGCGAAAATCCTTGTTCCACCCTGGCTTCTGGTCATTTCGATCCTGTTATGGATCGCGAGCATGGTGATCACGTATGTCTCTTCACGATTGCATAAGCCGATCGATCGCGCCCCCTGGCCCAGAGGCCTGAAAACTTGATAGAGATACCTGAATCTAATCAAAAGTGGATCATTTTTTACGCTGAATGACCCACTTTTTTGTCAGAAAATTCGCGCCTTTTCAGGCGCGCCATCCCCGCCAGGAGGCGGCACCAGAGCTAGCTACAGCCAGTGCCATAATGACAATTCCAATGACAAGGAAAGGCAGTCCTACATCCTGACTCTCAGAAAGCTGGGGAGCCAGGCTTGAGATCTGGCTGACGAGGACAATAGTGGCAATCAGGGTGATTGTCATAAAAAAGGTGGTGCCGATCGCGGGTATCAGGACTAATCTGGTGATCCGCTCACCTGGCTTGCTCTGGAATACGGCTCTGACCAATAGGACAACACAAAAAATCAGGTTTACAAGACTGAAAATAAGATAGAAACCGCTCTCAATCTGCCGCGTCCGCTCGTCAAATGCATAAAACGGCCCGACCAGCAATAGGGTGACTACAATCCAGATGCCAAGAATCGCGCCGGCACCGATAAAGCGCCGCAACTGATCAACCCGGCGAGACGTGAAAGCCTGTCCCAGGGCACTCCCCAGCAGGATCAAAATACCGATCACGGCTAAGAACAGGGCTAGCTCTCCGTTAACCTGAATGAGCCGCAGCGTCTGATCCATTTCTGGGTGAACCTGCACAACAGGATTCCAGTTGCGCAATGGATCAGGCAGGCGTAGAGGAGCGATCCAGGCCAGACCAAATAGGATTGCCGCACAAAAAATTAGGATCTCGCTATTACGTAAACGTTGGGCCACCATTACAACCCTCCCTGATTTCAATAATGCTGAATAGAAACGAGCAGAGTTACTGACCATTGCCAAAGATTACGTCTATACGTATTAGTACAGAGTCTTGCTTTCAGCATTTTATCGTATGTAACGAAAACTACTGCACAGATAGAAAGAAGTCCTGTTTCTGCTTATAGAAGAGGCCGTTTTGTCAGGAGCAATCCTAGTATTGGGAAGCGTATGATCACGTAAAATCTCCGATACTGCTGGCATCATACTACTGTTCTTTGGGCATCGGAATAGTAGCGGGATCAGAAGGAATCGGCAGGACCTATTTTGATAATCAAGCGGAATAGAACCTCCCCAAGTGATTCAGGTTGTTCCTGCTTATATGATTCGAGTATAATCGTTCTAAATATAAGCAGATACTTTTTCAGAGGAATAACCTATGCTACATCAAACAAAGATCCGTAAGATACTGGTGAATGGAGATCAATGGGCAAGTTGGGAGGGATATCATGTCCCGGTGGGGGAACACTACTTTGTGGTCTGGACACCGATTGGGACGACCATGCACTGGCGACCAGGGGATTGGACGGCTTACAAACATCAGTTAAGCTTTTTCTACCCCAATGAGTGGTACACCATCCACGTGGGATACAACGCTCAAGGAGAGTTTCAAAGCGGCTACTGTGATATTGTGCTGCCAACAGCGGAATACAGCAATACAGACACCGAGATGATTTATGTTGATCTCTATGTAGATGTTGTCGTTGATGAAGATTATAGTGTGTATACCAAGGATCAAGAAGCCTATAGCTGGGCAGAGGGTCGCTACCCGATCGTTCAGCAGTCTCATGTGCAAGCCTATGAGGCGTTGGATTGGATGGAAGAACAGGCCAAAGCCTGGAGTGGCCCCTTTCTACAAATCCCGCGCTCGCTGCCACGTACCGATTTTGAGCAGCTCTCACCTGAGGCGGCGGCGGAGATCCTACGATCATTAACCAAAGCTAATGAAGAGGGAGACAAAAGGAAATAGTTTGGAACCATCAGTTGGAATTTCCGAAGCACTACGGACAATTCTCCATGGGTATGGCCTGAGAAACTTTGATGAGCAATCTCTACGCGAGACCCTGGAGCAACAGATTGAGACGTATACGCTGTTTAAGCTGGCTCCCTGGCCGGCCCGGCGCTGGAAGTGTCGCTACCGTTTGATGATGCGCGCTCAAACCTATGACGCTCAGACGGCCTCTGAAGCCTATGCTCTGGCCCTGATCGCAGCGTTAAAGGATAGGAAACAGGAGAGTAGCAATGAAGATCACAGCAATTGAGAATCAGGCGCATAATCCCGAGCGCTACAATATCTATGCCGATGGCCGCTTCCTAATGGGTATAAATAGTCTATTGGTGCTACAACTGGGCTTACAACTTGACCAGGAGCTTACTCCCGAGCTTCTAACCGAGCTAGAACAAAGTGAGCAACGTCAGAAGGCGATCGAAAATGCATTAAATTTTTTGTCGTTCCGCCCTCGCAGCCGAGATGAGGTAAAACGCCAGTTGCGCAAAAAAGAGTTCACTCCCGAGATTATTGAAGCGGCGATGGAACATCTGGATCATCTCAATCTAGTGGATGATCGCGCCTTCAGTAGCTTCTGGAAAGAGACACGTGAACAATTTAATCCTCGCGGGTCCCGCGCGATTAAAAACGAGCTACGCATGAAGGGGGTTGAACGGGAGGTCGTTGATGAGATAATTACGGATGAAAATGATGATGAGCTGGCCCTCCAGGCCGGACGAAAACGCGCCCCCTCGCTAATGCGCAATCCATCAATGGAGTATCAAACATTTCGTAATCGGCTCGGGTCCTTTTTACAACGTCGGGGCTTTGGCTACGAGATTGTCAACCGCACAGTGCGCACAATCTGGGAAGAGGAGCGGGGCTCCTCTGAGGAATAAACCTATTCCATAACTACTGCTGTGGTGTTGGCTCGGCTCCTCCAGACTGACCATTTGTAAGTGTGTTGGGATCTCCCCCAGGAGGAACGGGAGTTGGTAGATTCACCTTTGGAATAGGCGTGAGCTGGACCACAGATTGCGTGCCAGTCGGTGGTAAGGGAACAATCTTAATCTGATCGGCTGATCCCGGCAGGTTCTCGCCAACTCCATTCAAACGGACCTGGATCGAGTTTGGATCGATTCCCGGCTGCTTCTTTAAAAGATCTTTGGCCTGCTTCACTGACAGCCCCTTCATATGATCTTTTAAGCCCGTCAATTCATCTGGTGTTAAGGAGTGTTGCGCCAGTCCCCCGGCGGCGATCTTGAGAGTTACAGCACCATTAGGATCGATCTTCACCACGACCGGAGTACTAATCTTCACACTGGCGTCTACCAATTTATATCCCTCTCCCTGTGCCTGCACCTGTTGCATTAATAGCTGACGGGCCAACGCTTGTGCATCTGTGCCAGAAACCGCCTCCCAGCGTGCCTGCTCAGTTAAAGTTACACTCACAGTATTAGAGGTGGCTCCAATATTGGGAGTCGGGCTCACTTGCTGGTCTGAATATTGGATCGGCAGGTTGTCAACCGTTAAAGAGCTATGCGCCTGAGCCTGCCCATGAAGATCTTGAGAAAGCTGATTTTGTAGGTCCTGGCGCAATTGTGTTGCTAGAAGATCAACATCATTGGCAAGCACAATCTTGCGACAGCCAAGGTTCCCGATACTGAAAAATGAGCATTTTTTCCCGGTGGCCTGTCCACTCTGAGTGGCAGATCGGCTCGCGCTTAATGGTGTGGCGGGGATCGTTGCCTGGCCCACGTCGATCTTTTGCTGACCGGGCATCGCAGTGATTTGAAATACCTGGCTCTGGCTAATTGTCCTGGCGCTCAAATTGACGGTGACATTATTAAAAGACGCAATGCCAGCAGCCAAGACATATGCGCCCGTCAGTAAGGTCACAGCCACCACGAGCAACAGGGTCGCCATTAATAAAGGTAGGCGGGGGCGCTTTGCAGGCTTTCGAGTAAGCCGGCTCACATTCGGGCGAGAAGCATTTACGGTCAACATCGTTGTCGGCGCGTTATGATCCTTTTGTGAAAAGTGCAGTTGAGATGGATGTGAAAGCACGGGTCGGGAATTGATCAATTGGGGGCGCTCCGTCGGCGCGTCTTCTATCTGAGCGGGCCTTGCTGACGCAACCATCTGCATTTTCCCACCACTCTCGGGAGCGGCGATCTCAGTTACAGCACCAGGATGTGAAGAAGAATCACCGGCCACAGATCTCGCCCGCTGATGAGTGACCGGAGGAATAGAGGTAGTTGGGGGGATCAATTGCTGAAAGGCCATTTCAAAGGCATCCAACAGGTCTTCCGCTGTGGCATAGCGCTGACGAACGTCACGCTCAAGACAGCACTTAACGACAGGCTCAAAAGGTGCGGGAAGAAGAGAGGCATTGCGATCTGAGGGCAGGCCGCCTGTCAATAGCTGCTGAAGAATCACACCCAGAGAATAAATATCGTTGCTGGGCAGATTAATGCCATGAAGTCGCTCAGGAGCCATATACTCGACGGTCCCGATCTCCACACCATTATTTGTCAGCGCGGGATAGAGCTCCTCACCCTGGTCGAGAATACAAGCGATTCCAAAGTCGATCAGACGCACATAGATCTGACCGTTCCCACCGTGATCTAGCAGAACGTTGCTTGGCTTAAGATCCCGATGCACCACTCCCCGCCGATGAATATAAGCTACGGCCTGCACCAGGGCAGTGAATAACTGATGCACCTCTAATGATGAAAGCCGACCACGCTCCAGTCTTTTCGCCAGCGTTCCACCCTCAATATAGGGAGTGACCAGGAACAACCGACCATTGGCCTCATTAAACTCAATGAGCTGAAGAATATGCTCATGCTTCAAGTGGGCGCTCACCTCAGCCTCACGTTGAAATCGTCGGCGCGTCACAGGATCGTGGGCGCGGTCGTCGCGGATGATCTTGATGGGAACTTCACGATTAAAGGCAGTTAATTGCCGGGCCAGATAGATCTCGCCCATTCCTCCAACAGCAATCAACCGAATAAGTTCATAGTTGCCAAATTTTTTAGAATCAAGCATACTCTCTCCCAACGCCAGATCCGTCTAGCCACGAACAACGTCCACCAGCAATCAACGCATATGTATATTCACCACCTTCCTCCCCACATACTTATTCTAAACGATGGATGCTAATTAGGAATATCAAAAAAGATAAGCATTGGGATACATTAGCTATAAGCAAGAACTTTAGGCGCAGTATATCATGTGGTGAAATAATTGTGTATAAGTCAAAAGTAGTAGTCTCTTCTGGACCTTTTACCTATTTTCATGGAGAAGTCTAAGAGAGTGACCAGCTTGATCACTCTCTTTCAATAGAAGGATATAGGAGATGAGCCTATGGGCGAGCCAGGCCTGGCTGAGGCTGCTGGTTTATCAGTGGGCTAGCCGGTTGGGTTTCCATGATAGGAGGCCTACGCGGCGTTTTTTGACGTAATCTTCCGGTCACATACAAGAAGAGGCAGAGCATAATTACCACTTCGATAAAGTACAGGCCCAATATTGACTCAACCTGCGTGAAACCCAGATTAATTTTCTGATCTCGAAAAAAAGAGCCGATAGGATCTGGTAGCTCTACTATAGCAACAGAACCGTTCCAGATGGCATGCTGAATGACCGCGTAACACCAGCAGCCAATACCCTTCACCCAGTGGCGCTTGCCGTCAACTTTCCGTGCGATAAAGTACCAGCCCAGGGTGACCATACCAGCCCCGAAGCCATGCAGGAGCCCAGAACCACTGCGAACCACTGCGACCGAGAGCCAGTCACCATACTGCGAGCTCATATAACCAATGGTCTCAACAAGATTAAAGCCAATACCTGCGGCCAGTCCTAGGGTAAATGCCTCACGAGCATTCCTGAAACGTCGGAATAGCATCGCGACCGCGAGCGGCTTCACCGTCTCCTCTACAATTGGTGCGATGCCTGAGACCATCAACAGCAATAAATTAATGACGGTCGGTGTGTTACAACTATTTCCACCGACATCAGGACTATCAATACAGTGGAGGGTCGCTGGCGTCACGCTTAAATTGCGAAAGACGAGCACTTGTAGGCCTAATTCAGCCACGGCTGCCAGAAGAATACTCAGGGTCGCGCCGCTAATCAACGAGAACGCGAAACGCCTCCAGGTTGTCGGCCATTCAGGTTTGCGGATGCGCCGCACCCCCAACGAGAAAATACTCCAGGCAGGCAAGTAAGCGGATAGCACAATCAGGGCAAGTGTAAGTAAGGGATAGGCTGTGGACATACCAATGGTCTGAAGCCAGTATGCCACTCCAATTACGGCAACATAGAGTAGCAGGTAGATCCAGAAAGGAGGGGTTTTGAAGGTTAGAGAGCGGCGATGCAGTAAAGCTCGCAAGCTATGGTAGACTCCGAAGCCACCACCAACCAGACCTGAGACCATTAAAGAGAGAATTGAGACCACGGCCCCAAAGAACTGGCTATCACTCAATCGATTGGGCGCGACCAATATGAGGGCCAGCACCAGCAGGAACAACAACCCAAGCAGGACCGCCAGAATTGATCCTGATAAAGCAGCGATCGCCAGCATATCAACTGGTCGGCGAGGAGGAGCAACAGGATAATTGTATCCATAACCAGGCCAGCCATACTGGGGCTGGGGCTGATATGGTGGGTATCCATATGGTGGGTTGTAGTTTGGTGACTGAGGGGGATACGCGCCATATGGCGGGGGAGCCACCCTCTGATTAGGCATAGTCTGGGGAGGTTGCCCATTTCCATATGCCCCATTCTGAGGGTTCACGGGTGGCATAAAAACCCGAGTTGCATGCTCATAGAGCCTGAACCCATTTTCGTCAACATTATATCCACCTCGGCCCCCGTCCAAAGTAGGATGAGAAGCTTGCTTCTGTTCATCTACCGGCTCAGGGGACTGCCAGAAATCTGTTCTTCCCCATTGTTCTGAAAGAAGAGGCGACTTAGGCTCCGGAGATGCTTCTTTGTTATCAGAATTCACAATGTAAAGCTTTCTTTTCTGTGTACTTTTGGCCAATGATACCCGAATAAATTTTTTCTTCTCTACTCTATAAATAACACACGCTCATTTTAGCACGCTTGAAAAGAGCGAAATGTACAAGCCTCTTCCTCTGACAGGAAGTCCCAATCTTCTCTGTTTCCCAAGATCTCTTCTTTTTCTTACGCTTGAAAAGATGCAGGGCTATTTAATTCTAGGAAGAAAGGGGTCCAGGGGTGTACACTCCTGGTGGGGCAGGGCAGGTCTCACAGGGTGAGAACAGTCCGCGCTCATCTCCCCCTCTTTCTCACCGAAGAAGGCAGCTTAAAAAGAGAATGAAATAGCCCTGGAAATGATTGAGAATGCTTGATTCTTCTTTTTAAATGTTTTAAAATCATTTTTGATATTAGAAAATTTTTTATAATGTTTTGATAGATTTATATAATTATATTATCAAATGTATCTTGATCGATCCTTTTAGTGCAAAAAATGAGCTGCTTAAACAGATACGATTACAGATACCTGGAAGTTTTAGAAAATGGTAACAAACAGGAGGATGTATGTTTTCTCGATTTTGCTCTGAATCTGATGAAGGCACATTTCATTCACTTTCCTGGTCTGAACGTCTTTTTTTGCCATCGTTGGTTTCTGGATGTTTATTCCTCAGACTCACTATTCCCCGTAAAAAACGCGAGGGTAAAAAAAGGACCTCTATTCAGATCTATATAACCCTTTTGAATCTTCTGTGTGGAGTTGGTAGCCTGGCACTGACCCTGCTTACGGCTCTGGGTATCTATACAGTGGAGGAGTTGATCCGTCCAAACGCTGAAAAGCCACGCACCGGTATCCCTCCGCGACGCTGGCAGTTACCAGTTGAAGAGGTTGTCTTCCCCTCTCTTCAGGGACCGAGAAAAATCAATGGCTGGTTTCTCCCAGCTCTTAATCCTCGGGGACTGGTTATTCTGAGCGCAGGCTATCGAACGCATCGCTCGATGTTTACTCGGACCATGAAAGATCTCTGGCAGCAGGGCTATAGCGTCCTGGCCTTTGCGTTCTATGGACATGATGAGATAAAGGTTCCGCTCACACATGGACAGAAGGAGATACACGATCTGCTGGGGGCTCTGGCCTATGCAC
This sequence comes from uncultured Ktedonobacteraceae bacterium, assembly GCA_964247295.1. Classification (GTDB taxonomy): domain Bacteria; phylum Chloroflexota; class Ktedonobacteria; order Ktedonobacterales; family Ktedonobacteraceae; genus CAXTTV01. The sequence goes on along the minus strand of CAXTTV010000051.1, from coordinate 16,635 downwards.
GCTGGCGCGAGCCCAATCTAGATATCAGCCTGCTTGGATACTCAATGGGGGGGGCGATCAGCCTGATGGTCGCGGAAAAAGATCAGCAAATCCAAGCGGTAATCTGCGATAGTGCGTTCGCCAGCTCCTGGTCAAGCGTAGAGTATGTTATACATCAGCGTTTACCGATGGCCCTGCCTCGCTGGCTTCGACACGGTTGGTATTTTTGCGCGGACCTCTGGCTGTATGTTCGTACCGGGCATCGCTTTCAAGAGATTACACCTGTAGATCTCATCCATCGCGTACAGTGCCCGGTCCTGCTGATTCATGGCACTGGCGATCGCGTTGTCCGATATCATGATGCGGTAGCTTTGAAACGGGCGGCCACAAACCAGGTGGAGCTTTGGAGCGTGGAGGGAGCCGCACATCTGACAGCCTATCGGGATCGGGCTTACGCCTCGCGCCTGATCACGTTCCTCGATGAAGCGTATGGGGCAGATATAGAGACATATCAGAGAAAGGTAGGAATGTAGAATGGAGCGGCAGCAGCTTGTTGGTACCTGGTCATTGATTGAAGCTTCGGGCATTGCTTCTGGCGGGTCCATGCTTTATCCATGGGATAAAGAGCCGCAGGGCCAGCTTATCTACACAATAGAAGGGTTTATGTCGGTGTTTATTATGAGAAGAGAGCGAGCACTTTTCACTGATGAACATCCTTTAAGGGGCACGGATCAAGAACAGGCGGAGGCGGCTCGCTCTATGTTAGCGTATTATGGTCGCTATACCCTTCAAGAAAATAAAGTAATCCACTCCATTGAGAACGCGCTTTTCCCCAACTGGTCCCACAGTCAGCAGGTCCGCACCATTGCAAGCCTGACAGCAGAAAAGCTTACGCTGCTTGCGGACCCCGTTGATTGGCAAGGGAAGATCTATCTGGTCTCATTGCATTGGAAACGAGCAAGATAAGCGGTATACGACGTAGGCGAGCCGTTCGAGATTGGAAGCGCACCAGCCCCATAATGGCTGGCACATTCCCCATCACCTTTGCCATGGCTGGTAAATCGGGTCACGTGTGGACCCGTGGGAAGAGGCCCACAAACACGTTGTCGAAAGCCAAAACATCCACGGGCCTTCTTCGATCTTTCGCCAAATTTTCCAGCAGGATCGCAAGCGGCTTCCCTACGTGTTTTTAATCCAAAACCTTTACTTCGATACAGTCCTTGCCAATCACGCTAATAAGCTGGTTGTATAGGTCAGGCGTATAGTGGATATTGTTATCGTGGGGGGTGAGCAAAACCTGCCACTCCCCATTCATGACAAGTAACTCGTAGTGATCCCGACCCGGCTTGTTATGCAGGCAATTATACACATCCTGGACTTTGATCATATCGTCTTCGATGGCCCGCTGATCCTCTCCCGTAAGCTGGATGGTCAGCCAGACATGGTGCGGTCGCCGATCCATCTCTTCGACGGAGGCCTCAAAAGCTTCAGCTTTATCACAAAGGATTGTGGGCTCATCGTTACGGAACTGAACCTCTCCCCGCACCATAACTCGCTGGCCCTCTTCCCACAATTCAGAGGTCTGCTCGTAGGCGCGTGGGAAAACCGTCACGCCAATGGAGCCATACATATCCTCGATTTTCGCGACGCACATTGTGTCGCCTTTTTTGGTGGTGAGGCGGCGCGTCTCGATGATTGTTCCACCCAGAAAGACTTTCTGTTTGGAGTGTTCCTCGGTGATCATTCCGGTGTTGTGCGTGACCCCTTTATCTCCCATCAGATGCTGAAGCTGCTCCAGAGGATTGTGCGAGACATAGACGCCGATCAGCTCTTTTTCCCAGGCCAGTAATTGGCTGCGCGCGATCTCCACCGCGCTGGCGTTCAAGGCAAATTCAAAGGCGCTATCGGTCTCCTCGATCTCTCCAAACAGGCTGATCAGACCGCGCGTCTGGGCCTCGCGTTCACGCTTGCCAAAGGCCACCGCCCGTTCTACCGCATCCAGGTGCTGGTGGCGCTTCCCAAGCGAGTCAAAGGCCCCCGCTTTGATCAAGGTTTCGATCGCACCTTTGCCGACCATGCGCGAGTCTACACGGGTGCAGAAATCAGCGATTGATTTGAACTCTCCATTAGCACGCCGCTCACGCACAATCTCACTGGCCGGGCCATCACCGATCCCCTTAATTGCTAGCAGGCCAAAGCGCACATTGCCATTCTCAACTGAGAAACCAGTATCGCTTTTATTCACATCCGGGCAGAGAACTTCAACCTTCATACGCTTACACTCGGCAACAGCATTGGCGACCTTTTTAGCATCAGCGGCCTCGGTTGTCAGGGTCGCGGCCATAAATTCGGCGGTATAATTGGCTTTTAGATAGGCGGTATGATAGGCCACGACGGCGTAGCTGGCGGCGTGCGCTTTGTTGAAGCCATAGCCACCAAAAGGGAGGATCAGATCAAACAGGGTTTTGGCAACATCCTCTTTCACGTCGTTTTTGATGCACCCCTCGATAAAGTCGCCTTTATAGCCCTCGATCTCGTGCATAATCTTTTTACTGAGGGCTTTACGGAACTTATTTACCTTGCCCCAGGAGAAACCGGCCAGGTGCACGGCGATTAACAACACCTGGTCCTGATACACGATAACGCCATAGGACTCCGCCAGCCATTGCTCCAGACGCTTATCCAGGTATTTAACTTTTTTGCGGCCATGTTTGGAGTCAACAAAATCGGGAATACTATCCATCGGGCCAGGCCGATATAGGGCCACCATGGCAGTGATATCCTCAATGCAGGTCGGGCCAAGCATTTTGATATACTCGCGCATCTTCGCGCTTTCAAGCTGGAAGATGCCAGTAGTCTCGCCCAATGCCAGGAGCTCGAAGGCCTTTTTATTGTCCAGCGGTATTTTATCCAGGTTGATGTCTTCGCCCCGCGACTCCTTGATAAACTTAACAGTATTCTGAAGCGTGGTCAGATTGGCGAGGCCTAAAAAGTCAAATTTGATCAGGCCACGATCCTCAAGATACTTCTGCTCATAGGCAATGATCCGACCAGCCTCGGGATTTTTTGGATCACGCAGGTGGAGCGGCACAAGATTATCAAGGGACTCATTGGCAATCAAAACGCCGGCGGCATGCACTCCGGTATTGCGGATTGATCCTTCTAAATCCAGCGCGTGATCCAGGAGCTTTTTGGCCTGCTGATTGTGCTCATACAACTGCTTGAGTTCCGGCACCTCATTCAAAGATTTGGGCAGCGTGACCTTGGGTCCGGTCGGGATCAAACGTGAGATCTGATCCCCCAATCCCTGCCAGCCCATGGAGCGCGCGACATCCTTGACGGCAGCCTTGGCGGCCATGGTATTAAAGGTCACAATCTGGGCGACTTTGTCCGGCCCATATTTCTCGGAAACATAGTTAATGACATCCTCACGCTGGGCGTCGGGAAAGTCCATGTCGATATCAGGCATATCAGAGCGTTCTGGATTCAGGAACCGCTCAAAAAGGAGTTGATAGCGCAGCGGGTCCACGTTGGTGATCCCCAATACGTATGCCACCAGACTTCCCGCCGCCGATCCACGGGCCGAACAACGAATGTTGTGCTGGTTGCAGAAGTTCACAAAGTCCCAGACCACCAGAAAATATTCGACAAAGCCCTTCTGAGCGATAATGCTGAACTCGTAGTCCAACTGCTTCTGAATACCCTCGCTCATCTCACCAAAGCGCTCTTTGACACCCAGCAGACAAAGCTGATAAAGATACTCGTCCTGGCTGCGATACTCCGAGGGGATCGGGAAGTTTGGTAGCTTGCCCCGGAACATCGGGTCCAGGGGGTCCACCTCACACATCTCGGCGACCCGAACCGTGTTCATCAAAGCCTCTGAGAGATCTGGGAAGAGCCGCGCCATCTCCTCCGGACTTTTCAAATAATATTCTTCACTATCAAATTTCATGCGCTTGGGCTCATCATATTTACTATTGGTCTGGACACAGAGCATGATATCCTGAGGTACCGCGTCCTTCTTCTTGACGTAATGAAGATCATTTGTCAGGACCATCGGGATCTGGAGCTCTTTATGCAGATCGAAGAGGCGGCGATTGAGATCCCCCTGGGGAGAGTCTTTGCCATAGTGCTCCTGGATCTCGATAAAAAAGTTTTCGGGCCCGAAGGTGTCTTGATACCATTTCGCCTGCTGACGAGCGCGATCATCGTCACCTTTGAGGAGCAGCTTGGGGATCTCGCCAGAGAGGCAGGAACTGGTCACAATCAAGCCTTCAGCATGCTCGGCCAGAAACTTTTTATCGACGCGAGGGCGGCGATAGTGATTGCGCTGGGCAAAGGTGGTTATCTGCATGAGATTGCGATAGCCAACGTTGTTACGGGCCAGCAACAGCATATGATGCGTCTCGCCCTTAGAATTTACGTCCTCGCAAAGATAGGACTCTTCACCAAGAATCGGGTGGATGCCTTCGGCCTTACAGGCGTCATAAAATTCAGGAATACCGTACATTGCCCCATGATCTGTAATCGCCAGATGCTGCATCCCTAACGCTTTCGCCTGCGCCACCAGGTTTTTTGTTCGGCTATGCCCATCGAGCAGAGAGTATTCCGTATGCACATGAAGATGCGCAAAATCGACGCCCATAAGACCCTCCAAAAATAAAGATACGCACAAAATATTTTACTGACGATTACAGGATAATCGGCTGCCCAATTACGCGTCAAGCAACCTGAAAGGAACCGTCAAAAAGTCCCACCAAAAAAATTCTAATCTAAATTACTAGAACAAATCTTCCATTTTTGGTCAATTTGTGCGAAAATAGAAGGAGAGCGTCTGCGTTATGTTTACCGGCTCAAAGCGATATCCGTCTATTCGTAGATTGTCTAACCTTCTCACTATCGAGAGAGTGGTAGCGCATGTCTCAACAATTACAAAACGCCAGATCTCTATTGAATTCGTATCTGCTGGTCTCGCTGGCCTGCGACCACGAAACGGATCGAGACTGGTTGCGAGAGAATTTTGCCATGTTAAAAGAGAAGATCCGCCAATCCTGGGCCTATCAGGAGATTCTTCAAGAGGGACGCGAACAGGCTCTGGAGCAGGCCCGACATGAGGCAACACAGGAAAAGCAACGTCTCCTGCTAGATATCTTACAGGCGCGTTTCCCCCGATTAGTTCTGACGGCCAGAGCGTTGCTTCCTGGTCTGGAAGATCCCGAAAGCCTCCGGCATCTGATTGTACGCGTGAGTCTAGCCCAGACCCATGATGAAGTTCATCACGCCTTGCTCGATCTCGCCAATAATGGGAAAGACGCCGCGTAACAGGAGAGTGGGCCGTTCTGCTGAGAATAAATTTCAGACAGCATGAAAAGCGGCCCCACCACTACTTGCATCTTCAAAGGGATTTACACTTTCTTGCCACGCCCAAAGGATTAGTGCTACAATGGATGCGTTCCCTATTCGCGTGACTGCATTTGCTAATTGTCGACCCTCATTTTTGAGATAGATGGAAATCATGTACCAGATAGAAATACGAGCCATCTCAGAGCTTTATGATTCGCATGCTCGACAGATTGTTCGCGACATTCGGCACTTACCGCGAAAACCACTTCCATCGCTTGAGGAGATTTTCGCAAGTACTATTCCCCTTAGCATCCACACAGCCCAACTGTACCATCTCAACGGAGGACTGGCCCCAGGACAACTCGATCAACTTATTTTAAAGCTCCTGGTCGATCCGGTAACTCAGATCGCTTCCCTCTCTCAAGAGACCTCCCGCTTCCATTGCGTGGATGTCTTTTTTCATTCTGGCGTGACTGATACGCTGGCCCAAAGCGTGATGACAGGCGCGGAAATGTTGGGCCTGAATTTAATTGGGAAGGTAGAAACCGGCCACCGCTATTTCCTGGATGCGCGCTTGAGCCCCGACGAAGTGCATTTTATTTCGCGCTCACTTTTATTTAATCCGGTAATTCAAAGCTATTCCATCAGGCTAGCAGGTACAGATGTTTCTGCGCCTTCACGAGCCACACAAGAGGAGACGGAGCAGATCGGACCAGCCTGTCAGACAATCCCGATCTCCGCGATGAATGACGAGCAGTTATTGGAGGTCAGCAAACAGGGACTGCTCGCTCTAAACCTGGATGAGATGCGCACAATTCAGCGCCACTTTCAAGAGCAGGACCGCGAGCCGACCGATGTGGAGTTGGAGACGCTGGCCCAAACGTGGTCGGAACACTGCTCACATAAAACCTTCCGGGCGACGGTTCACTACCGGGAGTTGGCCGCCAATGGCACGGTGATCTCCGAAAGGACAATACCCAACCTCCTCAAATATTATTTAATGAAGGCAACTGAGGAGGTTCGACGGCCCTGGCTGGTCTCGGCCTTTAGCGATAACGCGGGCATCGTACGCTTCACTGATACTCAGGATATTGCCTTCAAGGTAGAGACGCACAATCATCCTTCGGCGATCGAGCCCTTTGGGGGTGCCAACACTGGCGTGGGGGGCGTGATCCGCGATGTGGTCGGAGTCTCGGCTCAGCCGATCGCCTGTACAGATATCCTCTGTTTTGGTCCTCTGGAGACAGATGTGGAGACCCTACCTCCAGGGATTCTGGCTCCGCGCCGCATCGCCTCCGGTGTGGTAAATGGCGTTCGCGACTACGGAAATAAAATGGGTATTCCGACGGTGAATGGATCGGTTCTCTATCATCCGGGGTTTCTATATAATCCCCTGGTCTTCTGCGGGTGTCTGGGTATTCTTCCACATGGAAGCCATCCACGTGCGGTTCAGCCTGGGGATCGGATTGTGGTATTGGGTGGCCGCACTGGCCGCGATGGCATTCATGGCGCGACCTTCTCCTCGGGCGAGATGAGCAGCGAGATTAACGCGCGCGCCGGAGCGGCGGTTCAGATCGGGGCTCCCATCACGGAGAAAAAAGTTACCGATGTGATTATCCAGGCCCGCGATCACCAGCTTTATCACGCGATTACGGATTGTGGAGCCGGCGGCTTTTCGTCGGCGGTTGGCGAGATGGGTGAGGGAACAGGGGCCCGCGTCGAGCTGGCCCATGCCCCGCTGAAGTATCAGGGACTGGCCCCCTGGGAGATCTGGCTGTCGGAGGCCCAGGAGCGGATGGTGCTGGCGGTCCCGTCGGATAAGCTAACGGAGCTGCTGGAGATTTGTGAGGTCGAAGAGGTCGAGGCCAGTGTGATCGGCGAGTTTACGAATGATGGTTGTCTGACCGTTCAATACAGTGGGCAGACGGTGGCCTCGCTTGAGATGGGGTTTCTGCACGATGGCCGCCCGATCCGCAAGATGGAAGCTTACTGGCGGGAGCAAGATCCTATCCGAACGGAGCTTTTCCACTACCTACGACCTACAGCAACAACGCCAACCACTGATGCGAACCAGAGCCTACTAGCCCTGTTACGACATCCAACAATCGCCTCAAAAGAGGAGATTGTGCGCCGCTACGATCACGAGGTGCAGGGGGCAACGGTTTTGAAGCCATTGGTGGGAATTTCTGGGAATGGCCCTGGAGATGCGGCGGTGCTGCAACCACTTCTTGATGGGGAAAGTCGAGCGGGTATCGTGCTCTCGAACGGCGTCAACCCACTGTACAGCCTGATTGATCCTTACCAGATGGCGTTGAATGCGGTCGATGAGGCCCTAAGAAATCTCACAGCGGTTGGAGGAGATATAGAGCAGGCTTCGATCCTGGATAACTTTTGTTGGGGCAGCCCGACCGATCCCGCCCAGATGGGGATGCTGGTCCGCGCCGTTCAAGGGTGTCACGATGCTGCCATCGGCTTTGGTACACCTTTTATCTCCGGTAAGGATAGCTTGAATAATGAGTATCGTTTTGAAGGCCAGCGCTTCCCATTGATCCCTACACTGGTAATCTCAGCAGTTGGGGTGATCCCTGATGCCTCCCAGACCGTTGACATGGCACTCAAAAAACCCGGCAACCTGTTATATCAGATTGGGCTCACTAAAGACGAGCTGGGTGGTTCACATTACGCGCTCATTCACGATGAAAAGACCGATGCGGTACCCCAGGTAGATCTCGTGGCCGCCCGGACCAGCATGAAAGCGCTGGGAGAGGCGATCCGCCAGGGGTTGATCTCGGCTTGCCACGATCTTTCAGAGGGGGGCCTGGCAGTAGCGGTGGCGGAGATGTCGCTAGCTGGTCTGCTGGGTGCCGATCTGGATCTGGATGCGGTACCCCATGATATTTCAGCCGGACGAAAGGATCGTTTTGAGACGATCGTGCTCTTCAGTGAAAGCGCCTCGCGCTTTCTGGTAGAGGTTACCTCCGATAGCCAGGAAGAGTTTGAGACCTTTCTGCGCGCACAGAATGTCCGGCATATTGCCACTATTGGCTCTGTTACTGACTCGGGCCGCCTACGCATCCGGAGGGGTCAACAGAGCCTCATCGATCTACCAGTTGCCTCATTGCAGGAAGCATGGAAAGGGGAAGCACTATGATCCCACGCGCCCTGGTCCTGCGAGCACCGGGTATTAACTGCGATCGCGATAGCGCGCACGCTTGCCGTCTGGTTGGTTTTGAGACCGATCTAATACACATTAATCAATTGATTAAAGAGCCAGATCGGTTGCTCCATTATCATTTCCTTGTGCTTCCCGGCGGCTTCTCATATGGAGACGATCTGGGAGCCGGCACACTGCTGGCCCAGAACCTTACCACTCATCTTGGTCAACAGCTTCAACAGTTTGTTGATCAGGGGAGGCCGGTCCTGGGCATCTGCAATGGCTTCCAGGTACTGGTCCGAACTGGCTTGTTACCAGGGCAGATCGCCGAGGGAGATCGTGGGGCCAGTCTGACCGAGAACAGCTCGGCCCAGTTTGAGTGCCGTTGGATCAACGTGCTGCCCGAGAAAAGCAACTGCATTTTCACCAGGGGATTCAAAGGAGAATTTGATCTTCCTGTCGCGAATGGAGAGGGACGTTTTGTCCTCTCGGGAACATCGGAACAGCAGCAACAGGCGCTGGAACGTCTGCGCCGTCAGGAGCAGATCGCCCTGGTCTACACACAAACAGGAAAGCAGGAACCACAGTATCCAGCCGATCCTAATGGTTCGATCGGGCATATCGCCGGGATATGCAACCGGCGCGGTACCGTGCTCGGGCTGATGCCACACCCTGAACGGTACGTGACAGCGTTACAGCATCCCCAACGACAGGGAACAGATCAGGGTCAGGGCTTTGGACTCCAGATATTTCAAAACGCCTTTGCCTATGCCCAGACATTGGAGATCGCAGAGCATCAACCGGACAAAAAGATCTCCGGTGACGGGATCTCTTATGCCAGTAGCGGGGTTGATATCGCGGCCTCGGATCACGCGAAAGCGTTAATGCTGGCGGCGGTCCGTTCGACTCAGGGGCCCGAGGTGCTGGCGGGCATGGGAGCCTTCGCGGGAATGTTTAATGCGGCCCGACTTCAGCAGATGCAACAGCCAGCCCTGGTCGCCTCAACCGATGGCGTTGGGACCAAAACAATTCTGGCCTCCCAGGCCGGGCGGTTCGAGACAATCGGCTACGACATCGTAAACCACTCTATTAATGATCTGCTCACCCAGGGGGCACGACCCCTGTTCTTTATGGATTATTTAGCGATGGGCCGCCTGGACCCGGTACGGGCCGCGACCATTGTACAGGGTGTAGCTGAGGCCTGTCAGGCGGCGGGCATCGCACTATTGGGAGGCGAGACCGCCGAGATGCCAGATGTGTATCAGCCGGGCACATTTGATCTGGCCGGAACGATCGTCGGTGTGATCGAGCAGGAGCACGCGATCAATGGCGCGAAAATTCAGCCGGGTGATCTTGTTCTGGGGCTTCCCTCAAGCGGTCTGCACACCAATGGGTACTCATTGGCTCGGCGGGTCTTCGCCCCATATCCCCTCAATACAGTATTTCCCGAGCTGGGCGTGCCGCTGGTCGATGTCCTGTTGAAGCCCCACCGTAGCTACCTACCCGAAATTGAAAAGCTCCAGAGTGAGGGGATCGAACTCAAAGGGCTGGCGCATATTACCGGTGGTGGATTTGAAGGCAATATTTCACGCATTCTCCCACAGGGAACGCAGGCAAAAATTGAAACAAGTTCCTGGCGCGTTCCGCCCATATTTCGCCTGATCGCTGAATTTGGGCGAGTCAAGCATCAAGAGCTGTATCGCGCCCTAAATATGGGGATCGGCATGGCCCTGGTACTCTCACCAGAGGAAGCCCGACGGGCACAAAAGCTTTTACCTGAACTTCAGCGGATCGGTCAGATCACCAGAGGCCAGGGAGTTACTATCCAATAATTTTTCTCGCGCCGCTTTTAGTGGCGCACTGGCTTCTTTTCGAGAACGTGTCGCCATTATTTTTTTACGTACAGAAAGGATTCATATCCCATGAGCGTTGAGAATTCAAAAGTTCAGCTCGGCCCCCTCCTGGCGGAGGGTAAAACCAAACAGATCTATGCGCATCCCACCGACAAAAATCTGGTCTATATGGTCAACAAAGATCAGATCACAGCCGGTGACGGGGTACGCCGCAACGAGATCACCGGGAAGTCGCGCTGGAGCACCATTACCACCGCGAATATCTTCCGCATCGTGAATCAGGCGGGCCTGAAAACGCATTTTGTCGATCAACCGGACGAGGTGACGCTACTGGTTCGCAATTGCACGATGTTGCCAATTGAACAGGTCCAGCGGAGGATCGCCACAGGCTCTTTCCTGAAGCGCAATCCTGAAGTGAAAGAGGGACATCGCTTTGAGCCAGTCCTCGTAGAGTTTTTCTACAAAGATGATGCCAATCATGATCCCCAGATCGACGAGGCCGGGATCATTAAGCTCGCGCTGGCGACACAGGAAGAGATTGACTGGATGGCCGCCGAGGGTCGGAAGGTGTTCGAGGCTCTAGAAAAGGCCTGGGCCAAAGTTGATGTGACCCTGGTTGATCTGAAAATCGAGTTTGGCCGCGATCAGCAGGGGCAACTGATGGTCGCCGATGTGATCGACAATGATAGCTGGCGGCTCTGGCCCGGCGGCGACAAAAACCGAATGCTTGATAAACAGGTATACCGCAACCTCGAAGAGGTTACCGACAAAGATCTCCAGGATATCGCCGATCGTTACGCCCTTGTGGCCGATCTGACCGGCAAACTGGTTACTCTATAGGAGATTGGGCGCATGGAGCGACTGCACGATGCCTGTGGCGTAGTTGGGATCTACGCACAAAAGCAAGACCAGAGCATCGATATCCGCCAGTATCTCGTGCTTGCGATGACCGCGCTTCAGCACCGTGGTCAGGAAAGTGCTGGCATGGCTGTTTACGATCACGATGGCACGATCGCCCACCGTGTGAGCATGGGCAAGGTTCGCGATGTATTTTCCGATACTGGAGCGGGCCTGCCCACAACATGCGCGGGCATCGGCCATGTGCGCTACTCAACCACTGGCTCTAGCTGCGTTGAGAATGCCGGTCCCTTTATTGTGGGCAATCATCCACAGGCGATCGCGGTCGCCCATAACGGGAACCTGGTAAATGGCCGGGCCCTGGTCGGTGAGTTTATGCAGCAGCAGATGGTCTCGAATACCGATAGCGAGGCGATCGCTCTGCATCTGCTTCAAGCTCCCGGTGAGACCTTCGCGGAGCGCGTTGGCGCTGTGATGCCACTACTGCGAGGGGCCTACAGCCTGGTGATCCTGGCGGACGGCAAACTACACGGGATGCGTGACCCCTGGGGGATGCGCCCCCTGTGTATTGGCCGGTTGGATCAATACTGGGTGGTAGCCTCTGAGTCGTGCGCGATTGATCGCATTGGTGGGAGCTTTGTGCGCCACGTTCGTCCTGGCGAGCTAATTACCATTGACGAGAATGGCCTGCATTCAGAACAGATTGTTCAGATGCCGCGCGAGGCTATGTGCGTCTTTGAGTATATCTACTTCGCGGAGGCTACCACTCAGCTTGAAGAGGGCTATATCTATCAGGTTCGCGAGGCTCTGGGGCGTGAGCTGGCGCGTGAGTTTCCACGCGAGGCCGATCTGGTGCTACCGGTACCCGACTCGTCAATCCCGGCGGCCCTCGGCTATTCCGGTGCTTCCAGCATCCCCTATAGTCAAGCTATCATCAAAAATCGCTACAGCGATCGCAGCTTTATCAAGCCAGATCAGCGGCTGCGACAGCAAGAGGTAGATCTAAAATTCAATCTCGTGAAACCAAAGATCAAGGGGCAGCGCCTGGTGATTATCGATGACTCAATTGTGCGGGGCAACACTATGAAACGACTGGTTGCGGCTCTGCGCAAGGAAGGTGCGAAAGAGATCCATCTGCTCTCCAGCGCGCCCCCGCTCCGCAATCCCTGCTACTTCGGAATCGATATTCCTCAGCCAAACGAGCTGATCGCAGCCGGGCGCACGGTTGAGGAGATCCAGGACTACATTGGAGTTGATAGTCTGGGCTATCTCAGCCTGGAAGGTCTGGGCCGGGCCTTAGATCTTACGCAGACGCGAACCGAGACTGATCCTCAAGCCTTACATTTTCTGCATAACAAATTCTGCTACGGTTGTATGCAGACACAGGGCTGGCCCTTTGACCCCAAAGATAGTCGGGAGGTCACCCGTCCTATGCAGATCGTTCAAACCAATACGATACGCAGGGCCATCGGGGTCAGCAAAACCTGATTGTTGGAGGAGATGGATTAAAACGCTATGCGGATACTGGTTATTGGATCGGGTGCGCGCGAGCATGCCCTGGTCTGGAAGCTGGCCCAGAGCCAGCGCGTCAGCAAGATCTATGCCGCACCCGGTAACCCTGGGATCGCGGAACTGGCGGAACTGCTCTCTCTGAAGGAGACCAATCTGACTGGTCTAGCAGACTTCGCCGAAAGCCATCAGATTAACCTGACGATCGTCGGGCCAGAGGTTCCCTTGATCAAAGGAATTGTCGATCTTTTCCGGGCACGCAGTTTGCCCATCTTTGGACCAGATCGGGCCGGGGCTGCTCTTGAAGGCAGCAAAGCCTTTACTAAAGAGCTGCTCCTTGACGCGGGCATCCCCACAGCTCAGCATCAGACCTTCACCGATTCGGAAAAGGCTCTGGATTATGTAAAGCATCATGGGGCTCCGGTCGTCGTCAAGGCCGATGGACAGGCAGCCGGGAAAGGCGCGATTGTCGCGCTAGACCTGGAGACCGCGATCAAGGCTGTGCGTCAGATGATGGTCGAGCATGTCTTTGGGGCGGCGGGTGAAACCGTCGTCATCGAAGATTATGTACAGGGGGATGAGATCGGTGTCACGGCTATCTGCTCCGGCACCGATTTTTTGGCCTTCCCCCTCAGTCAGGATCATAAACGGTCTCTGGACGGAGATCAAGGGCTGAACACCGGTGGCATGGGCGTCTATACTCCTCTGCCATTTGTGAATCAGGAGCAGCGGCAGGAGATGCTTACCAGCATTATCGGTCGCACGCTAGAAGTCCTTGGTCAAAAAGGTATTCCCTTTACCGGTGTGCTCTATGCCAACGTTATGTTAACTGACCGAGGGCCTATCGTATTGGAGCACAACACCCGCTTTGGAGATCCCGAAACCCAGGCCTTTATGCGCTTGCTCAAGGGTGATCTTTTAGATCTACTGGAATTTCCCAGAACAAAGCCTCAGGCACACGAGATCTGGCGGCCCGGACACACCATCAGTCTCACGATGGCATCAGGTGGGTATCCCGGCGAATATCGCAAAGGGCTGCCCATCAGTGGGATCGAAGAGGCGAACCGCCTACCACAGGTCCAGGTATTTCACGCCGGAACCGCCCTCAAGGATGGGCAGATTGTGACCAACGGTGGTCGGGTTCTCAGCCTTACCGCCTATGGAGAAACCTTACAAGAGGCCAGGGATCGCGTCTACGAGGCCGCGAACCGCATCAAATTTGAAGGCATGTTTTATCGGCACGATATCGCCCATCGTGCGCTCTAAGTTTTTATTTTGAAAGGATACATAGAGACAATGGCAACACCACAAGTCGTTATCATCATGGGTAGCAAAGGAGATCTTACCCACGCCCATGGAGTCGCAAAAACCCTTCAAGCCTTTGGTATTGGCTATGAGCTGCGGGTCTGCTCAGCCCACAAAGCCACCCGGCGTATTTTAGAGATCCTGGCCGAGTACGAGAACCAGAACATTATTTATGTCACCATCGCCGGGCGCTCCAACGCGCTCTCAGCCGTCGTAGACGCCAATACGTTGCATCCAGTGATCGCCTGCCCACCCTATAGCGATCGCTTTGGGGGCGCGGACATCTTCTCCTCGCTGCGGTTGCCCTCGGGGATTGCCACCCCGACAATCATCGAGCCTGAAGGGGCCGCCCTGCTGGCTGTGAAACTCCTCGCCATAAGCAATCCTGATCTGAAAAAGCGCCTGACAGACTATAAAGAGAAGCTTGTCGAGGATCTGGCCGAAGCGGATGCCGAGGTGCGCTAGCAATGAGCATAAAACCGTTGCGCGTGGGAGTGATGATCTCCGGTAGTGGCAGCAATCTCCAGGCCCTGATCGACGCCATTGAAGGGGGACAGCTCCCAGGAATCGAGATCAGTCTGGTCTTTAGCAACAAGCCGGATGCCTATGGAGTGCAGCGAGCCCTGGATCACAAGCTGCCCACCATCTATCTCCCCTGGCAGCGGGCCGCCGAAAGCGAAGCCTACCTCAGCCAGCTCCTGGAGCTTTTCAAAATCGACCTGATCGTCCTGGCTGGCTGGATGCGGATACTCAGCGCCGGCTTTCTAGAAAAGTTTCCGGGGCGGATCATCAATCTGCACCCGGCTCTGCTCCCGGACAGCGGAGTCGGGGATTCTATAGTCACCAGCGACGGAAACAGCATCCCCGTCTTTCGGGGATTGCACGCCGCGCGGCAGGCGATCGAGGCCGGCGTCAAAATCAGTGGGAGCACCATCCACTACGTCACCCCTGAAGTAGATGCCGGGCCGGTCATCTGCCGGGCCGAAGTTCCCGTCCAGCCGGAGGACACCCCGGACACCTTGCAAGAGCGGATCAAGCAGCGGGAACATGATCTCATTGTCGAGGGCGTCCGCAGGTACCAGGCCAGCCAGGGGTGAGGTCCTATCTAAAATAGGGCCCATAGAATTTCGGGATTGACAATCGCGAGGGAACCTTTCTTCCTGGTACTCCCTCGTGATTGTGGCTCGCTTACATAGGCTTGCGATATCTCGGATGGTGTGACGTTATCTGGTACCCAACGCTTTCGTACAGGTGGACCGATTTTCCTGGATTTTCAGCCACCGCCCCGATGTCTGCTTGCGTGATCCCACGCTCCTGACAACGGTGGAGCATACGCGTCATCAAAGCTTTGCCCAAACCACGCCGTCGCCAGGAACGGCGTATCGCGAGCCAGGGAGTATGCGCGCCTTCTTCATCGCTGGTACTGATAACATGCCCCGCGATCTGATCTCCATCCCATGCCACAACCCAAAGACTGGTGTCCGGGTCAGATCCGCCCAGATTGCTCAACCAGATTTCATAGCTTTCGAGTCTATTATGGCTCTCAGAAAACACGTCTTCGTTCGCTACATATATGGCTGGCAACTGGTCACGCTCAACGAGGCGGATTTCCAGGCCATCAGGGAGAGGCGTGAGTTGGATGCGTTCTGTAGGAATATGGCAGGTCATCCACACGAAGGTAAAGGCCACTGTGTACCCTTCGCTCAAGAGCAAGGCTCGATTACCTGGCTGGGTCGTGTCTGCATTGCCACCAAACACACAGGGTTTCGTTGTTGGTTGTGTTTGTGCAATGTGACGTAACCGTTGCTCTTGCCAACGTAAGAGCGCACGTCCGATGCCTTTGCGTCTCCACTCAGGAACAAGAAAGCCAAGATGCAAGTAGAGTTTTGTGCCATTCATCTCTTCCCACCATGCGAGCCAGGTATAACCAAGCACCTTGCCCTCAATCTCGGCGAACAGGCAATCCATCTCAGGATTACAATCGGCATCGGGGTTCGTGTCCGGTCCCGGCAACCAGAGATCGCCATCGACAGTTCGCACAGCCTCACGCACGGCCTCGATTGAGGGGAAGTCAGCTTCCCCCCGAAAAAGGCGGAATGCTAAGCCAGGAATAGCTGGCGCATCGAGAAGCGAGAGATATGATTGTGTTCCACCCATCTGAATGTTCATGCCTTTCTGCATTGACGTTCTCCGAAAAATCTTCTAGAACATCAATTACATTGGAAAGTATATAATAATATCACGCATCAGGAGCAAAATGGCCTCGCTGGCATATCCTTTCCGTTGATGCTCTTTCGATATGATAAGCCTATACCCGAAATTCCTCACACAAGGTACCCTGACAATGCCTCCATAGGGAAGCGGGCTTTTGTCCACAGATCCCTCAAGGTAGAAATTATCGCCACAAAATATTGGGATGATTTCTCAAACCGAGGTAAATCCTAAGCTTTATTAAAATAATCTTCATTGACACTGACAAAACAGATGGGGGCCTACAAAAGGGATCGGAGAGCATCCAGACCCGTAGGGGAAGCGCTTGCGACTCTGTTGGGAAATTTGGCGAAAGATCGAAGAAGGCCCGTGGACGCGGCGGAGGACGGCCCGTCGAGCGCCGCGATGACGTGCCGCTTCTGG
>CAXTTV010000050.1:22337-27186 GCA_964247295.1 uncultured Ktedonobacteraceae bacterium | reverse complement strand
TGAACGCATCTCCGATACTATCGGGTCTGAAGAGGCTCCAGGAACGGTCGAGCCTGGTTTAAATCTGCTGCCTGTGGAGACGTTTTTTGAGCCTCTGGAAGGAAAAATTACAGTCCAATGTCAGGCCCAGATTACACCACCTGCTATGCGCGGCCTCTTTGCTAATCTCGGCGTACAATCCTTCCAGGCTTATCAGATTCATCTAGGACGTACAATTCGTGTTGATGAATCTGACCATCAGACGACAGAGGTATTCCAGACCGATAGTACAGGCTCGGATGGAAAGCTAAGTGTTGATGGCTGGTGTGCTGGTTGCTACTTGCATGGTCTGTTTGAAAATGCTAATTTTATCCAGGGAATTGTGAGTGCACTCTCCCAAAGAAGCCCAAGATACTTAAACCTCCCTGAGCCTGGAGAACGTTTCAGCCGCGCACACGAATACGAGAAGCTGGCACAAGTCCTTCGTGCTCATCTTGATCTTCAACAGCTTAAAGAAATCTGTGATTTGACGAAATAAGATCTTGCTCATCTGCTTCTGTTGAACAATTCCACGCAGCACGCTAGAGACCTTGGGTACCACCAACACACTCACTTCTGCTGGCTATTTCATCGGTAACAAGATTACCCTCTTCCATCTAAAAAACTTCTCCCATCTTGCTCAATATGAAGTCAGCCTATCACCCGTAGAACGGGCAAGGTACACATCCTTATTGTGTTGAGGTCACATGACTTGTTTTGATACTCCTCTCAAGATGGAGCTTGCCCCTTTGGATGTTGTTCATCTCACTACCCATTTTTGAGAAAGATGCGACAGACACTTGACCTGGAGCGCTCTAGATAGTGGATACTCCAGATAGGGTACCCGATCCAGAAACACATACGCTCCGCTTCTCGACTCTCCAGACAGGAGTGCAGAAACGGTCTAAGCGAGCTTGGGTCCGACGAACGCATTGGCTTATCAATGGTATCCAGTGAGACAAAAAAGTATGTATCACGCATATAAGAATTAAGATGTTCAGAAGCATGAGATACGAGCCTGCTACGGCCAAGACGAATGTGATTTGAGGTGAGGCGGACGGATCTTCTATCAGTTTCAAAAGGTGACTCGTCCAATGCGCTTGTCACTTGAACAGAGAAAGAGAATCTGACTGACATGAAGAGCGTAATGAACCCTCTTTTTCAAGAGAAGAGTGAAGGAAGTGTATTTTATGAATCAAATATATAGTGTTCTCGTTACTGGTGTCGCGACTGGCATTGGTCAACTCTCAACCCATAGCCTGGCGGAAGCTGGACACACGGTCTACGCGAGCATGCGAGCAGTCGAAGGACGGAACGCTGGTCGTGCCAGGCAGGAACGCGAGTACGCTCGTGCGCATGGTGTTGACCTGCGCGTCATTGAGATGGACGTGGCCTCTCAAGAATCTGTCGATCAAGCGGTGCAAGCGATTGCAAAGAACCACGGTCAAATTGATATGGTGATGCATAATGCCGGGCACTTGGTTCTCGGCTATACAGAAGCGTTCACGGCGGAGGAAATCAAGCACCTCTTCAGCACCAATGCGCTTGGCGTGGTTCGCGTCAATCGAGCTGTTCTGCCACAGATGCGAGAGCGAGGCAAAGGGGTGTTACTCTATACGGGCAGCACTACAACTGTTGTGGTTCCACCGTTTATGGGTCCCTATGTGGCCTCCAAGATGGCGATGGATGGCCGGGCCCAAACGACGGCCTATGAAGTCAGCCAGTTTGGCATTGAAACGTGCATTGTGATGCCTGGAGCGTTCACTCAGGGCACCGAGCACTTTCCAAACGCGACGGGGCCCGCTGATGCAGCGACGACGGCCCAGTATGGCCGGCTTGATGGTATGATTGCGGAGTATGAGGAAGCAACGAAGAAACTCTTCACGCCGGGTGTGAATGCTGACCCACAGGCCGTCGCTGACGAGATTGTGCGGGATTGTGGGTCTGCCTGCCGGAAAACGTCCGTTTCGGAGTGTGGTCGATTTTACAGAGGGCAATGTGGAGAAAGCCAATGCTCTGCTTTGGAAGCTCCAAAAGGACTTTCTCGAACGAATGGGGTTTGGCGTGCTCGCACCATAGGACCAGTGATGCCTATCGAGACGGGCATAATGCATAGTATATCAAGCCGATGAGAAACGACTTGTTATGGCCTGGGTCCATGAGCGCGTGTGCTGAATTGGCTGATTTTTAGATCTCTACAGGGAAATATCTTGCTGTCAATTCACTTGCACACCGCTCCTGGTCCGTTACACGTACGTACTCGTCAGCGAATGCTTCGCGCCGAGGAGTTCTCGCGGGGTCCCCTCGAAGATAACCATTCCCCCCTTATTGCCCCCTTCTGGACCCATGTCGATGATCCAGTCTGCGTTGCGAATTACGTCAAGATGATGCTCGATCACAATGACTGTGTTCCCACTATCTACCAGCCGGTTCATGATGACGAGCAAACGACCAATATCCGATAGATGCAGTCCGGTTGTTGGCTCATCCATGACATAGATGTTCCCTTGTTTGCGAAGCTCGCTGGCTATCTTCATCCTTTGGCATTCTCCCCCTGAGAGCGTGCTCAGCGGCTGCCCCAGCGTCAGGTAATCTAAACCTACATCGCTCATCGCTTGGAGCTTTGACAGCACTTCTTTGATTGTAAAAAATGAGAGTGCCTGACTGATGGTCATGCTCAAAACATCGGCGATGGACTTGTCGTTGAAAGTATAAGCCAACACTTCTTCCTTAAAACGCTTGCCCCCACACACTTCGCAAGGAAGCTTGACTCCCTCAAGAAAGCCCAGATCAGTGTAGGTGACGCCCAGTCCCTGACAGTTGGAGCAGGCTCCCTTTGAGTTAAAGCTAAACAAACCAGCATCAACGTGGTTCACTGCCGCAAATGATTTTCGTATGTCATCTAAGATGCCAGTATA
This sequence comes from uncultured Ktedonobacteraceae bacterium, assembly GCA_964247295.1. Lineage (GTDB taxonomy): Bacteria > Chloroflexota > Ktedonobacteria > Ktedonobacterales > Ktedonobacteraceae > CAXTTV01. The sequence continues at coordinate 24,250 of CAXTTV010000050.1, read as the reverse complement.
AGTGGCTGGATTGGAACGGCTGGACGTATTCAGAGATGCTTGATCAATCACTATCGCGCCCTGATGCTGACGCAAAAAAGCCTCATTGATCAATGAACTTTTGCCCGATCCAGCTACGCCGGTGATTACTGTCAATACTCCGGCTGGAATATTGACGCTGATATCTTTTAAGTTATTGACTGTCGCATGCATAATCGGGAAGCTACCACTGGCCTGCCGAAATTGATCCTTCATTGGCCTTGTGGATTGCAAATGCCTGCCGGTGAGCGTGTCGGCTTTGAGCAGGCCTGCAAAGTTCCCTTCGTAAACGATCCGCCCACCTTCACTCCCCGCATACGGCCCTACATCCACAATGTGGTCTGCGACTTTTATGACATCCGAATCATGCTCCACTACGATTACTGTGTTGCCTTTATCACGTAGTTTTTCAAGCAGCTCGTTCAAACGGTGAACATCGCGCGGATGCAATCCTATACTTGGTTCATCAAAGATGTACATTACGTCCACCAGGCTCCCGTTGAGATGTTTGACCATCTTCACTCGCTGCGACTCACCTCCTGACAATGTATCAGTGGATCGATCCAGGCTGAGATACTCCAAACCAATCTCTACTAGATGCTGTAGCCGTTCGGTTAATGTACGCACGATTGGTTCCGCCGCCGGTTCTGTGATACTCCTGACTACCTCTAAGAGCTCATCTACTTCCATCCCTGCCATGTCGGCGATAGTGTACCCATCGACTTTACAGCTTAAAGCGGCCTGATTGAGCCGCGCTCCCTTGCAGAGCGGGCAGGAACCAAGCTTCAAAATTGGCTCGACCTTTTGCCGTGTACGAGCAGAGAACGTCTGGATGTCACGCGTCACAAACTTACGGTTGAATTTGTGGGCCAGACCCTCATAGGTGTTGTACGCCAAACCCTCATATCTGTGCGGTTCACTATAGAGAAACAGGTCTAATTCCTCTGGTGTATAATCAGCTATCTTTTTGTCTTTGTCGAAGAAGCCAGAACGCACATATAGATCGGTTTCCCAGGTGGCTAATCCGGGGGCAATGATAGCTCCTTCGTTCAGAGATTTTGTTTTGTCGATTAAAGCTTCCAGCTCAACGCCGATCTTGCGGCCCAGACCATTACACTCCAGACACATTCCCTGGGGATCATTGAAGGAAAATACATTCGCGGAACCTACGTAGGGTTGACCAATCCGCGAGAAAAGCAGGCGCAACACAGTCGAGATGTCTGTAACCGTTCCTACTGTGGATTGCGATCCCCCTCCCAGGCGTTTCTGATCAACAATCACTGCCATACTTAGATTCTCTATCGCATCGGCGTCCGGTTGGGGATAGCGTGGCAGAAAGTTACGAATGAACATGCTAAAATTCTCGAACAATAGTCGCTGTGCTTCATTCGCTATGGTGTCAAATACGACCGATGACTTCCCCGAACCAGACACGCCGGTAAAAATGGTGATTTTGCGCTTGGGCAATCTCAGCGATACATCCTTGAGGTTGTTCTCGCGGGCACCACGAATCTCAATGTATTCTTGAACCATGCTGATTTCTGTCCCTTCCAAATCTTTTACCCAACCTTTCCCTTGATTCCGCTGCACGAACACCTTTGTTCAGGCCTTTCGCCTCTCCACTCCGAGCTGTACAAAGGTGTAGTATACCACAGAAGGATTGACAAATCTTCTTCTCTCTTGCTCTAGGGTGCGATGAGCATATACTCCTACTACCCCTCCCACCACAAGCAGAGGATGATGAATGCGGTGGTCTTCAGATTGAATTTGCTGTCAAAACAGGTAAAAATCCGATTACTCCACAAAAAAAGGCGTGTCAGACTTTTACTGATCTCGGTACAAAAAGGCTGCCCGAGAGAAAGCGGTATTTTCTCTCGGGCAGCCTCCGCATGCTA
>CAXTTV010000050.1:13478-22327 GCA_964247295.1 uncultured Ktedonobacteraceae bacterium | reverse complement strand
AAAAATGGGGGTTCCATATTTTATTTTTGGGGTCAAAAAACGGGCGCCCTTATACAACGGGTTTTTTTTTGGGGGGCCGCCTCCGCATGCTAAGACAAATGCGACACAAACACCCTTAATCTGCTATCAATCCATAGACGTTGCCTGTACCTGTTGTCTTGAATTGAACAACATACGTGGTGCCATCGGAAACATCGGTGGCTGGAGTATACCATACGTTTGTCGAGCTATATGTTTTCCAACTATTGCAATAATTTGCATGCACAAAGCAGATACGCACAGAAGCACTCCCAGGCAGCGAGGTGAGCTTCAGGTTGATGTCAGTACAATAACTCGATGTGACGTAGGGGGTTGCACGTGAAGGAAATTCGTATGTTGTATTGGCCTGTGAAGCAAAACCAATATTGAATGCTTGCCCATAACAGCTCACTGCTGCCTTTGTGGATTTCGCCTCTACTGTATGTCCTTGCTGGATATAGGAGAAACTCAGTAAAAGCGCACACAATACCATGGCGAGACCGACGCGAGAAAGAAGTTTCACAATTGGCACCTTTCTAATTATCAACAAAAACCTTTAAAGAGAGCACGACAGGAGAAGCGAACCACTCGATGCTACAAAGTTATAGCAAACAAAGCATCCATAAAACAATCGAGTAAAGCTACTCTTGTCTACTGCTGTCCTCATGCACAGTATAGGCAAGAAATGCACGTTTCAACATAACATTAGCTATCATTTGGAGATATCATTTTTCTAAAACAATATAAAATCGCCTTTATTATTTGACTTTACATCTTACACCGCTGTATCATTACCCTTAATAAGGTATGAGAGGGTAAATAATGAAAGATCTGCCTGAAAATAGTCCCTGGAACGAACGACTACGGCAGGAGCGAATTCGTCGGAGCTGGCGACAACGTGAAATTGCGGAAATGCTGGGAACGACGACGGTTACGGTCACTAGATGGGAAGGTGGAAATCATCTCCCCAGTGCCTATTTTCGTGTCAAGCTGTGTGCGCTCTTTGGCAAAAGTGCTCAGGAGTTAGGGTTTGTTCAGGATAATCTCTCAGCTTCAACGAACAAGGATGATACTTTAGAGGCTGCCAGCGAAAACCTTGATGGCGCGTCAGAAGCGCGCCCTTCCGGCAATAATTTCACTCTCACGTCTCAACATCCAACGCTGCCTGAAGCTTACCCCCTCGAACGTACTTCGTGGATCGAACCCGAGAAATCTGTCGATCAGGACGGGCATGAAGAACGGAAAGAATTACTTGTCCCGCCGCAATTATTGTCGCGCAGAAAAGCTCTCCTCCTGTTGGGAGCCGGAGGATTTGGGGTAGCGACTGCAACGATCTCAGCTTACTGGCTTATATCAAAGAATTTGGATTCAAAACTACACCCTGATCTTAAACCCACGACTCCTCTCTCTATGCCACCGAATCGACGCTTACATCACCTTCTTGATGTTACTATTTCAAAATGGGTAAATCATCTCGCCTGGTCTCCAGATAAATATTATCTCGCGGTTGCCAGTGGAACCAATAATCTGGTTATCTGGAATATAGAGAAAGATGTCATTGCCCTGGTCTATACCACGCTGAACAAATGGGTGAATGATGTTTCCTGGTCAAAAACCAATTGGTTGGCCGCTGTTACCGCTGAAGCGGTCTCATGCTCTTTACAACTCTTGAAATTTACTACACAAGCACCAGCGATTACTATTAAGAAAATGTATGCTCTGCGCTCTGTAAGCTTGTCTCCAGATGATGCCTATCTGGCAATTTCCGGCCATAGTCCAACCGTCGAAGTATGGCGTCCATTCCCTTATCGCCTGATCAGTCAATATACTGATAGTACATTAGGCCTTCTGGGCATCTCACGCGTCAAATGGTCTCCATCAGGACGGTTTCTTGCCTGTGCCGCCGATAATGGAACCGCTCATGTATGGGAGGCTTTAACTGGAAAGCAAAGAGTGATTTATCGCGGGCATACGAGCCGTGTCCATGATCTGTGCTGGTCCCCAGATGAGCGCGCAATCATCTCATGCAGTACAGATCAAACCTCTCAGATCTGGGATGCATCAACTGGAAAGACTCTTCGGGTCTATCGCGGTCAGAAAAGTGAAATCGAAGGGGTAGATTGGTCACCTCATGGCTCCTGGGTCGCTTCCGCTAGCGCGAACCGCACTGTGCATGTCTGGTCCCCCTTCACAGGACAATTGATAGCAATGTATGGTCCATATGGCAAAGCCGCAGAAACACCCCACTGGTCAGAAGATGGTACCTGGCTCGCTATCGGTACAGACGAGGATGGCGTTGAAATCTGGCCCGGCATGTACTAAATCCATTGGAAGATTCGGCGATGCCTTTTCATCTGCGACGGGGTATATCAATATTAGTGGTGAGCATAATAATCTCCTGGAGAATCTGGCAACCCGATCAGGCAGCAAATCAATAGGCGCGGCAGGTCATAATATGTATGACAATTTCCCCTCTCGCAGTATAATGTAAAAAGCGGTGAGAAGCTGTTCTGATATCGACAAGCAAGAAATAGAACCAATCTCACTATAATACACCGGAACTAAATCAAGATGAACCTGTAATGAGGAGAAAGGATGAGATACGTTGCCAGCACCTGATGCACACCACCCATCACGCTACCAGCCTGTTCCCTATCATTACACACGGATGAACAAGCAGACACAACTGGCTGCTTCAAACCAGTTCCTGCTCACGATGTCTGGACGCCGAACAATCCGTGACTATTCGGATGAAGACGTGCCTGTGGAGTTGATCGAGAACGCTATTCGTGCAGCCAGTCTGGCCCCAAGCGGCGCCAACCAGCAACCCTGGACGTTTGTTGTGGTTGGCGACCCACTGTTGAAAAGGCAGATCCGCCTGGCTGCCGAAAAGGAAGAGCGAAAAAGTTATGAGGAACGGATGTCGCCCGAATGGCTGGAGGCTTTGGAACATCTGGGCACCGATTGGCATAAACCTCATATCGAACAGGCTCCTTTTGTGATCGTTGTTTTTGCTCAGATCTATGGCCTCATAACCCAATCAGATGGCACACAGCGAAAAATTAAACATTACTATGTGCAAGAATCAGTAGGCATTGCCGTTGGCATTCTCCTTGCTAGTCTGACTCATGCTGGTCTGGCGACGCTAACTCACACACCAAACCCTATGGGGTTTCTCTCCAAACTCCTCCAACGCCCCCCAAATGAACGCGCCTATGTCTTGATTCCCGTCGGCTATCCTGCCACCACGGCAACTGTACCCACGCTGAGCAAAAAGCCCCTGGAAGAGGTTATGGTTCGCTTCTAGAAGGCTCTCCCTTTTCGACAATCACTGCCGGATTTGCAGCCGCCTCCCACGATTAATGGACGAGATTTCAGGCGGTCAATCAGGACTACCGTAACATATCTAAGATCGCTCAAACGAAAAAAGGGGGGAATACACGCCTTAAATTTGGTCCCTTCTGCCCCTTGACCTGGAGTCCACTCCAGGTTGTATGCTTTAGCCAGCACCCCGGAGTCAGGAGGAAAACACGATGGATGACGGCTTTACCATTCAGCAGTTCGCTCAAAAAACTGGCCTCAGTATTGATACACTGCGCTATTATGAGCGTTCAGGTCTGCTCCTCTCTGTGCAGCGCCTCCCAAATGGGCACAGGCGCTACAGCGAGAACGATCTTCGCTGGATTAATCTTGTGAAATGCTTGCGCGCAAGTGCTATGCCTATCAGCGAGATTCAGCGGTTCGCGGAGATTACCCGTGAGGGAACTTCAAACCTGGCGGAAAAACATGAGCTTCTGGAGGCTCATCGCTTGAGAGTAGTAGCTCAGTTAGAAGAAACTCAACGCACCTTAACGCTTCTGGATATGAAAATTGCCCACCTACACGCGCTTGAAGCTCATCAAGAGCAAGCTGCTCAACAGGTGGAAGCAAAACTTCCCAATTTTCTTGAAGTAGTGGAATCAAGTAGTTTTTAAAAGCAGTAAAGGATACTATACAATGACACCGAAATCTCATATTACGTCGCTTCCTGGTGGAACGTTTACTATGGCCGAAGGTCTGACTGTCACTCGTATGGGATACGGCGCGATGCAGTTGGCTGGCCCCCATGTGTTCGGCCCACCAGCCGATCGCGCTGCCGCTGTGGCCGTTCTGCGCGAGGTGCTGGCTCTAGGTATCACTAATATTGACACCAGTGACTACTATGGTCCCTATGTCACCAATCAGATCATCAAAGAAGCACTGTACCCCTATCCTGATAGCCTGCATATCGTTACCAAGGTCGGGGCATTCCGAGATGCTGAGGGTGGCTGGCCCACGGCCCTGGCCCCGGAACAGTTGCGTCAGGCTATTCACGATAATCTAGAGCATCTCAGACTGGATGCTATGGATGTGGTCAATTTGCGCGTCGGAGGATTCAGCGGTGCTACTCCCGGATCGATCGCCGAACCATTCTCTGCTCTGGTCCAGATGCAGAAAGAGGGCTTAATTAAACATCTTGGGATTAGCAATGTGAACGCCGATCAGATCGCCGAAGCCCAGTCCATTGCGCCGATCGTGTGCGTGCAAAACTTCTACAATCTCGCCCATAGAGTCGATGACGATTTGATCGATTCGCTCGCGGCCCAAGGTATTGCCTTTGTGCCCTACTTCCCGCTCGGGGGCTTCTCCCCGCTTCAATCCGATACGCTATCAAAAGTCGCGACGCGCCTTAACGCGACTCCAATGGCCGTCGCGCTGGCATGGCTGCTTCACCGATCTCCAAACATTCTGCTGATTCCAGGAACCTCATCGGTCGAGCATCTACGAGAAAACGTCAGCGGCGCAGGGCTGACCCTTTCAGAGCAAGATCTGGCCGAGCTAAATAGCATCGCCTCATAAGGCGAGTACCCGCAAGTCCAAAGGTTCCACCCGTCCCCGACTGGTCCCCAACGGCTTCGCTTCGACCCGCCTTCTTCTTTTTCCCGAGGGGTTGCCGTTTCACGCGGCGTAGGACGGTAGGACGGCCCGTCGAGCAAAGCGATGACTGCCGCTTCTGGCACGCAACCCCACTTCTTACGAGTGGTAAACCAGGGCGGCGGTGGCGAGATCTAAGATCGCGCCTAACCGCTCCCGCACCAGCTCCAACGGCATACCCGGCTCTAGCTTACACACGTGAACCTGATAATTGGGCTGCCCCAACTGAAGATACTGAGGGTTTTTCCGGGTGCTCTGCGTGACGCTTTCCCCTTCAGGTGGATCTGCGATCAGCGGGAAGAAAAGGAAACCCTGTTCAGCGTTGAGTAAGAAGAGGTCTCCCAACATTTTCTTGATCGGGCCGCTGGTTTTCGTTTGATCCGATCCTTGAAGATAATATTTGGCATCCAGCAGAACCGCCCGTGTGCGCCAATTCCTCTCTTCCTGGTCTAATTCTATGCTGTAATCCGGGCGGGTCGCCGGGGCGTTCTCCCAGATCCCATCCAATCCATTAAGGGTGTCAAGCTGCCGATTATACTGAAAGCGATAGCGTTGCCCATTCCACTGGAAACGGCATTGTAGTTGATCGGTGGCGACGGACACGCCAGACTGTATGATGGCCTCCCTCTCTTGAAACAGGTGGATCATCTCCAGCGCCAGCCAGAGCTCGTACAGCCAGGGATCAGTCTTTCCATCATTTCTCTCGCTGGCAAGCGTCTGACTCTTCTCGTTCTCTGCCCGCCCAATCCGAAAGTGCCCGAACCGCTGCCACCACTCAATCAGATCCCGATAAGGGCTTCCACCCAGCGGGAGCAGATGACTGACCCGCTCAACAAGTTCGGGAAGATCAACGGTGGCGGCCCTAACGGCTAAAGAACGAGCGTATGGGGCGGCCAGCTCTCGCTCGGCCTGCTCGTCAGCGGCGATTAGCAACCGCTGCTCCTGTGGTCCAAGTTCTTCGTCGCTAAAGCCTGTTTTCAGGACCTGTTCGATCTCCTGACGGTAGCACAGCAGAATGGCGACGGTCAACAGATTTTCGGGCGTATCCAGGGTTCGCTGCCGCAGCCGGGTCTCAAATTGGAGCGGGGGCTGGCCCGACGACTGACTCCAACTGCGTTCCAGGCTCCGCTGCCAGTCAATCTCCCCACGCGTGGGCGCGAATTCTCGCAAACGCGCATGACTGGTCTTCAGGCTAAGCTGTCGGCGGATGCGCGGCAGAATATCCTCCAATAGCTCATTGCTCATGGTCGCCAGCCGAATGTACTGATCGTACTGCTGAAGCAGTGGAATTTTAGGCAGTTCGCTGTGCGTAAAGAATTGTCGGAACTGCTGGTGGAACAGTGGCCGATCATGCTGGAGCAGCAGGCGGATGATTCGCCTCTGAAGCCTCTGTGACCAGAGCTGTTCCCTCTCATTTTCAAGCATAGATGCTGTTCTCCAAAGCCTCTACAGGCCGCGCTCCGTCTGGAATGTCCTCAGTCGTCGGGTGAAAAGTGGCAATCTGATTTCCGGCCCTTCCAGGTGGAAGATCTTCTTCAAAAGTTCCTCTGAGATCTGGGGCACACTGGATTGTAGCAGCACATCCACCTGAGCTTCCGAAAGAAAGTTCTGCCCTCCCTCGTCAACGGTCTCTGCGAGCGAGATCAACTGGGCATGCAACCGGCGTGGATTGTTCAACAGATCTGCCAGGAAAGCATTATAGGTCTGGGGAAATTCGGCGGGCGGCGTTTTGAGATACAGCGAAAGGGCTTCGATCTGATCGGGTAGCAAAACCTGAAGCTGATCAGCCACAGTATCACAGAGCGCCTCATCCAGGGCCCGATACCACTGATCCTCTACAACCAGATTTTGAACAATCCCGCTGATAAGCAGCCGACGCGCCAGGGCGATCAATTGCGCGGTCCCAAGCTGCCTATAGACCCTGATTACTTCAAAAAGATCCAGGCATCGTAGAATTGCTTTCATCTGAGGAATCCCCGCGTCTTTCACACTCCGCTGATAGGAACCATCGTCCTCGATTGAGATTGTGAGGATGCCCTGCCACTCCAGATTTCCGCTCTCGTCTAGCGTAATGGAATCACTCAGGTGCTCGATGCTTTTCAGAGCTTTGTAAAGGACGATATTCATCTCTTCCTGACGCCGCTGTCGCGTCGGCGGAAGGATCTCGACAAAGGAGAAGCGGCGCTTCAGCGCTTCGCTGATCTGGTTTAGATAGTTGCGATCAAAGCTGTTGAGGGTCCCGATAATCCGAAAATCCTGGGGGATCGGCAGTTCGGCGCTCCCACCCTCGATCGGGACCCTTAAAAAACCGGTCCCTCCCAATGCCGTCAGGGCCTCCCCCAACGCCAGATCTATCGGCGCCCGGTTAAATTCATCAATTACCAGCCACTGCCCTCGAAACTGCTGACTCTGCCCTTGATTCACCACGCCGGAGGCCCCGTACTGCATACGCCTCAGCACCTGTCGATCAAAGGGAGTATTCGGATCAAAGGTCCAGTTATTTAAGATAGTGGTGGTCAAATACCCATGCTGCACTATATACTCAACGCTGCCATTCCGGCTCCGGGGCTCCAATCCACCAATCAGCTTACGCACGCTCCATTCATCGGTTGCGGTCACCAGACGTGTGGTATAAGCAGTTGCGAAATCAGTGGTCTCTTCATTCTGCCAGAGGATCTCTGGAATCAAGCGAGCCAGCTCAGTCTTGCCAGTACCCGGAGGGCCTGTCAAAATCACATGTCCGGCCAGCAGCGCCAGATAGATCCGCCGAATGCTTTTCTCATCAATGAGGATATGCTGACGCAGCTCCCGAATGCGCTCCGCTAGCGCTGGCTCGGGAATTGGCGCTAAAGGCAGATTAGCAAACGTAGATGTATCGATCTCTAAAGATGTTTGTATTTCTGCTGTCGCAGTATATGGGGCGGCTCCCTCCCGTAATACCAACGCGTCAACATCGGAAGCTAAAAGACTCGATTGATCCATCTCTTTACGCAACACCGTTGTCTGATCTTGCGTCGCCTGCTCCTGGGGTCTTACCCGCCAGGCAAAAAATCGCTCAATGATTAACGGCTTGTTTAACAATTTATCTACCAGAGGCTGAATAGCTTTCAGAAATGCTTGATGTTCAGCATCGGTCCGTACAGTAATCACTTGATTTTTATTATTATTGCGAGGATAGCCAAAATTAACAGGAGCGGAAAGAAGTTCGGCTTTAATTAAAGCCGAGACACCAACAACTGTACTATGATAGTAGACAATTAACGAATCTTCTACATTCAACCAGAAGGTCATCAATGATAGTATGAAGGCCGTGTTACCAGCAGACATCACCTGATTTGAAGATTTCCCCTCCTGACGCAGACGGTTTTTATCCCGATAAAGGAAGTTGCAGAAGGTTTCGATGCGCTGACCTAGATTATCACGATTAATTTCAGTCAAAACTTCACGTAATGAAGTTTCGGCGAAAGGCTGATGCTCGTCATGATACTTGATGAGTTTATTAAGTTCCATCATAAAACCTACTCCACTAGTACCCCAGAGGGGATCTTTTGGAGTAAGCTCAACCTGAAGTTGGTCTCGCAGTACTTTGAGACCAATTTCTCCATCTATAAAGCGTAACAAGATAGCCCGAAGCGCAGGAAGCTGTCGCTCTCGCTGAACCCACAGATCCGCATCAGACTCCTGCTTAAATTCATCCATTAGATACTCCTGGACAAGATCATCCAGCGTTTTCTGTTCAGGTATAATCGGTAGCATCAACCTTCCTCTACAATAAATGAATTTTGATAAAAAAGGGCCCAGGCCCCACAAACGGTGGTCGACTGGGGTAGATCGGGTCGCGTGCGGACCCGTGGAGACTGGGATCTCTCCCGTTCCTA
>CAXTTV010000050.1:0-13378 GCA_964247295.1 uncultured Ktedonobacteraceae bacterium | reverse complement strand
ACGGGGTAGATCGGGTCGCGTGCGGACCCGTGGAGACTGGGATCTCTCCCGTTCCCATCACCACACCCATCCGTCTGATGGGAACGGAGAAGGAAAATCCGCCGTCAGCCATGGTGCCCCCAATCGCTTCCGTTGCCACGGCACACATATGGCCTGACTTACGAGCCTTGAGATGGTTCGGCGTCGGGGTGCAGGTGGTGCATCCCTTTGCTACGGGTCCACACGTGACCCGATCTACCCCATTCGACTCCCCTTCTCTGTCCATCAACATCTTTCCCAGCAGAATCGCTTGCTTACGAGGTTCATACGCCTTCCCATCTCGTCATACGTAGATTGATTGCTCTTCGACGCCCTTTCAGGCCCGTTCCCAACCGCCGCACCCGATGGCCCCTAGACATCCGGCGTCGGGAAAAAGGCGATGGACGCCCCCTCGGCCAACGTCCGAATCAGCACATTCCGGTCCAGGTACTTGTTCCCCCGCTCACATGAGGTCTCCGGCACAAACAAACAGGCATGACAGGTGGCTCCATGCAGGCTCCGATCCTCGATAAAGTTGTGCTGAGCACACAACGGATCGGACGTGCAGATCTGCATCTGCTCTAACGCCCCTGCTATATGCCAGTCCAGTTGCTCCGGATTCCCCTGACTCACCAGCCCCCCCAATGTGCCTTCGCTATCGGCTGCCGCTGTATACAGCAGGACCCCGGCGGTCGGCCCTCCCTCGCTACCGGGCAAGCTGGCATAAATCCTCTCTCGAATGCTGGCTGTGGTATACCCACTCTCAAGTGTGAGCTGACGCATCAAGGCGTGGGCGAAGGTGTGCAACAGCACATAACGAATTCCAGGATAATTCTGCTGGGGCTCTGGTATCCGCCGATCCATTCGCCATTGCCCATGAGCCTGCTGAAAAAGCTTGTCCCTCCTACGCACTTCCTCGCGCTGCTCCCATTCCCGGATCGCCTCTTCCCTGAACTGTATAAAGATCCCCTCACCCCTGGTCTCGACTGCCGGCACCCAGATTGGGCTTTTTCGCGTCAGTCTCATCAGGTGTTCCTTTGGGATTTCTTCCTCTTCAGCATAGCCATTAAAGGATTCCAATCGGGTAAATCCGGTCAGGGCCCGCACCTCGCGCAGCCGCTCTACCAGAACTACCTGCTCTAAAAGCTTATTATGACCTGCCGGGGCAAAGGTGTAGGCTTCAAAGTCCTGGGTGTGCCTGACCGAGTCCGGATGGCTGAGGATCTCCCATTCCGGGCGCTTCAGATCCGCCGGGGTGATCTGTTTCTCGCTAACTACTTGCGACCGTTTCTGGACGATCCCCTCGAATATTTCGTCGTCATCAAAATCTTCTAGATCTTGAATGAAACGCCGTCTCCGCATAAAGGCGATCTCAGAAACATCTTCGACATCTTGAAGGTTCTCCCAATAACGATCCAATAAAGGTGTAAGCCTATCTGGAGCCTCCGGCAGCGAAAGCGTGGTGAAGTAGAGCGGGAACCAGAGGTTTGAGGCTCCCAGCAGGATCGGACGGGCCTCGCGTGTGCAACCTTCTCTTTCAAAATCCCGCAGGTGCGGGCGACGGCCTCGACATTTCGGCGGATACTGCTTCTCTTCCTGGGTTCCAAAAACCTCGGACATTGGATATCTACGCCCACAGGTCGTGCAGCGCACATAGACTTCTGTGATCTCAACCGAGACCCCACGCTCCTCTAAGGCAAGGATATGGTTCTGGTGCTGCGCCCCTCGATGCACAAAGTCTTGCCAGGGAAAATCATCTAGATGCCCTGCATCACAGGCGATCATAAAGCGTGCGGGCACTACGACGGGCTGATGCGCTTTGCTACAGTTTTCGTGAATGTAACTTGCCTGACCATAGCGCGTGCGCAAGCTGAAGACTCCTGTATCAATCGGCGCGAGCAGCCGGCAAAAGGGACAGACCAGCCAGCGCGGAAAGGTCGCGACTGGTACCCCGACCGGGTTATTCACTGGGGTTCCCAAATGCCCCTCTTCAATCGGCGGCTGAAGCAGTTGTCTCACCTGCGACCCCATTACTGATTGCACGGCCTGGAGCAGCCGATTCTCGCGTATCTCCGCACTATCCCTGATCTGCCAGTCTTCTAATCCCATGACCAGGACGGAAAGATAGGGCAGGTCGATGATTGAGCCGACTCCACAGTTGGTGAGAATCTGGCTGGGCCGGATCTGGCCGGCGGCTTTCTGAGACATAAAGCTACTCATGCGCTGCCTTCTCCTCTGTCCCTTCTGGCTCATAGGGCTGATCGCTCATCCCAAAATCATTCAGAACCAGGTTGACGCTGGGCTCTACTTCTCGCAGCGAGTTCAGGCAGGTGAAATCTTGCCACGCCCCCCCTCGCTCCGGTTCCTGTAAAAGACCGATGGTTTTACCGTCCCGCCGATCATCATAGCCAAGCTGAAGCACTCTGCCGGCGGTCTTCCTCCACTCCCCTATCAGACGCTCAAGATCTCTACGCACCTTCTCTCCAGCCTCTGCCGTCCCCGATATCTCTTCGGCCCTCCGCGTATAGTAAGCTACGGCCTGCTCAAAAAGCTCGGGATCTCCCAGCACGCTCCCGGCGGCTGCGTTGGGACTGGAACTGTTCTGGCTCAGGCGAATATAGCTGACCAACAGTCCCGCCAATCCCCGATCCAGAGCGCGGGAGGCAAAGGGGGTGACAGAGAGCGCCTCTACCTGCTGATAAAAGGTGGCGTGGTAATGCTCAAAAAGCTCGTAGTGCGAGAGGTCGCGCGGCCTCGACCAGTTAAAGACGACGCAGACCAGGCCCGGATAGGTTCGACCCACCCGACTGGTGGCCTGGATATATTCGGCGGTGGTTTTCGGCTGGCCGTTGACGACCATCAAACCCAGACGCTTGACATCTACTCCCACTGAGATCATGTTGGTTGCTAGCAGGACATCAATCGGCCTGATGCTCTCTTTGGGCCGCGCCTCTTCCTGACCAGTAAATGCGATTTCTAGATTGCTCAGTATCCGGGGAATGTCGGTCGCGCTTTTGCGTGAGGTCAGCTCTTCGATCTTGGGTTTGCGGCGCTTTTTAAAGCCCCGCTGCTCTACGTAGCGCAGATGGGTGCTGATGTTGTCTTCTACCAGCCGCCGCGCCCCACCAAGGTCCCTCATGGAGTTAAAGTACCCGACCAGGGTCATCCAGGGATCAACGGCGGACCCATACTTTTCATATAGGGCCTGACCCGCTGCCAGATAGGCAACATAGACCCGAATGGTGGCCGATTTCAGCCGCCGACCGTTGGCGCAGATGCCTAGATACCGACGGCCTGAGCTCTCCTCGGTTACCAGACGCTGACGCGAGAAAAAGTTGTCCTCGATATCCACCCCCTGCGGTGGAAAGATCTGTGTCTGCCGCAAAAATAGGCTCTGTATCTGCTGCTCGGCCCGACGGATCGTGGCGGTGGCGGCGATGACTTTGGGGCGTACGCTCCGCCAACCCACTTCCCAGGTGCTCAGATGATCAATTGCGTTCTCGTAGAGACCAACCAGGGTCCCGAGGGGGCCGGAGATCAGGTGCAGCTCATCTTGAATGATCAGGTCCGGGGGGCGCAATGGAAGATGCGGCGTGCTCCGGGCAGCCGGTAACATCTTAATGGCGCGATGGGAATCCCGATCAACTAGATCCCCAGCCCGGAAACCATGCCGGCTGCATTTTTGATCCACTTTGCCGAACAACATCTGCGTCTCTCCTTTCCAGGGGAGCTGCGCGAACTTATCAACGGTGGCGATCAGCAGGGCCGGCAGCAGGCGATAGATCTCTTCATCTACGACCAGGACGGGCAAACCTTCTACCTGTGCCTGACGGTAATTAAAGGGGCAGGCATCCCCGGTGCTGCCACAATAGATCAGGGTCCGACTACGCTCACGATCCACTTTTATGTTGTAGTTTTTGATGTCGATGCTGTGCCCGCACCAGGGGCAATGAGTAAGCTGGGCCGGGGTACCGGTGGTCCCCAGAAAGTTTTTAGACTGCCCCATCTCTTCTTTGATTTTCTCGTCTGCCGCCTCTGTTCGGTTGGGCGTTGTACTCATGCCGACCCAGAGCCCCAGACGGAAGGGCGTCGTCCCCAATCGTTTGGGATCAGCCTGCCTGATCTGCTCACAGGCACAGATCAAAGCCGCTGCCCTCTGAAACTGTTGCAGCGTTAATAGCCGCAACGTGTACCGCATTAAGACTGCGACCCCTTCCGATCCTACATGCCCCTCAACCGTTCCCTGAAGCCTGCGAATACATAATGTATAGGCCGTCAATCCTAGATAGGCTTCGGTCTTACCTCCTCCGGTCGGGAACCAGAGCAGATCGGCGATGGCCTCTGAGGCGGTACTGCGATCCTGATGATGCAGATTGGTCAGCGCCGGCAGGTTCAAGAGAATAAATGCGAGCTGGAACGGTCGCCAGCTTCGATTTTCGGGCCGGTCGAAATCTTCTATATTGCACTCTTTGCCCGAACGACGATTTTCGGCGTAGATGGTGCGGACCCTCTGCTGCCACATCGCTTGGTTCATAAAGGCAAAGGCACTGGCGGCGTCTTCGCGCTCTGCTAAGATCTGGATACCAGCCCCGATACGTTCGGCTGTCAGCCGACACTGAGCCAACGCCTCTCTTGCCTGACTCTCATAGGTCCGCAGATCGGGATCTGCCTCCTGCAATCTCTTTTCCTGTTGCCCAATCCATCCCAGATACGCCTGAATCAGGGGCGAAAGCCGCTCCACCAGCTCCGCTCCGGTCAGCCTGCTCAGATCCCGCATATCCAGCAGCAGCTCTGCCAGGGCCGAGATCTCATGTGGGGTTGGGGCTTCGGTCTTTGGAACCTCATAGCTCGGGACGACACGCGTAGAGAGCCGGATCGCGCAGGTCGGCTGGTCTGGCAGCGTTTCAGCGTGGACGCTCACGTTATGGCCGATCGCGAAGCTGACATGCTTGCGGTAAAGCATCGCGGTCATTTTCTGCTCTTCATAGTGGATGCGGTTCTCGCGCTGACTCAGCCGCTTTTGAAAGATCGGCTGTGCGTCTGGTGACTCGATTACCAGTTCTGGCTGAAAAAGCCATGCGCCATCTCGCAATCTTTTAGGCTCGTGCTGCCCATTTACCAGAAAAAGTGTGACCAACCAGTTCTCACGCGTCCGGCGAATGCTGGCCTTAACAAAAACCTGGGACTGCTCCTCATCCTCTGGCTCGGGCCGCCATGAGCTTTCTCCCTCTTTCAAACGTAGCAGATGGGCCTCTCCCCCACGGGGCGTGCGCTTCCACACAAGCTTTGGATTATTTATCTTAGAGGTCACGAGCGTCTCACTGGCAACGCGCTTATACTGACCCCAGCGGGGCGTCACAAGCAGGGCGCTGGCCTCAAGATCTACACAGAAGCTCAAACCCATCGAAGAGGGGCTAAAACTATTGCGCTGAAGCGTATCGCTCTCGCCGGCCCCATCCTCGGTCGTGGCGTCTGTCACGCCCAGCTCATCTTGATCCTCGGGGGCAAGCTGCTTTCTATCGGGGGCCAGCAACCCCACCAGATAGCGCTCATTAACGTGGCTCTCCTCAACCTCTTCTTCCTCACCCCCGGCTGGTCCCAGCAGATCCTTTAACACCAGCTCTTCCAGCTCATCACGAATACGTGCTGAGGAGGGTAGCGTCAAAATCGGCCCGGCGGGAACCTCCACCAATTGGCTCTCCGGCTCCCACACCGGCACCTCCTCTACGGGTAAGGGCCTGACAATCGACAAATCCTCTTCTGAGATCCGGGGATTCTCTAATACCTTCAGGATCAACGGCTCCAACCAATCAGGAATTGAAGGCCGACCATTAGCAAGGTCCAGGCCCTCCGCATGCCGGTCCAGGTCCAGGTTATTCAGCAAAATATACAGATCCTCTTCCAACTGAGGATAGTTCTGAAGCCCGCTCCAATCCAGTTGGATCTCTCCACTCAAAAGTTGCTTATTCAGGGCGTGCACGCTTTCAGCATCAGGCAACCGACGGGCAAGAAGAATACGCTGCATATCTCTCTCTTTTCCATAATATTAGATAGGATTAAACGCGATATAGGTGTAGGTGCGCCCGCTAGGAAAAGGAACGGTGTGCTCCCATCTTTGCCATCGCCCGTAGATCGGGTCACGTGTGGACCCGTAGGAACGGTGTGCTCCTACCTTTGCCATCGCTCCCCTTACCACGGGCACACACGTGGCCCGACCTACCCTATACGACTCCCTTTTTCCGCACAGAAACCTCTTTCCTCGTTCCCAGCAGAGTCACTTGCTTACGGCGCTGGGAAAACCCACCTCGCCATCGCCCGTAGATCGGGTCACGTGTGGACCCGTAGGAACACGATGCTCCCACCTTTACCATCGCTCCCCTTACCACGGGCACACACGTGGCCCGACCTACCCCCTTCGATCACGGCTTTCTGCATAACACCCTCTTTCCCCTGACCCTTCGTGGACAACAAAGGAGCTTGGCCATTGCCTCTTTCAAACGAAATGCTTTAAATCTTCCGATGCAAATTCCAATACTCTGGCTCAAAGCCGCGCAGGACCGGGGTGTCGGCACTGTCCGGCAATGCGATCAACAGGGCCCGCATCGCGCGGGTCATCCCCACAAACAGGGTCCGCCGCTCCTTCGCGAGGATCTCATCTATCTCGTCCTGGGCAGCACCCTTTGGGATCACGGGATAGTTGCTGCCCAGGAAGCCAGCCAGTGCGACTATAGGAAATTCCAATCCCTTGGCCGATTTCAAGGTCAAGATCTTGACGCCGGGGCTCCCCAGATCCAGATCGTTTCCCCGCATAAAGCGCGCTTCGATCCCCTTCTGCCCCAAGGCCTCCGCGAGATCCTGGCCGGCCACTTCAGTTGGGCAGAGGATCGCGCACGAGCTGATTGTCAGCCGCAGGCTGCGAATGGCCTGCCGGAAAAAGCTTGATACAAGCAGGGCCTCGTGATCGCGGGTCGCGATCGCGCGGGCATCTGGCATCGGTCCCTCGTTGATATACTGCCGCTGGACCTGCTCAGGCTCCATCTCCCCACCCGCCAGATAGGATTGCGCGGCCTCCCCAATCTCACGCGTTGAGCGATAGTTGGCGTGGAGCACCCCCGTCCGCCCCTGGAAGCGCAGCCGCTCATGCACGTCCGACCAGCGGAAGCCACTACCATAGATCGACTGATTGGCATCGGCAGTCACAAAGATCCGGTTGGAGGCCTTGCAGAGATCCACCAGCGCACTCAGGGCAGCGGGATCAAGGTCTTGAGCCTCGTCAATGATTACCGCGTCGTAAGCGTGATAATCGTGGTGGCCCTGAACCAGCGTGGCTGCGCGATCCCTCCGCTGCTGCCACGTCTCTAGATGTCGGGCCGCCAATAATTCTTTGAGGCGTTGGGAGATTTTCCAGATCGCCCCCCGGATTACTGCATTCAGGCGCACCTTGCGACCAGGCCGCGCCGCCTTCACATACTCCTCGGCACTACCCAACTGCCGCGCCACTATCACCGTGTTGATCTCGTCCAGCAGATAATCCACTCCCAGCCTCTCTACGGTCTGGCGCTGCATCTGCTGTTGCAGCATTGTCCCGGTAAATGTCTGCTCCTTTAGAGCCCGTTTCAGCAGAAACCGCAGCTCTGCCGGCTCCACGATCTCCCGACCCGGTTCCAGGTCCTGCACGACGCGATAGATAATGCTATCGGCGGTGCGCACCGTGACATAGGCGGCATCGGGGCCCAACAACTGTTTCAGCAACTGGCTGGAAGAGTTCACCAGGGCATTGGTATAGGTCGTGAAAAGCACGCGGGGCTGTTGCAGGCCACGGGCCCGCAGATCTCGTAACAGCGAGCGAACGCGGTAAAGAGCGATCGTACTTTTGCCGGTGCCGGGTCCGCCCTTCACCAGGGTCGGACCGGAGCCCGTCAGGGCCCACTCCACATACTTTTCCTGCTCGGGCGATAGCTTCAGCAGAAATCCCAGCAGCTCCCCCTCTTTATACTTCACCAGATCCTCAAGCTCATTCAGCACCAGATCTGGCTGCTTTTGCACCTCCCGCAGTGGGGTCTCAAAAAGATAGGCGTCGATCCGTAGCAGAGTCTCATCATCCACACCAGGGCAGTTTAACAATGCATCTTGATTGTGTATCTGAAGCAAGCGAGGATGATAGACGGCTGGCACCTGAAGCCTCTCCAATAGCTCAACGGTGATCGGCTCCGGCAGCGGGATTACCGGCGGCTGCATATACTTCTCTAGATCGGGTTTCTGCTGGGAAGCCACCTGCTCAGTGATAAGCTCATCGGAGGTTGCGAGGCCGCCCAGAAACTCGGCATCCAGATCCTCATCATAGGTATCATCGGTGCGGCGTCGCAGGACCAGAATACTCACAAACTGCTGATCAAAGGTATAAAAGATCCGATAGTCGCCCGAGCGCAACCGATGCAGCTTACGACCACCAACCATATATTTAAGCTGCTTCTTTAGATTCCCATTTGGGAACGGGTCCACCACCAGGACCCCCAGCTTATCCATCACCTGACGCATCTCCTTAGGGTGCAGCGCCTGAATATCCTTTAAAAACTCCGGCTTCATCGTCAGATTATAGGCAGTCCCAGACATCGGTTGAGTCTCACTTTCTAACGAGCGATAGCCCTCTTTCACCCTCCAAAACACGATGGGAAAGTTCCCACATTCCCCTCAACAATCAAAGGCTCGAAAAAACAACGCGCCCTCCGGGCTGCGGTAGGACCGCCTTTCAGGAGCGGCTGATGCATAGCATCAGAAAAAAACACCCTACAAAACCCACATAAATCTCCTATCCTACCACAGATCCATCGTCCCGCACCCTTCGGGGCGCATCGCTCATCCCCCATCTCCTTTTCCCATCCAAATCATAAACACCCCCACCTATAGGAATGGCCTTAAAAAAGCGTCCCCTGCTCCATCCCCACCACCGGCTCCACCGGATTCGCCGCCTGCTTCAAAAGCTTTTTTTTTGCAATATCCTCCGCATCCACCACTCCATTAGAAGCTTTCCCATTCTTCGCCTTGCCTGTCTTCTTCCCCTTCTCATCCCACAATCCCGCCTCCACCTCCTCCTGGTGCCGCTGATGGTTCAGGGCCAGCAAGCGATCCAGCACCTCCTCACGCGCCGCCTCACTGATCGTAAAGCGCAGCCCCTGTTTCGTCTGATGAAAATCATGGTCCAGCCGTAGATCATCCCAGCCATAGGCCTTTGCCACCAGCTCATCCATCTCCTGATGCAGCTCCCGCAACCTCACAATATCCCCCGCCCCCTCCTCAGGGTCATGGAACCGGTTATACGTCTGCGTCAGCCCCTCATGCCTTCCCAACGTGATAGACTGTCGATAGCTATAGTACCTCTCTCCGATATCTTCCAAAATCTCCATATTTACAGGAAAAGGAAACGTCTCAAAACAGTCCGAAGGTGTATAACGTGGATCATTTTTCATGCTGGAGCCATAGAGCCTTACCCAGGCTGCATGAAACGTATTTTGAAGAAGCACAAAATAAGAAATTCTATCTGAAGCAATTACGCAAATCGCTTCAGAGTAAACAATACCTTCAGGCTCCCAGGCACAAGTCGTATATTTTGAGACTCTAGAAATCACAAGTACTTGTGATAGATTTCTAACAGTAGAGTAAAGTTCCTCAGCTCTAGTACCATATTGCCACCACTTTTCGCGGCGTACTTTCATATTATTATGATCTCGCTCAGGTTTGACCTTTTCTCTGACTATTTTCATACAATCTCGATAAGTTTCAGCCTTTTCTAAAGGCCAATCAAAAAAGTTAATAGCCCAACGACTTGGAGACTGATCAGGACGAGAATTAATATCCTCCCCATTGAGAAAAGGGAAAAGTATGCTCTTATTACATGAATCTTTCTCCATCAAAGACAGAGCCTTCTCGATTGGTAAAACAAAACCCATACCAGACATCTTTGAGCCATTAAATGCCTTATTTGAGTTTGCAAACAAATGATGAGGATTGCCTGAAGCGGCTCCGACTTTACTAAGCCGAGGTGTAATACCAATAACAGGACGGTCATTAAGAATATAAAGGTTATGCCAATTCCCATTTCTCAGCCAAACAAAAGCAACTTCCAGATTAGCTTTTCCAAGCCATTTGCGACTAGAAATTGCTCGTAAAATGCTCCAACCGCTACTTATAATTTGGTCTAGCCCGACTTCACGAGTATCTCCCTGGGCAACGGTGTTGGTCGCCAGCAGAGCATTTAAGCCGTTATTTTGAGTTACTTTAGATGCTCTCAAGAAAAAGTAGGCACAAAGATCCGCATTGCCACGTCTTCCTTGGGCAATATGTTCTACCATATAATCGCGATAATCTGTTCCCAAAACTCCTGTTATATTACTGCCACCCATAAACGGCGGGTTGCCTATAATAGCCGCAAAGCCTTCATTACCGGAGGTGAAGATCTCAGGGAATTCCAGCGGCCAGTGGAACGGCTTTCTTTCTCCCAGCAACTCATCTACATCACCACGCATCTCGGCGAAACTGGTGCGGCTGGCAACCTTGCCCTGTTCGCTTGTGGGTTTCAGGAGAGCTTCTTCGTATGAGGCAAGCAGAACGGAGTAGTCAGTCCCATAGAGGTCTTGCAGGTTCTGACCACGCTTGGGCCCGGCCAGGGCAATCGCGGTTAAAAGATCCGCTCCCAGCCTGACGACGGCCATGGCCTCTTCTGCCTCCCGCAGCTTGCGCTCCTTCAGATTCACGTCATCGACGTGGTTGTCATGCAGAGCCAGAATCTCCTGCCGCAATTTCAGGGCATAGGCTACCGAGCGGTCCATCAGGTCCCCGATGTAGTGCATCTGCGAGACTTTGCCCGGCTCAGGATGCATGGTCCAGTTGCGCAACTGCGAGAGGTTGACACCCAGCAACGAGTCTCCACACCGTAGCGCGTGATCCAGGAAGGTGAAGGGTTTGTTTTTGGCGAGGGTGATCAGCCAGAGCGAGAGCTTCGCCATTTCGACGGCCATCGGGTTTTTGTCGACGCCATACAGACACCGCTCGCTGATAATTCTTCGGGCTACCGCCAGTCGCTCATCGGGATCGTTCGGCAACAACTCCTCATTATACTCCCCATGCGAGAGCAGCCCCTCGGGGGTGATCTGGATCTTGCGACCAGGCGACTCCTCACTCAATTGCTTTTCGGCGATCTCCCAGGCGGCGACCAGCTTCATCGACAGGTAACGGCAGGTCTCTACCAGGAAGGCCCCCGATCCCATCGCCATGTCACAGATCTTGAGGTCCAGGATCTCGCCCGCGCTGTGCAGCTTCCATTCCTCGGGTGGCAGGCCCTCCGCCGGTCCGTGATAGACCAGGGGATCTAGGGCGTGCTGCACCATCGGCTCCGTCAGGCTACGCGGCGTGTAGTGCGTCCCGGTCGACCGCCGATCCGATCCCGTGGTGACATACACCGAACTGGGGGTGATCACGGTATAGCTTCCAAAGGTGTTGCGCTTGACCAGCGAGAGATAGGGGAGCACGCGATCAAAAAGCGCGGGGTCGTTATCACAGGCCTGCATGAGCTTCTGGCGCTGGTGGTGATCCGTGGCCTTCCCGAGATCTTTTTTCAGGCGGTTCTCTGACAGCTTTGTCGCTTCTCGAAGGTAAGCGATCAGCGCCGCCTCTCCCTGAGCCGCCTGCTTCTCAAGCTCTTCCAATGCCAGGATCGGGCTGGCGTCCTTTGTCCCTTGCAATTCCAGGATAGTGGTGGGCGCCCGCCGGGCCGTGTGATCTAACAACCCCTCATACACATGGCCGATCTGCTCGATATCCAGGGCCCGGAAGGAGAGCCGCCTCGCCTCGCTCCTATTGCCGGCATTCAAGAACTGAAGCGCCCGCAGCATATGCAGGACTGTCAGGTTGTCAATCAGCAGGGGCTGGGCCGGGACCTCTAGCCAGCGCGATCCGGCGGGCCGCCCCTCTAAAAAGGGGTAGCGATCGGGATCAAACAGATGCCCACCATAGGCCGGCAACCGCAAATCAGGATACTCGATCCCTCCATACACCGCACGGAACAGGGCCAGCAGCCGGCTCCAGGCATCGCTGCGATGACTCAGCACACTCTCCCCTTGATCATCGGCCTGCTTCTGAAGGTGGGCCAGCAGGGTCGAGGCCGCATAATTCGCATCGTACAGCTCCTCATCGCACGGCAACAGATGATTCTCTTCCGCGAACAGCAGGAAGACCAGACGCATCATCACTGTCAGCGCCGCCTCATACAGCACCGACTCATTCACATCCCGAAGTAGCACGCGCTGACTATTCTTATCCATCTGATCCAGGGTCTGCACCAGCATCTCAACCGCGTGCCGCACCTGATCTCCCAACTGGGTGGTGACATCCTGCTGGTTCTGTGAACTCTCGCGGAGCAGCGCCTCAAGCGTCTCCCCATCGGGCACCCCAAAGAAGCGATCCTCGCTCAGCAGGGTCCGAAAGGCCCTCAGGGCCAGAGGTTCCTCTAACCAGAGGGGAGCCTCCCAGGAATAGTAGCCGGTGGTCTCGCCATCCACGCCGGGATAATCGACCAGCATCCACTGCTCCCCATTCGTCACCAGCCCCAGACGCAGAGCGTGGGAGCGCAATAGCTCCATCATCCGAGTCTCGGGGGAAGCCTTCCACAGGCGGTCGCGCACCACCGACCGCAGATCCTGCGTCGGAGCATAAATCTGCACCAGCAGGCGTGGAGACTGGCCCTCCTCCCCAATCACATACTCCGGGCGGAGCGTCTCCCCATATTCGCGGGCCTCATAGCTCAGGCTCGCCGGGATCTGCTGCCCCTCCTGAAGATAGGAACCCAGACCCAGCACCTGCGTCAAAACAAAACGCACCCAGGCCCGATGCAGCCCAGGATCGGACTGCACACCAAGCTGGCTATCGCGCCACTCCTCATAAGCCCGGCGGAGCAGCCGGCGGGTCTCCTGCTCATCGGTAGGTTGGGGAAGGCCATACTGGAAATACTTTTGCAACACCGGCATACTCAAAAACGAGCCGGAAATCTCCAGCAGCGAAAGCCACTCCGTATGATGCTGGGTCATCGTCGCCATACAATCTATTCCTTTCAACAACTCGTATTCTCGTAGATCGGGCCACGTGTGGGCCCGTGGGAAAGGGTCCTTCCCACCTCACCCCTAAGACAAACCCCTTTGGGGGCAGGGTAGGAGCGCTGTTCTTGAACATGCGCAAGGCAACGGGTCCAATGACGCGCCGCTTCTGGCGCGCAAGCGCCATGGGAACGGGTCTATCCCACCTCGCCATCGCCCGTAGAGCGGGTCACGTGTGGACCCGTGGGAACACAATGCACCATCTTCGCCATCGC
>CAXTTV010000049.1:0-27527 GCA_964247295.1 uncultured Ktedonobacteraceae bacterium | reverse complement strand
CTGTAACTCTTATTAGATCTGATACTACACGTAAACTTTTAGTGTTTTCGATGACTATAAGAAAGGTTGCTGTCATGAAACTCGGTATTCTTAAAGCGGCTTCAATCTTCGGTGTGCCTCAAACAAGTTCACAACAATCACTGCGCGTGGAACAGTATTCCGTTCTGTCAGAAAAAGATTTTTTGAAAATTATAAAGGGTAAGCATTTTACTCTTCAGGCTCAGAATGCTACCATTCCAACAAAACGATAATACTACTAATGATGCTACAATTATACTCAGATAGCGAATATGAGACCCCGAAACTATGAAAATAAGAATCCCATACAACACTGACAATAGGAAGTAGCAGGATTGGAATCATTGCAGATTAAAGTCTCACTATAAGTCTATTCCTTGAACTTCTGCTTCCTGTGTACACGTTCTTATAAAATTTTCACTAGCGTATAATAGTTGGAACCTGGCGGATAATCCTCTATCACTCCTACAACTTTATAACTATGACGCTCGTAAAATGGCCGGGCCTGAAATTCAAACGTTGTTAACAAAACTTTACTTGCTCCCCATTCCCTGCCAATTTGCTCCGCTTGCGCTAAAAGCTTGCTTCCCAGACCCTGACCCCGAAGCTTTTCCGATAACCAGAACTTGTCGATTTCTAACCAGTTCCAGAAGAGCGATCCGGTAATTCCTCCTTGCCACTCGCTGTCCTCTCCTATAACAATAAGCTGTACAGGCTTTACTGCTCCTTCCGCCCTGATCTGCTTATGCGCTGGCGAATGCTGGTTATTAAATTCTTTGAGCTGCTCCTGTAAATAACTGACAAATTGGGAGTCTTTTTCAAACCTCGTCTCGATCTGATAAACCATCTCTTTCCTCCTTTAACTTGTATTTAGATTGTGCTACTACTAATTATAGGACGTTGACACGCCAATTCATCCATGCTACTCTTTGCGTCAACCACTGTTAAAACAATGGTTCAATCTACTTATATGTATAAATGTGGCACCTGTGGATACCTTCCACTCATTTAATAAGGAGTTTACTTTACATGCGGCAACTTTCAATTTTTTCAGCACAAAAGGAGAGATCTATGATTGAACTGAAACGGAAAAGGACACGAAAAGTCTGTGAGAACTATCAGTATCGGGATTGTCGCGCATGTGGACGCTGGAAAAACCAGCCTGACCGAGAGGATTTTGTATGAAACTGGTGTTATTAATGAGATTGGTCGGGTAGATTCAGGGAATACTCAAACCGATTCCCTGGAATTGGAAAAACGACGAGGCATTACTATCAAGGCCTCTGTTGTCTCGTTTGTCTTTGACAATTTAAAGATTAATCTGATCGATACCCCCGGACACGCTGACTTTCTTGCTGAGGTCGAGCGATCCTTCAGTGTCCTCGATGGCGCAATCCTGCTGATCTCCGCTGTCGAAGGCATACAGGCCCAGACCAAAATCCTTCTTTCTGCTCTGATCCGGCTCCACATTCCTACGATCATTTTCATTAACAAAATTGATCGCCCAGGCGCTCAATCGGACGAGCTCTTGAAGAGCATTAAGTACAAATTGACTGAGCAGGTCATTCCCCTTTATCAACTTGAAAACGTCGGGGCGAAACAGGCTTCTATCACTCTAAACAGCTTGTATGATCCGGCCTTCCTTCAACTTTGTGTTGAGCAGCTCGCTCTCAATGATGAAGATCTTCTCACATCTTACGTCAACAATGACACCCTTACTAGGGAACAGATACAGTCAGCACTTTTGCAGCAAGTGGCGACCGCGAAGCTTTATCCAATCACTTTCGGATCGGCTATCACTGGTATCGGTGTGCCAGAACTGCTCAAAACCATTACGAAAATGTTTCCTTCCCAAACTGGTTTAGCGGAAGCTCCTCTCTCTGGAGTCGTCTTTAAACTTGACCGCGAGCCAACGGGCGAAAAAATTGCTTTTGTCAAAATATTCTCTGGCTGTCTTCGCGTCAGAACAGAAATTGCTTTCCAAAGGCTCGATCGCTCTGGAGAGATCCAGACTCACCTGGGTAAAATCAAAAAACTCCATTTATTCCAGCAGGGAAAAACTATCCAGGCTCAGGGAGCAGAGGTAGGAGAGTTATGCAAAATTTGGGGACTAAAGGAGGTAAAGATCGGCGATATTATCGGTGAATGGACCTCAAGTATCAAAAATGTTCATCTCGCAACTCCTCAATTGGAGACACGCCTCGAAGCCACGCGCCAGGAGCAAACCTATCGCCTCTCTCAAGCTCTTCAAGAATTGGCAGAGGAGGATCCCCTTATCCATGTAATCAGAGACGATGTTCATAAACATACCTATCTTCGCCTTTGCGGAGAGGTCCAAAAGGAGGTTATTGAGGCGACCCTTAAGGAAAAGTACGGGGTAGACCCGTGGTTTTCAGAAACCACCATTGTCTGCGTCGAAAAGCCCAGGGATGCCGGTCAGGCGATTGAAATCATTGGCACACCGGATAATCCTTTCTATGCTACCGTTGGCTTAAAGATCGAACCTGGCCCCCTGAATAGCGGGTTGACATATAAAATGACTCCCGGAGCCCTACCTCTGGCGTTCTACCGGGCGATCGAGGAAACCGTCCGCGCAACTCTTGCCCAGGGCCTTTACGGCTGGGAAGTGACTGATCTTATTGTTACCCTTACCAGAACAGGCTACTACGATCCTGTTACTGTCGCGGCTGACTTCAGAAATCTTGTCCCACTGGTACTGATGCAGGCGCTCTCACAAGCCGGCACTGCTGTCTACGAACCTATGAGTCGTTTTGAGTTAACTGCTCCCATTCATGGTCTTAGCACGTCTATGTTCAGACTATCAGCACTTCGGGCAATCTATGAGCAACCCATCTTACACAAAGACACCTTCCTTCTCAAAGGCTCGTTACCAGTCTCTACGACGGAAGATTTCAGAAGAGAATTACCCTCATTCACAGAGGGCGAAGGTATCTTTACCACTCAGCCGGGCGGATTTCTTAAAATGGAAGGAGCATTCCCCACCCGAAGACGTATGGACTTTAATCCTTTACAGCGCAAAGAGTATCTTATGCACATTCAACATGTCCTGAACTAAGCATCACACAACATGCATAACCAGAAGCAGGTATGAGTGAAGTCTTTTACAAAACTCTGTACCTGCTTTGTTCATATAAAAACATATGTTATTGGAAATAACTCTCTTGTAGACTAACATAATTCCATTTTTTTTGTTAGTCGATTTGTACTATTCGTAGTTAGAAAATAACGATTAAGCAGTATTTTTACTTATTATATATATGTACTCTTCGCTAGCTTACATGTCCAGACAAAAGCCTGTCATGTTGTAAGCAACAATAGCTTGGGTTCATCTGATCTTCTTTCCATACCATTTAGAAGGAAATAAAGGCTCATGCCTACAAAGATACTTTTTACTCCTTTGAGGGTACTCCTCCTCTCCATTACTATGGTAGGAGTAGCAATCACATTGATCAGCTCTGACCTTCTTTATACAAGGGCCAGTGGCATACAACCAAATGTGGGTCCTAAACAAAGCTATATGGCTCTCGGAGACTCACTCGCTTTTGGCTATCAGCCCAATAAGGATTTTTCTCATGGCTATAACGTAAATCTGTTCGCATACTTGCAAAAACAGGGCGTGACAGATAAGGCGTTCCTCGGATGTCCCGGCGAAACTAGTCAGACCTTCATTAAGGGCGGTTGCCCTGGGGCTCCCGCTGGTTCACCTTCCCAGCTCTCCCAAGCTATAAGCTACATCAAAGCCCATCCCGGTCAGATCAGCCCCATAACCTTTCAGCTCGGAGCCAATGACGTTCTACATGATATTGACTCCACTACATGTAAGGTGAACACAACTCAGTTTCAAACAGATCTGGCAAACCTTGATACAAATCTGACGCAAACGATCCTTCCTCAACTCAGCGATGCTCTAAAGGGAGAGGACGGTAAGTCAACAGCAGATATTCTTTTTCCTAACTACTACGATCCTTTTCAGAATATCTGTCCGTCTGACCAAATTGCTTATCTCCAGCAATTCAATGAGCATCTGGCAAAGGATGTGAGTAACTATGGGCATGTTGTCGATCTATTTGGAGCATTCGGAGGGACAATCAAACCCAATGCAAATACCGATGCATTAATCTGGATGAACAGCCAGTATAAGGATATCCATCCAAATACTGATGGAATATCAATTTATTACAAATGTGATTATTAACAGTCTGACGAAAGAGGCTGTGAGTCCTGTACTCGAATGTGTCAATGCTCAAAGCGACGGAACTTTTACGGCTTCTTTCGGCTATAACAATCCAAATGCTTATGCCGCCGAAGTTCCTTCTGGCGATTCAAACCACTTCACGCCAACTGCTCAGGCGAATGCTCAGACGGAGCTCTTCTTGATGGGCCGCCATCAGGCAGTGTTTACTGTTCCCTTTAATGGCGATAATCTGGTCTGGACGCTCAACGGACATACTTCTACTGCGTCAAGCAACTCAAAGCGTTGCTGATAACAACGCTCGATACGCCTATGTCATCCTAAAAAATTCCTATAACAGAAAAGCAGGGATACGCGTAGCTCTTAAGGGCTGCGCGTATCCCTGCTTTTCTAAATGACTCTCTCCTATTTCAATGCTTGCCTACCTCTTTACACTTCCAAATATTCCTATTCCTGATGCAGAAAGCTGCTCACAATCAAAACTTACAAGTCCAAAAACACACCAGAAAAACAACCTGTTTGAAATAACCTTTTGATAAACTTATAGGAGAACTTAGGCACTATCAAGCTACGCCCATGTAGATAGTGAGGACAACTAGCTAGAACATGAGTAATATCAACTGTGATCCTTCAAACTTGATCATATGTCTGGACAACGTCCCTTCATGTTGTTGGTAAATAGTTGAGTCTCTCACCCTTCTATGCACATTAAAAGAAAAGTAGAGGATTTCTATGCAAAGAAAAACATGTTTTACCCCTCTAAAAGTAATCCCCCTCTCTATTGCTATTGTAGTGGCTATGTTCATGATGATCAGCTCCAAACCCCTTCATACGAAGGCCAGTGGCATACAGCCAACCATTGGCCCTAAACAAAGCTATATGGCCCTCGGAGACTCACTGGCTTTTGGCTATCAACCCAATAACGATTTTTCTCATGGCTATAATGCCGATCTGTTTGCATACCTGCAAAAACAGGGCGTGACAGATAAGGCATTTCTCGGCTGCCCCGGCGAAACCAGCCAGACCTTCATTAATGGCGGCTGCCCTTATGCTCCCGCTGGTTCCCCCTCACAGCTCTCGCAAGCCACAAATTATATTAAAACCCATCCCGGTCAGGTAAGCCCAATAACGCTACAAATAGGTGCTAATGATGTCTTAAAGGATATCGATCGGACAACTTGTAAAGTTAATACCTATCAGTTTGAAATCGATCTTCTGAATCTGGATAAGAATCTGACACAGACGATCCTTCCAAAACTGAGCGATGCCCTAAAGGGATCAAATGGTCAACTCACGGCAGATATCTTCCTGCTGAACTATTATGACCCTTTCCAGAATGTCTGCCCTCCCGATCAGGTTGCCTACCTTCAACAACTCAATATGCATCTGGCGATCGATATCAGCTACTATGGACAGATTGTTGATGTATTCGGCGCTTTCGGAGGCGCAACCAGGCCCAATACAAATATTAGTACTCTGACCTGGATCACCAGCCAGTATCAAGATATCCATGCTACTACCGCAGGATATAAGTTGATTACAAGCGCGATCATTAAGACTCTCGCTAGAAACGCTGTCAGTCCAATACTCGAATGTATAAGATTTCAAGGTAATGGCATCTATAGTGCTTCCTTCGGTTATAACAATCCTAATGCCTATGCTGCAGAAATTCCCCCCGGTGTATTAAACTACTTCACCTCAAAAAACTATACTCAACCAGAGCTCTTCCTGGCAGGTCGGCATCGAGCAAGTTTCCAGATAACCTTTAACGGAGGTATCCTAATCTGGATACTTAATGGGTACACTTCTACTGCATCAAGTAGTTCACAACCCTGTTGATAGTAACATTAAGTACTTTCCATAGAGTATAAAAAAGGAAAAGAGCGTATACCACTTCCAAAGAAGGATACGCTCTTTTTTCTGAGAATCTAGTTGAAAGGTAATTAGCTCGAAACATACTGCTGGATAGCATCGGCAGCTTTTTTGTATCCACCAGTCTCCCGGACTTTCTGCTGCATCTCTTCCGCTCTGATCTGGAAATCGGGATCATTCATCACGCGCTCTACGGCCGTTCGTAGCGTTTCCACACTCAGGTTGTCTTTATCCAACTCAATCCCTAAACCCAGCTCCTGAATGCGTTTGGCTGTCTGCTTCTGCCCTGGCATCTGGGGCACCGCCACCATCGGCACTCCATAATATAGGCTCTCCAGGATGCTATTCATTCCACAATGCGTAATAAATACATCTGCATGTTGTAATACATCTAGTTGGGGGACCGACGGCGCGACTAGAAAGTTCTCTGGCACCGCTCCAAGCTGATCTGGATTAATATGTTTGCCTGTCGAAAGCACAACCTGCCAGTCTGTATCCCCAAATGCTTCAAAACACTGATTGTAAAACTCGACGTGATTGTTGTAGACGGTACCTAGCGAGATGTACAGCACTGTTTTGTCCCTCAACTTCTCAAGTGGGAAATCACCTGTGTACTGCCGGGGCTGAATCGAAGGCCCAACAAACACAAAGCGCTGATCAAATTTCTCCCCGCCTGGCTGGAATTCTCGCGGAACGAAGATGAGGGTAAACGGCTCTGATTTAAGGAAAAGCTCCCGCGCTTCAAATGGTTTAACTGAATAGGCCCGACAAAGATCTGCGAGCGGTTCATTTAATTGCTGAAACACTTTTTCCATCCGAACCATCATCTGATTCATCGGGTCCCCATCAGCCGATTTTCCAGATGCAGCCATAGAGCCACTACTCCCTGGTGCAAAGCTCGGTCTCAACAATACCGATGGCACATGCAGGGAAGCTGCTGCAAGCCGACCCCACAAACATAGCGTGTCGTAAAGAATGCAATCTGGCTGCTCCGCTCGAATGCTCTCCATGACTTGAGGCATGACAAAGGTGCTCTCATCCATCATCCAAACTGGCAGCTTATTTGCGACACCCTGCGTCGTATCGGTCGGAGTCTCGAGTTTTCTCACGGTCGACTGGTATGCGCGGAAGCTTGCTCCCGTTGCCTCAATTGCGGACCGAAACTCCTCAGTCAGATAACAAATGACTTCTTCACCACGCTCTACCAGCTCCCGCACCACTGCTAACGTAGGGTTCACATGCCCATGTGCAGGGAGACTTAAGAATATATATTTCGTCATGAATTGATTTTCTCTTTCTTGTGTATCAACAAACAGAGTAAGTAATAAAAAAAGAGCGGTGCTCTTTTTATCAATTCTATAAAAAATCACATCTTGGACTAAAAGAGAGGCTGTCTATCGTCCTATCTATCAGTGAATACTCAAATGACTGGCAACATGGAAAGTATACCTCTTGTTCAGAAGATCTGTGATGCGTCTACAGAAGGTGAAAGGGGAGCCTTGAGAACTGTTTCTTCTGCATGGAGAAATCTAGATGGACTCCTGAAGGGGAACTACAAGCTCATTTGTATGGATGATTTCTAAAAGGTAATCCATACAAATGACCAATCAGCCCATCAATGATCACATGTGTAATCAGATCCGATGCTGCCTCCCCTACTTTCGAACATACTGCTGGATAGTATCGGCGGCCTTTTTGTATCCACCAGCTTCTCGAACTTTTTGCTGCATCTCTTTTACACGCTCACGGAAGCTCGGATCGTCCATTACCCTCTCTACCGTCGCTCGCAGCGTTTCGATACTCAAATTTTTCTTGTATAACTCAATCCCTAACCCTAACTCCTGTACACGCTGCGCTGTCGTCATCTGCTCTGGCATCTGGGGAACCGCGACCATCGGTACTCCATAGTACAGACTCTCCATGGTGCTATTCATTCCACAATGCGTGACAAATACATTCGTTTTTTGCAATACATCAAGTTGCGGAGCGGAAGGCACGACCAGAAAGTTTTCCGGAACCGTTTGAAGCTGAGCAGCATCCACGTTTTTACCTGTTGAAAGCACAATCTGCCAATCTTTATCTCCAAACGCTTCAAAACACTGATTATAAAATTCGGCCTGATTATTGAAGACAGTGCCTAGTGAAATGTAAAGTATCGTTTTGCCACTCAGCTTCTCTAATGGAAAATCACCTGAATAGTGTCTCGGCTGGATCGCCGGTCCCACAAAGACAAAGCGCTGATCAAAGGTGTCTCCACCTGATTGAAATTCACGCGGAATAAAGACGAGTGTCAGTGGTTCAGATCCAAAGAAAAGCTGGCGCATTTCAAAGGGTTCCACACCATAGGTCCGACACAGGTCTGCTAACTTCCCGTCCAGGCGCTGGAAGAGTTCTCCCATCTGTCTACCAGTAGATCCCTCAAATGCTGACGCTGGCCCACCGCTCCCTGGCGCATAGCTTGGTCGCAATAATACCGCTGGCATATGCAACGATTCAGCCGCGATCCTCCCCCATAAACACATCATGTCATAGAGTATACAATCCGGTTGCTCTGCATGAATGCTCTCCAGTACCTGTGGCAGCACTTCAGCACTCTCATCAACCATCCGAAACGGGAGACCATTCGCGAAATTCTGAGTGAAATTAGTGGGGACCTGCATGTTACTAACAATGGACTGATAAGCCCGAAAGGTCGCTCCGGTCGCTTCTACTGCCGGGCGAAAATCCTCTGTCAGGTAATAGATTACTTCTTCACCACGATCTACAAGCTCTCGCGCTACTGCAAGTGTCGGGTTGACATGCCCGTGCGCGGGAATGTTTAAAAAAATGTATTTTGCCACGAATCTGCTTTTCTTTCTCTAATTAACTATTCAACGAAGTGAGTTGCGAATCTGCATTCTCGCTTTTTCTCTCTGAGTATACTATAACAAACTCACCCGCTAAATATCAGGAGATTTAGACTCATTGTCACGAGGACGAGTCTTGAAAGGTTATCGCGCATTCTATGCACTTGACGTTTGCATGCCGGGTGCCGCATAGACATGTAAGCGGCAGTGCCGGGCCTACATGGCAAAAATACTTGTGGCACGATTGCCGTTTCGATGGACTATCTACCCCGGCTCCGGTAGATGCTGTTTGAGAAATGGAGAGGTGCTTCCCATATAGTACCAGTACCAGATGTTTTAAAGAAGATCAATCCCTGGAGGACTGAACGTTTGGCCGGGTGCTAACTCCTGCACGTCAACGACAAAATTCATCACATCAGGAATCGATCCACGTACTGTCAACTCCACAGGTATATGCGATCGTGAGCGCGTCAAACCACCCAAACTTTCTGCCTCAATCGCCCATCCCGATTCTTTCCAGATGCTGTAGGGAACAAATGTTGCCGCTCCTCTTCTGGCTGGTTTACGACGTGCGTTCCCAGTGTTAATTGGCGTAAGCTCAACTTTATCAGCATAGGCATGTATAAGCCGATCCGCATCTACGGTCGCCACTATCTGTGGACGAGCATTACAGGCCGCCCGATGTCGATTCAGCCGCTCAGGATCTAGCCAGAAAAACACATGTTCATTAATGAGTGCATACCATTCCCCTGGAGTCATACCAATCAAACATGCTTGCAGAGCCTTCGGGGGCATTGGTCGCTGATCTCGGATCTCTACTCCATCCGGAAGCTCTATATGTGCCAATCGCTGGCTTTTATTTAAGTTCTCTCTCTCATATTCTGTTACACCACTAATCTCTAATAGTGTACTGGCGGGGTGCAAACCGTCCCGCTGGATCGCTGCCCAGTTTGTGACTTCGGCCATATGATATGCGAAAGTGAACCGTTTCATCTCCCTGCCCCTCAACATTATTGAGATAGATACTCGATTATTCTAATCGAGGCGTATCGTACCATGGAAGATGGAGAAACGCCAACCTATGCTTTTTTCATCTCCTTTTTTGGCTGTACGTCTGCTTCCCGATGCAACAGAACTCCGCCTACAACCAGCAAAATGCCTGAAATCTCTACTAACGTCGGGAGCTGATGCAAGACAATTACTCCAATCACCGCCGCCGATGCCGGAAGTAAAGACAGCAAAAGTGCATAAGTTGCTTGCGGCAGTCGAGACATTGCAAGCTGATCACTTACATAGGGAATAACCGAGGAACATACACCTACTCCAAAACCCGCGAGGACCAGTAGAGGATGAGTTAAAGCTGGTAGCGCACCAGTAATTCCAATCGGGGTAATTGTGATGAGGGCGATTAGCATAGAAGCCCCTAAACGATCAATGCCAGAAGCACCACCATCCTCTGCTATCTTATGACCAAGGATAACGTAGAGCATAAAGAAGCCACAGTTGGCAAAGGCAAATAGAAAGCCTAGCGGCTGCCCTCCAAAACGGACATCGGTCAGAAGCCATCCACCACCTGCCGCGAGAAACAATGCACCGATATTGCGCGGCGTTCGCGCTCCCAGAGCCGCCAGGGTGATCGGACCAAGAAATTCGATCGCTCCAACTGTTCCCAGAGGAATACGTGAGATCGCTAGATAAAAGCAGGCGTTCATCAGGGCCAGGACAACACCCAATGCCAATAGCACGCGCCTCTGAGCCCAGGAGATCCCCACAAAAAAGCGCCAGGGCCGCCGCCAGAATGCGAACACAACCGCCGCACTCGCGATCCGAAACCATGCGACTCCTAAAACTGTGATATTAGAAAAAAGTAGAACTGCAAATGCTGGTCCTAGATAATGAAAGATGGCACTCACTAAAAAGTAGACGTGTGGCGGAACTTTTGTCGCTAGATCTGTTTTTTTGCTGCCCAACATAGAATCTCCCTCGATTACTTTCTTTACTAACAATGGTATAATGAAATAGAGGGGAAATACATAGATATTTTAACCTTATATTGCATCAATATCTAAAGAAAAATCAGGTGTTCACTTATATTCCTCAAAATGATCAGATTGATGAGATAAACATTCGAATACTTGAGGAGCTTCAATCCGATCCGCGCCTCACGATGTCTGAATTGGGGCGGAGAATAGGCATGTCTTCACCTGCTGTAACCGAGCGTGTCCGGAGAATGGAGGAGGCTGGAGTTATTCAGGGCTATCGTTTAGAAGTGAATCCTGTGGCACTTGGACTTCCCATTTCGGTCTACGTTCGCATACGTCCAGTCGCGGGACAACTCCCCAGAATTGCCGAACTGGCTCAGCAGATTCCAGAAATTGTGGAGTGCCATCGCGTCACTGGAGAAGATTGCTTTGTTCTTAAAGTGCATATCCCTTCTATCGATCAGCTTGATCAACTGCTTGATTGCTTTCTCTTGTACGGCTCAACCACAACTACCATTATCCAGTCTTCGCCGGTTCCTCTACGTTCCCTTCCTTTACCCAAAACAGCTTCTTTAGAGTAGAGGAACATGCTATGACACAACAAAACAAAATGCTCGTTGAGCCACGAAAGCCAATCGCGATTGTGCGTTTAGATGATCTGGGAGAGGCAATACAGATCGCTCGCGCACTTTCGGAGGGGGGCATCCCAACGATGGAGTTTACTCTTACAAATCAACAGGCATTAGAGGTTCTGGGAAAAGTTCAAAAGGAGCTTGGTGATACTGTCCTTCTAGGGGTGGGAACGGTGCTGGATGAAAAAAGTGCTCGGGCTTCGGTGGAGGCGGGCGCGCGCTTTCTGGTAACCCCGGCCTTTCTTCCTGAGGTTATCGCGGTGGGACAGAAGCATCGCCTGCCAGTAATCTGTGGAGCCTTTACTCCTACGGAGATTCTGGCGGCGTGGCGCGCGGGAGCCAGTTTCGTAAAAGTCTTTCCAGCGGGACGCCTCGGGCCAGGCTATATTAAAGATGTCCTGGGACCACTCCCATCTATTCCACTTGTACCTACCGGTGGCATTAATCTGGAAAACTGCTCGGCATTCCTGGCTGCGGGAGCTTATACTGTCGCGATTGGCAGTCAGCTTGTAAGCAAGGAGACAGTAACAAAAAAAGATTGGGTCGCTCTGAAAGCTCTTGCTCAACAATATACCCAACAATGTCAACAATAGGATTTACCTCTGATTATGAGAGGGGTATATATTTTACTCGATACTCCTCTCACAACCTATTACTGATTGGAAGGCTTCTTCTTGATCTATTAATCTATGCTCAACTATTCCTTCATCGCTTTAGGGGTCGAGGAAACATTGCCTTTTTCTTTGAGCTACACCCCAACGCTTCCATTGGTAACGTAAGAATAAGAGTAATATGATAATGAATACAATGAATCCAATTATGGAGGCAATAAGGATCGGCAAACTAAGAAAACTGAAAACCAGTAGACCTGCAAAGGTTCCCGTTATAACACTGTCAATGACGGCAACCATACCTGAGGTGGTAAGAAAAAATTGACACCAGGTAAACACTCAGCTCGTCGTCATAAAAGGGCAGAACAAAATATTCTGTCATCTGGGGAGCAATCTCTGTATAAAGATGTCGAATCCTGTTGATCCCCCGAGCATAAATGATGTCTTCAATGGCAACCTGTACCGCTCTCTCAAAGGTTACCAGTCCGATAAAGAAGAGCGATGGCAAAAGGATTAAAGCAAATACGTAAAATTCGGTTCCTAGCTTGGCGATCTGGGCTACAAAGGAAATGTCATTTGATAATGCTAATAATGAATTTCGACTTTCTCCCAAAAATAAGCTTCCCCTAAAAAGGGGAAGCCTATGCCGAAGTGTAAAAGACTTTAGCGCTCAACCAGTTCATGAGAATTGACGATAACCTCTTCCACCTTCCCACCTGAACAGGTCCGAATAATAACATTGCTCTCTTCCTGACGTACAACAACGG
Organism: uncultured Ktedonobacteraceae bacterium; assembly: GCA_964247295.1. Lineage (GTDB taxonomy): Bacteria > Chloroflexota > Ktedonobacteria > Ktedonobacterales > Ktedonobacteraceae > CAXTTV01. The sequence continues at coordinate 14,586 of CAXTTV010000049.1, read as the reverse complement.
CTGGAATGGGAAGTGTGCGCCTCTCAATAGGAGCATGCCACAATACCAGATCCTGGTTGTGAAACATTTTCTTTGAATGATCCTGCGATAAACTCATCACCATCACCACTTCTAGTAGAGTTTTCTTTGTAGAAAAAAAGAATATTCTAGAACGCCTCAACGACCTCAGCAACCTTCCAGACAGTAAGAAGTCTTTATCTTACATACGCGGGAAGCAATTTCTGTAGAGGGGGCAGGGTCTAATAGGAATTTCACTAGAGAAAACAGCCTCATTCAGAGGTTTATTCCAGATTTCTCTGGATTCTCTGACTAATTTTTTAGATCAATATTATTAAATATGTATATATTTGACGGAAAAATAGTTAGAAGTATGTATTGATCAGCTTTTCTTTTGTTGTTAGAATGAGCCCGGCAGATTAATTAGAGGAAGAAAGGAAATACCGATATGTCTGGCTTGTTTTTCAAGCGAATGGTGATCCAACCTCTTTTCGTCCGAGTAATTTTCGCAATGCTGATGCTCGCATGTTTGATCCCTGTGTATACACTTTCGCAAAGCACACACGTTCAAGCATCAAATGCTCCCTATACGGACATCAAGGGCGTCTGGAAGGGCCAGGGAACATACTATGATGGCCGATCCAAATTTAATATGCTTCTCAACATTACAACTATCACTGGGAAGAACTTTTTAGGTACTTTACAGGAAGATACGTATAAAAGTATTGTGAATATCTCTGGAAGCATCACAGGTTCTGGAAAAAATTCACTCTCCCTGGCATTTACCGACCCTTCTTCTGTAAATGGTGGTCAGATCCAACTTAATTGCACCTATTCCGCAACCATTTCAAATAACCAGATGAAGGGCACCTGGCGCTATCCAGGCCATGCCTATTCAGATGGAGCGCTTTCTCTTACGAAGATGGCAATTCCAAACAAGTTCTGCGCGACAGGAACAACGTTAAGTGGTGCCGTCTGGGTCTCTCGCTTTCCAACTAGCAATTCAACCAGTACGCTCACACCACCCTTTAGAGACCAGGCAAATAATTTTATCAATGCTTTACATCGGGCCGGCGCTTCAGTCGAGATTTCGGCAACCTATCGCCCATTACAACGCGCTTACCTGATGCATTATGCTTATGAGATCGCGCGAAAAGGTCTCGATCCCAAACAGGTACCAGCTAGAGCCGATGTCTCTATCTGCTGGGCTCATGTTGATAAAGACGGCGTTTTCTCTCTATCGGAGTCAAAAAAGGCCGCTTCAGAGATGGTTAAAGCCTATCACATTGTTCACGAACCAGCTCTAACCTCTAATCATACAAAAGGTCTGGCTGTCGACATGACCATCTCCTGGCATGGGACCTTACAAATTACCGACGCCAATGGCAAAATTATATACGTTAGTACTACTCCATTGTCAGGTATGAATACTCAACTCTGGCAGGTTGGAGCTACTTATCATGTCCTCAAATTAGCGAATGATCCACCGCACTGGTCTGCTGACGGCCATTAACCACTTAAAATCTCAGTATCCTACCCATACAACAAAACAAAGTATCAACCAAATGTAGTCGGTAGGTTCTTCGTACATTGCTTCCTCTCTGTAGCTATAAAGAGAGGAAGCTTCACTTATAACCTAACTGGCGACACGAGCCCCTCCCGTTGGACGACCAGCCTCAAACAGCGAGATCCATTCTTCAAAGTGCTTCGCAACCTGCTCCGCTGCCTGGTCGGCTGAAAGCTTCTTAGCCTCAAAATCAACGACCGGATTCCAGAAGCTGGTCCGCCCGACCGCGAAACCAATAAAGCCTGAAACGCTGGCCGCTGTCTGCAACCACGCTACAACCTTGTCTCGCTCGGCTCCACGCCCTAGAACTATCATTCCGACGTTATCCCGTCCATTGCTCCGCGCTACCTGTACCAGCTTCTCACAATCTTCTTTCCGATCCAATCCCTCGATCTTCCAAACATCTGGCTCGACTCCTGCATCCTGCAACTCTTGAATCGCGCGCGCCATCAATCTAGGCCGCAGTTGCAGATCATATGCCGCTTTATCGTTCTCAACATGCTCAAGCTGCTTTGTCTCTCCCGGTACCAGCAACTCAAACATGAATAAGCGCTGCGCCTTTTGCAAATACTCTGAAAGCCGTCGCAGCCGCTCCGCTTGTCTCTTATTCATAACAGCGTCAGCTTCTGGATTATACCGCACCAAAACCTTCGCAAAGGTGGGATCAACATCCTCTATGTGTTTCGCGAAGTCGTCTCCATACACAAAGTCAAACTCATCTTGACCACTTTTTTCAATTGAAGCGGCGGTAATATAGCCACCCTCCCGCGCATCTCGTAGAATTCCAACTCCGAACTCTTCATCGACAAGAATTCCTACGGCCTCTTTCGGCACATTAGTTGCGACTGCCTTTTTAAACCCTTCATAGATCACTTGCTTACTTGCGGCTACGGCATCCACCTGCTCTACATTCAATGGCTCTTTCCAACCAAACAGGCCGGTAATATAGGACGCACGATGATCAAATGGCAAAATGTAAAGCGGCTTTGTATAACCCATGACCATAACTTTGCTCCTTTTCTCTGAGAACTTATTCATCAAAATTGGTAATTGAGAAGAACGCTCAATATATGAGCACAATTATTGATCTCACGTCTGTTATAGGTAAGAAGTTTCTTGCAAATTTCTACTTTGCCTCACTGCAACCACCCGCCTGAGCATTTCATGGAGCTGGGATAATTCCTGTTCACTGAGATGCTGGATAAAATGTTTGAAAATGCCTTGAGCATAAATCGGCCATGCCTGTCGAAAAGCTCGAAAGCCCTTCAAGGTCAAAACGGCGTACGTTGCTCGCCGATCAGGCCCACTTCTATCACGCTTAAGCAGTCCCTCTTGTTCTAGACGATCTACTAAACGCGTTAGACCGCTTCGGCTCAATACGACAGCTTGTGCAAGCTCATTCATGCGTAGACGACGCTGCGGAGCATTCACAAGTGTAAGCAAAACGTCATACGAAGACAGCGGTAACTGCTTTGCCTCAGCCAGTTCCTGCTCAATCTGTTCAACAACTATGGCATGAGCAGTGACAAACACCTGCCATGCTTCCAGTTGGTTTCGCTTCAGTACGTTCTTCATACTTTGAGTATATCATTAATTTGTTGCCTGAACAATAGTTGCACAAACAAATGATTTATGGTACACTCTCTTTAGTTGCAAATGCAACTATATTCCATACAACTAATAGATTGCAACACTTGGGAGGAGTATAAGATGAGCTGGCAGTTTGATCCTGGACATACATATATCGGATTCACCGGTCGCCATATGATGGTTGCGACGGTTCGTGGAGAATTTGAAAAGTTCAGTGGTACGGTTTTCTTCGATGAGCACAATCTAACGCGCTCTGAAGTCGATATTCAAATCGAAGCAGCAAGTGTGAATACCCGTAATACCCAGAGAGATGAGCATTTCCGCTCAGCGGACTTTTTCGATACAGCGCATTTTCCCTTTATTACTTTCAAAAGCAAGCAGGTGATTTTAGCTGACGCAAACCACGGACAGATTATCGGCGATCTCACTATTCGCGGAGTAACAAAAGAGGTAGCTTTGGAAGGGGAATATGGTGGGGTAAATATGACTCCCTTCAATACCTATAGCGCGGGTTTCAATCTACGAGGAAAGATTAACCGCAAAGATTGGGGCTTGAATTGGAATGCAGCGTTAGCTGGAGGCGGACTGATCGCAAGTGATGAGATTACACTTGTTATCGATCTGGAACTTACTAAAGCAGTGGAAGCTACTGAGCAATCTCAGAGTGTAAGTACACTGGCTTAAATAGGCTTCAAGGAGCTATTGTTACCAATAGCATAGCCAGGATTCTCGGTCACAATCCTGCATCTCTCAAGCACTACCAGCAAGCTAACCAGGGCACATATACCCATTTTTAGAGTACAATACAACTAAGAAGGAGATCATAAATCTATATGATCTCTTTCACACTACCCTGGTTATTTATGTCAAACGTACAACGGGGGGACACCTTTTATGTTGACTCTGCGCCGCTACAAACCAACAGATCAAAAGGCCGTCGAGTATCTGCATGTCCATGCTATTCAACAAGTCGGCGCTTATCTTGGGCCCGGTCCCTGGAATGATGATATCTATGCTATCGAGGACACATACATTAATAATTGTGGGGAATTTTTGATCGGTGAAAATGACGGGACATTTGTCGCGATGGGCGCTTTGAAGCGTACAGGCCCGGATCGCGCCGAGATTAAACGTATGCGCGTCCATCCTGATCATCAGGGACATGGCTACGGCCAAATCGTTCTTAACGAGCTTGAAGATCGCGCCCGTACCCTTGGGTATCGAACCTTGCATCTCGACACATCTATCGTTCAAGTTCCAGCTCAGAAACTTTACGAAAAAAACGGCTTTCAAGAAGTCGGTCGGGACATGTATGGCAGTCTTGAAGTTATCCTCTACGAGAAGCATCTGCAATAAGGACCATCTCCTCTCACCCCAGAGACTAAAAGCTCGATCTTCCGTAGGTCCGGCCACGTGTGTGCCGGTTGCGGCAATACCCGTTGTCTTGTCACGAAGACGATCCGAGGAAAGCTTCTTGCTACTTCAACATCTTCTGTAATCGCGCAATTCCCCTGAGTACCTCATCCCGATGTTTCGCGCTCTTTATCCAAAGTGGTAACCTACTTGCTAAAGTTGAATTCCTGATTCGACCCTCCTCATGAAAATTCACTCGCTGCTTCGCTGTGACGTACTCCTCTAGAAATTGTAAGTGGGCCTCATTGTAAGCCCACAGTATGTTACCGCAACAGGGAGTCTGTAACCATAAAGAAAGCTGAGCATACCACCCAGGTGTATCCCAGATAGCAACAGGATGTTCATTCCTGCTGTTCACGTAGCTACAATACAGACAAATCACTTTTCTCGCCGGCTGCCTTCCTCTCCTCTGCTTCACATGCTCAACCTCAGGATCAGGTAGGGGCTTACTCTCATTCATCGGAACATACCTAAGATACGCACGCTTCTGGCAATTTGGACATCGTATGTATATTAATTCAGAAAAACTCTCAAGAGTCTGACCTTGATCCTTAAATATCAATCCAATCTATACCTTCCCTTCTCTAAGAATAAGAGCTCTCAATTCGACCAATAAATGATTGACATCCCTGTGGCTTCTGTCCTTCAAGCAATTGTTGACACAACTCCTTTAATTGTCTGGGCCAGATCTGTAGTAAGGGAACCTCTGCGAAAGGCACCCAGCAAGCGACGGGAATCCCAGGATGCTCCGGCCTGGGATCTGGTACCGGCTCTTCAGGTTCAGCTATATGAAATACCTCCAGGCCATATCCATGCCCTTCACCAGGCTCTAACGCCTGAGTGTATTGAGGCACTATCCACTCTTGCATAAATGCGATGTTCCCAACTCGCACAGCAATCCCCGTCTCCTCTAATACTTCCCGCTCAGCGCACTCCTCTAGTGACTCGTCTGGCTCTAATCCACCTCCGGGCAGTCCCCAGGCTCCCTCTCTCCAAATCCCTCCATCCTTCTCCGGCGGATGCAATAATATACATCCCTGATAAAGCACAATTGTCCTCGTCCGGATGTTTTCGTAGATGTTATGGCTAAAAATACTCATCGCTCTACTCCATACTACCGCTAACCTTCTCTGCTACTCCTATAATACGCCTATATAGAGTAAAGGTTGCTCTATACTTCCTTTGACTGACAACTCTTGCTAGGCTACTTACTTATAGCATTCGCGCTGCATCCACACACGCTCTACTTCTCTAATCCTATTCCACTTCTCAGGCTACTCATTGCTTAAGACACGATAGATTGTACGCAAAAATGTCGATTTTCCACTCCCATTAGAACCTACCAACCCAACGATCTCGCCTCTCTCTACGTCTAAACTTACTCCTTCTGGAAGCTCTTCAGGCACGATCAGTACGCGCGCCAGCAGGTCAATCAAGATCAGGTATATGGCTCCACTGATGGCCGCCAATGGCAGGACCTTACGATGATCCGAACCAATAAACAAACGAACAATGTGAGGGATCATTAGCCCGATAAAGCCAATAGCTCCGCTAACAGAGACAATTGTCCCTACAAGCAGCGAGGTAACCAAAAAAAAGTTGCAAACGGAAGCGCGGTAAATTCACTCCCAATGAGGTTGCGGTCTCATCTCCAGTAAGCAGGGTGTTCAATGGCCTTGCCTGTAAGATCAACAAGGTGATGGTTAACGCAAGAACCAGGGTCGGCACCCCTAAATCATCCCAGTTCGCAGTAGCCAGTGAGCCAGCAAGCCAGCGCATAATTCCATCAACGCCCCCACCTGGACGTGTCGAGCGTAAAATGAGATAACTCATTACGGCCTGAAGCGTGTAACCAAGGGCGATACCGGCCAGCAACAGGCGCATTGGGATGATATGCCCACGCTGCTGAGCCAGCATATACACCAACACCATTGCGAGGAGCGCGCCCACAAAGGCCGCCGTCTGGTAGGAGACCCCCCCCACAACGATCGGCCCTAGCGTGAGGACGGCGACGGCCCCAACTGCCGCACCTGAGGAGACACCAAAAATGTATGGGTCTGCCAGTGGATTCCGTACGAGGGCCTGCAATGTTGTGCCACTGACGGCCAGGCCCGCGCCTACAATCGCTGCAAGCAGTACCCTTGGTAATCGAAAATTCCAGATGATCAGATCCTGCGTCTGGTCCCAGGAGATCACTCCACCTGTTAGATGCCCAAAGATGATTCTAATAACATGATCAAAGGGCACGGAAACCGATCCAATTGCGATGGAAACAATAATGATTCCTGCTAACAGGATGATCAAGATCAACATTAGCACCCAAAAGTGCATGGCTGGACGAGCAGGAGGGGTGAGCGTAGCCTGGTGCTCCTGTTTGATTTCGGTTTCAAGCTTCATCAGAATGACTCAGGGTGAAAAGCTTTCGCAAGCTTCTCAATGGTGTCCGGCAGGTTTACACTCTCATTCCAATAGTTTCCTTCAATAACGACACTTCGCTTATTTTTAGAGGCCGGGACTTCGGGGAATGTTGTATACAGATTTGAGGCAAACAAGTTTGCTTCCACATCTGTATAATGTACTAACACATACATTTCAAGCTTTTGAACGGCAAAAGCTTCTTTGCTCACTGAGACATAGGTATTTTTTTGATACCCAAAGACGTTTTTACCACCTGCCAACTTCATCACAGTGTTCGAGAGCCCCGCTCCAACAACTCGGTACGTTCCGGTCGGGCCAGATCCCAAAAAAAGCAACATAATTGCTGATGGCACCAACGGCTTATTACTCACCTTTTGTTGAACTGTCGCGATCCGGGTTTGCATATCCTGAACAATCTTTTGCGCTCGATCCTCAACTCCAAAAATCTTTCCAATATTCAGGATGTCTTTGTAAATGTCGTCAATTTGCTCTTGAGTGCTGTTCAGGCTGCACTCTTCAGTCAAACCATACACTTCGGCCCCTACATTCTTAAAATCACTGCGTGTGGGCATCCCTTTCGATGCAACAAAGTCACCAGCAGGATAGGCAGAAAATACAAAGTCTGGCTTCAGGCTCAATACACTCTCTTTCGATGGAGGGCTCATCATCATACCACCACCAAGGCTGTGCAGATGCTTATACTGCCCATTAAATTCTGACTCCGGCTGATAACGCTGCCCATAATAGACACCAACAATACTACTTCCCAATCCAAGCTTGAGCAAAATATCTGTAACGTTCTGCCCTGTCGCGATTACCCGCGTGGGAGCTTTCGCAAAAGTAAGAGAATTATTACAATTTTGCAGGGTCAGGGGTTTATATGAGGATGCTGCTAAAGAACTTTGTGAGGAATTTGTAGCTCCACAACCAGCGAGTTGCAACAGAACTATTCCAAACAGTAAACAGGAAGAGAGAAAAGACAGAAACCTCTTCAAAATATTCATACCGGGGAAAACCTTTCTGAATTGTATAGCGGAGACAGGGAATTTTTCCTATCTGGAAGGTATTGTATGAGAGGAGAAGAGGGGAAATTATTAGGAAAGATACGCAAAAGCTCCTGTATTTTTTCTCAGGTTATTTGCTCAGCACCTGGTGCAAAACCTTTTCATCAACCTGAGCCCTTATTGAGGCCGCATCCCCAATCCAGGCGACTTTATGGTTATCCGCGTTCATTCATGTGAGTAAATGATAAAAGCAGACCCTCTTAAGTAAAAGGATCTGCTTTCAACAAAAATGGCTTTTCTTGCTGAATCACTACAAGCAAAAAGCTATCCGTTGATTACGGTCAGGTACTGCACGCTAAAAAGACGTTCAAGATCAACCCAGACATGCCGCACTTCAAATCCCGATCTTCTCGCTAAATCACCAAATTCGGCCAATGTATATTTGTATGAGCTTTCAGTCCAGATGCTTTCTCCTTGCGTAAAGGAGATCTCAGTACCGTCTATCTGCACCCGCTGATCTTTCAAGCTCGCCAGATGCATTTCGATCCGCCCCTCCGAGGGATTATAAAAGGCATAGTGGCTGAACTGCTCCAGCGGGATATCTGCCCCCATCTCGCGGTTGATCCGCCGAAGTAAGTTCAAATTAAACTCTGCCGTTATCCCCTCCTGATCGTTGTAGGCCCGGTGCAAAACGTTAAAGTCTTTTTTCAGATCTACTCCTATCAGCAAACCTCCTTTTCGCGATACCTTGGCGATGTTGGAGAGGAACAACCGAGCTGGTTCGGGATCAAAGTTGCCGATCGTTGAACCAGGATAGTAGACGACGGTGCGCGCCGCAGGTCGACCTGGGTCAGGGATCTGAAAATCGCTGGTGTAATCAGCACAAACTGGCAAAATTTCGATCTCGGGATAGGCCTCTGCCAGGGCCTGAGCCGAGGCGGTCAAGTGCTCTTTTGAGATGTCTATCGGTACATAAGCCGTTGGCTGTACCAGATGATCTAGTAAAATCCGCGTCTTCCAACTGCTACCACTACCGTACTCTACCAATAAGCAGTCAGAGCCCAGGAGATCAGTGATCTCCTCAATCGCGTTCTGCATAATCGCTAGTTCAGTACGCGTCGGATAATACTCCTCTAGCTCGGTGATCTGCTCAAAAAGCTGAGCTCCCTTTTCATCATAAAAGTACTTGCTATATAGCTCTTTGCGAGGCTTCCGAAGCCCTCTCAAGATGTCCTGACGAAAGGTATTGGTCTCCGACGCATAATCATAGACTGGTATCTGCACATTACACCTCGTCCGCCAGGCGTATCCCCATGAATTGCCAGCGGGCATTGCTCGGGAAGAAATTTCGGTACGTCGCTCGAATGTGCGTTTGTGATGTTGCACAGGAACCACCACGCAATACATATTGATTGCACATGAACTTCCCGTTATATTCACCTACCGCGCCTGAGGCAGGCTTGAATCCCGGATAGGCCGAGTATGAGCTCTGCGTCCACTCCCAGACATCCCCATACATCTGTGTTAAGCCTCCCTCCTGAGCCACATCGAGGGCTGGAGTGGGATGATAAAGCCCGCTCTCAATAAAGTTGCCCTCGATCGGTAAGCTGGCGGCAGCCATCTCCCACTCAACTTCCGTTGGTAGACGCTTCCCAGACCAGCGCGCGTACGCATCAGCCTCAAAATAACTGACGTGGCAGACCGGCTCATCTGGCTCAACTTTACGCAGACCGCTCAGGGTCTGAGAGAACCACTCACCATCCTGCTCCTCCCAATAAAGGGGGGCCTCCCAACCTTCGGCCTGGACTGTGGCCCAGCCCTCTGAGAGCCACAACAGCGGATTACGATAGCCGCCATCTCGCATAAATTCCAGATATTCCTGGTTTGTGATCAGACGCGAGCCTAGCTTGAAAGCTTCCAGAAATTGGCGATGGCGAGGGCTCTCGTTATCAAAGGCAAAACCCTTCCCCTCGTAACCAATCAAGGCGATCCTTTCAGGATAAGCTGACCACGTGAGCGGCTTGATGAGGCTGTTAGAAGAGATTGTCCGCTCCTGGTAGACCGGATGCAGTGGATTGCAGGATAGCACATGCTTGATATCTGTCAGCAAAAGCTCCTGATGCTGTTGCTCATGGTTCAAACCAAGCGTAATAATCGGCGTAAGATTGGCGATCTGCCGCTCATCCAGGCCCTCAAGTAGTTTGATCACCTGCTCATCAACATATGCGCGATAATGATAGGTCTCTGCCACGGTCGGGCGCGAGATCAGGCCACGCTGGAAACGAGCATGGCGTGCCCCAACGCTATTATAATAAGAGTTGAAAAGATATGCGTACCCTGGATTTGGAGAGCGGTACTCAGGCTGATTGGGGGTAAGAAGGAAGGTTTCCCAGAACCAGGTGACATGAGCGAGATGCCATTTTGTTGGACTTACATCTGGCATCGACTGCACTACATAATCCTCAGTTTCAAGAGGCTGCGCGAGCCGCTCTGAGAGAGCCCGAACGCTCTTGTACTCTTTGATTAACGCTGATTGCGAAGGAATACTGGGATCTGCTAGTGGATAATATACCATGCTGTTTTTACTCCTTTTGGGAAGGCTAACATGTGCAATTAGTCAACTCCTCCTGGCACCAACATCGATATTGACTAGATTTCCATGAATCGTTACAGCCAGATCAGTATATCATCCTCTATATACTAACCGCAAAGTATCTAATAGCTTAGATATTCTATTCTGATATCCATACCTGGAAAGCTAGGTTTTTATAATTTTTACAATTTTTCTATAATTTTGCATAAAAAATTATTTCATCTCTCTTGTTTTTATTAAGTGTCACGGCGGGATGCACCCAGAAAAATAGACGCCCCAGTTGGAGGCGTCCACTACATGCTCAACAGGTTACCGGACGAAACTACGAGATATTAATTTCGTCAATATATCCACGATATCCACCAACAACGTTCGCCTGATCATAGCCCTGATCAATCCGAACAATCTTTTTCCCGTTGGCTACAGAACCAAGATTGACGGTTACATGATTCCAACTATCGAGCGTTAGTTGGGTACATTGGTAGGCTGGATGAATACGATGCCCGTTCTGGTCAACCGCCCCTGCTATATCCCGCAGATTTGTTCCATCCCCAAAGATGAGATCAATGGAGACACAGGTACTATTCTTGCCTGCGGTAAGATTGGCTCCGGGCGCGGTCCCCTGTGGGCTTTCTGGATAGATCCAATACGACAGGGTGGTACCACCACCCACCCGAACATTCTGATCACTCAGATCGAAAATTTCAGAGTATGCGTAGTTAGCATCACTGCCGTTGGTCGCGCTACCGGAATACATAAGCGCATTACTTCCATTATGCGCTATCTCTGAACGGATCGCGGCCTCCGCACTGGTCAATCCACAACAAGCACCTGTGATGTTCTTAAGTCCTCCTGCTGGATACCCTGCTGAGTAATCAATGGTATTAGTTAACGAAGGTTGCACATCTGTGCTCTCGAAACCACTAGAGAAGGTGTTGTTTACACTCCCAGATCTCCCATAAGATGGCGGTGCATCGGCTGCGCTGGTCCCCCATGAGGTGTTGGCAGTGCTCGCAAGGGTGTAGTCAACCGTCCCTCCATTAAGGATGAAGTCAGCGGGCAACCAGGGTTTAGTGCTATCGTTTCCGTTTACCTTCAAGCTTTGTACATAGTAGTTTGACGATGAGGCTCCCGGCGCATTGATCTGAATTGGATTGGCTCCCGGTCGCGTGATGGTGATACTGGAGAAAATTGGGCTCGCCAACGCCATATCGGCGGTTCCAGGTGTCTCGGGGTACATGCCCATTGCAGCAAACACATACCAGGAAGAGGTCTCTCCAAGATCATCGTTGCCAGCCAAACCACCAGGGCCTGTTCCATATATGGCCGCTTCTGTCCGATGAACGATATCCTGGGTCTTATAAGGAGCCCCAGCGTAATCATATTCCCAGGGTGTCTCCAATGTTGGCTCGTTTCCAAGGAAAGCATAGGGCTGATCTGGTCCAGCATTTAGCTTAGTGAAGAAGGTGTTGAGTCGGGAAACAGCGGCACTATTTCCTCCCTCGCTGGCGAAAAGATCTTTCAGGTTGAAGGGAACCAGCCAGTTGTACTGCTCACCGTTGCTCTCAACCCAGCTATGCTGACTTTTTGGATCATAGGGCAGGTCGAATGAGCCATCCAGTTTTCGCGGCTCCAGGGACTTGTCATTCGGATTGAGCAGAAGCTGCCAGTTCTGTGCCCGATTTACAAAGGTATGATAGTTACTGGTGTCGCCTAGAGCTTTCGCGAAAATTCCAACGGCGAAATCTGCTGTGTTGTACTCCAACGTTGTCGCGCTCACTCCATAGAGATTACAGCAGCCATAGCTTCCACCCTCTGGCAGATACCCTCGGTCCTCTAGATAATTCAGGCCGGGACGACTATTGTTCGGCTGTGAGGCCTGCTTTACCATCGCGTTCAAGGCGGCCTGCGTATCAAAGTTTCTGCCACCAAAGGCGTAGATATCTGCGATGATTGGATCTGCCGGATCTCCTACCATCACATAGGTTTCCCCGGTGACCGTTGTCCATTTCGGCAACGCCCCACCCTGGGTATAATCATTCACCATCGACTGAGCGATATCACTGGCCTGTGCCGGCGCGAGTAGGCCTAGCAATTGAGCCTCTGAGCGATAGATATCCCACCCAGAAAAGTTACCATACTGAGCATGACCAGATTGACTTGTATGAACGTTTCGATCAAAGCCAAAGTACTGGCCGTTCACGTCCGATACTACATTGGGCTGAAGCAATACATGATAGAGCGATGAGTAGAAAGTCGCAGTCTGAGCGGAGGTACCACCACCCGTCTGAATCTGACCCAGCGCATTATTCCAGGTGCTCGTGGCCTGCGAAAGCACTGTATCAAAGTTACCGCTGGCGTTTTCCTGATCTACGTTCGCTTTCGCGTTATCTACACTTACATAAGAGAGGCCAACACGAACACTGATTGTTTTATTCTGGTTGGTGTCAAATGTCCCGTATACTCCTGAGCCCGTTCCTGAGACGGTTGCGTCCGGTCGTGCCGCCGCTGCCTTGCGGATTTGAGGAGTTACGTTCTCTCCCTTAACTACCTTTGCGCGGGCAGTTTCAGCGGTTTTCACGGCTGCCGAAACTGTACTCTTCCCACGAACCTTCTGACTATTTGCGTTGACTGTTCCATTCTGCCACGTCCCATAGCTGGAAAAGGGCTGACTAAACGATGCCCAGAAGTAAACTGTATACCTGTCCGATGCTCCACAAAATGATCCACTGGTTGCGGAACCGGAGATGGTATTTCCACTTATGCTTGCTTGAGCGTCTGAGTTCCCATTGACGGAACCGGAGATGTTCACAAGCATGGTTGCTGTTTGCCCAGAGGGATACGTGAAGCGGCCCGCACCACTGCGCTGCGTGGCTGTCAATTCAGTTGTCGCACCATTCGCTAGCTTGACTTTATAGTAGCCTGCATAAGCACTTTCATCTGAATGTGCATAGTTTGAGATATACTTTGAGGGGTTGCTTGCCGGCGAGTCGGTGACCGATCCCACATACGGCATGAAGGGAATATCCCCATAGGCATTACAACCAGCACCATTAAGATGCGTTAAGCTAAATCCTTTGATGCGGTTATCGTTGTAATCATACCCACCAGGAGTGTTATTCCCAGTGTCCGGGCTCCATTGTACCATCCCAAATGGCACATCAGGACCAGGAAACGTATCTCCACCACCATAGACCGCACCGCTCTGCGTCCCAGTTCCTGTAAAAGGATCTACCAGACGCGTATAATCGCGGGTATCCAGAGAAGTCTTTTGTGCGTGAGAATGTGCGTGCGCAACTGTCATTCCAGCGAATGAGGACACTGTAAAGAGAAACGTTAATAGAGTAGAAATGGTAATACGGGGCAGCCGATCCTTGAGCCTGTCTTTCATTGCTTGCCTCCTGCAAGTAGAGCGGAACAAAAAAAGAGCGAGGTAACCCTTCATTAAATTTGACAAATTAAGAAGGAGTAATTAGAGCATTGGCACTATGCTCTAGGAAAAAGTATACGTATCTATCCTTAATTTGTCAAGAGTCCGAACTAAATAAAAGACTTTTTCATTTCTTCATATATTTGTATTATTTGTTTAAGATAATTCATCTTCTCGTTTCTCAGTACCTCTTCTACCTCAAGCAAGCTTGTTAAAAAATCAATTGACAAAAGCTAGTAAACTTTTGTTTCTACATTTCCAACTTAGTCAAGACACTTAACAAACATTATAGAAACTTTTTCGTGCTATAGTAAAAGGTGCAGTTCAAGGAAGTCTTCCCTTAAACCAAACCATTTGAAATCTATCTATGGGAGGTGGCTATACTGCCCAGGACCGCCTCCTATAGATAGATGCACTCAAAAACTTTTGACTTCACTCTCGCCTTCTTTGATCTCTGCCTCTTGCTGGGCGGCGAGGATCAGTGTGTTTGCATGCACAAATGGAGGATGCGATACGTCCAGTGACCCCTCGATTGCCCGTGTATAGTCTACCTCCCATTCGATTTGGGAAGTTG
>CAXTTV010000048.1:24645-27582 GCA_964247295.1 uncultured Ktedonobacteraceae bacterium | reverse complement strand
CCCTACAGGTGCCATAGTAGTGACAGGTATATATGATAAAGACATCAAGGCGTACGGATATCACATGAGCCGTTGGGATGAAATAAAACAAAAAGGAAGATAGTGAGCAAAAGCTTAAAGAGGGCGGATACGTTGTTGTACCTGGGCCAGTGTGGGAAGTCCGCTACTGCCCTCGGCCTCGATGGAGCAGGCAGCTACGCAGTTGGCGAAGTTGACGGCTGTACGGGGATCATGGTGGCGCGCGAGCTCTATCAGGAACGCGGTGGCGAACACATCTCCCGCGCCCGTGGGATCAGCCTCGTGGGCGGGATAGGCCGCGAAATGTTCCACCCGTCCATGTTGGAAAAGGGTTGCTCCCTGACGGCCATCGGTCACGACCAGGAGAGGGACTCGCATGCTCCATTCGAGCAGGAGCTTGTTTACTTCTGCACGGTCTTCATCCACGAAAGGTAGCAGATCATCATGGCTAAGGATCAGGGCATCCAGATGGGGGAGAATCTGGTCCGCCTCCTGCCAGGGAGTGGGCCAGACACGGCCAACGGTATCCCAGCGCCGGAGCCAGCCCTGTGGGGTTGCGGCCAGCAACTGACCCTGTCGGCGAGGGAAGCGCAGGATCAGATCCAGAGGGATCTCCTGTGCCACCGGCCCAAACAAGACAATTGGAGTGGTCAGCCAGGATTGGGGAATATCCCTGAAGCGTAGCGTTTGGGCATGGGCGTTTAGATACTGAACTCGAAAGCCATCGGTATAACGGTTAATAAAAGTGGTGGTGGTCGGGGACTCTTCAGCAACCAGTCCGATTGCTGGTCGAGAGGCAGTGAAGCGCAGCAGGGAGGTGCGAGTCGCGCTGGATATCACCGCCGGGATCTCGTTCAGGGCCAGGGCTGTATCCGCCGCGAAGGTAGCAGTCCCGCCGGGACGATCTGAGCCATCCGTCAATAGATCGTTTGTAATGTGGCCGAGACTCAGCATCGTTGGATGTAAAGTTGTTGGATCGGGCGGAAAATGGATCGTCATAGCACCAGAGGACTTTCTAAAGGAAGCAGGCATATACCCAGATAAGGCACATGCCTGAAGAAAAGTTAGCGTCCCGGACGTTTTAAGGAGACTACCACACGGCGGGTATCGCCCTCACCGATGCTCTCGGTACTGATATCGGCGCTATCGGCCAGAGCGATATGGACGATCCTTCGTTCGTGAGGTGGCATTGCCTCCAGAGCGATCGAACGGCGATAGCTACGCACCTGCTGAGCCACCCGCTGGGCCAGAGAGCGTAGGTTCTCCTCGCGACGCTCGCGATAATTTTCCGCGTCAACAATTACGCGCATACGGCGTTTGATTCTGTGGCGAACAACCAGATTGACCAGTAATTGAAGAGCCGAAAGCGTCTCACCCCGGCGGCCAATCAGCAGACCCAGATGCTCATGAATGCCAGCGATATTCAACGTCAGGGGATCGGTCGAGCGCACCTGAACCGAAGCGTGGATATTCATATAGCGCAGAATATGTTGCAGGATATCAACCGTAATCTCAATATTCTCGCGTGAGGCCGGGGCCTCCTCTTCCTCATCGAAATCAGCGGATGGCTCGGGACGGACAGAATTAGCGACAGCATCAGGAACCAGAGCAGCGGGAATCAAAAAAGGAGCCTTCTCCTCTTCCTCATCCTCTTCCAGTTCGTCGTATTCTTCCAGCTCCTCGTCATCTTCATCCTCGTCGTCTACATCCTCCTCCTCGAAATCCTCGTCATCTTCCTCATCATAAACCTCTTCAGGAGTCTCGCCAAAGACCTCCTCCTCCTCCTCTTCTTCTACTTCCTCAACGGAGTCATCGATATCGGTTTCCTCATCTTCGGGAAAATCGGCGTGCCCGAGGATCGCATCAGCCATCTCAGGTGTAATAAAGGCACCGACGCTGGGACGGACCGTCACACGGACGCGTGCGTCTTTGCTTCCCAGGCCGAAAGTTCCACGGGAAGGCTCTTGAAGAACGGCGATCTCCACTTCGTCGCGGCGACGACCAAGTTGCACCAGAGCCTGCTGAACCGCTTCTTCAATACTTTTACCACTAGCCTCAATGCTTTCCACTTCTTATCTTGCCTCCATAAATGACTGTGATTCTAAAATAAAGAAACAGGCTGGTGAGCCGCGCAACCCGGATTGTTAGCGAATTGGCTCACCAGCCTGCACCCTTGTTTAGCCTCGTGCTCTCTTCTTTTTGTTATTAGAGCTTGTGTTTCGTCTACGAGCGGAAGCGCTCCCGGCGCGACGGCGCAGATTTTCGTCGCTATCGCTATCATCAACGGTGGCTACCTCAGCGTCAACCATCTTTGGTGTGTTTACCGCAACTCGACTGGAGCGGACCCGGCCACCCGCCCCGGCTGTCGCGGGTACCACATTGCCACTACCACCACCAAAGGTTGGAGTCGTAAAGAGTGAGCCCCAGCCGGTGATAAAGTACTGCTGGACAATGCTAAAGACGGTTGAGGTGGCCCAGTAGAGAGCCAGGCCAGCAGGATAGTTCCAGGCGAAAAACACGATCATTAGCGGCATAAAGTATTGCATCATCTGCATCTGCTGCGTCATCGCATCTTTAGCACCACTGGTCTGTGCATTCTTCGCCTGTGACATCCGCATCTGGATAAAGGTCGCGATACCAGCCAGGATCGGCAGAAGGTGAGTGGGATCAGGCTGGCTGAGCAGGATGAACCAGCTTTCATTCAAGGCTGAGAACCAGCGCAGGTGCAGATCTGGGAAGGTCGTGAAATGCTTTACAAATGGATAGAGGTTCTGATTAATCGCTCCCACCGTTTTGGCGTCCCGGAGCACCGAACTGAGTGCGATGAACAAGCCGTACAAGACTGGCAACTGAATGATCGCAGGCAGACAACCGGCCACAGGATTAACATTGTATTCCTTGTACAGGGCCTGCATCGCC
>CAXTTV010000048.1:22157-24545 GCA_964247295.1 uncultured Ktedonobacteraceae bacterium | reverse complement strand
AGGGCCTGCATCGCCTTCGTTGATTGCAATTGCTTCAACGTCACAGGGAAGAGAAGCAAGCGAATAACTAATGTCAGAACAATAATCGACAGGCCGAAATCACCGATGAGGTGATACAGAAACATCAAAAGGTTAAAAATGGGGAAGGTGAAAATCAGGTTAAACAAGCCACCTAATGGCGCGAAAAACTGCCCCACGAGATCTCTCCTATCTTCTACGATCGGGTCGGCCAGGCCTCTGGAACCGGGTCATAGAGATTACCTTGATAGAAGGGGTGACATCGCCCAATGCGTTTGATGGTCAACCACCCTCCACGAATAGAGCCAAAGCGTTTAATCGCCTCATAACCGTAATGGGAGCATGAGGGAGTAAAGCGACACGATGGCGGCATAATTACCGACAATGTGCGCTGATAAACTCGAATAAGAAACAGAAAAACATATCGCATCAGTATCGGTCCTTTTGCGCAGTCAGCAATCTTGATGAATAGATGAGCTGTCTGGAATAAGCTTATTCTAATGTAGAGGCGGCGCGGGCGGTGCGGTAGGTAAGGAGTGGAGCAGGTGAGCCCGGCGAAGCAGCGACAGGAGGTCCCGTTGCAGAGAAGCCAGGTCAGCTACCACACGCTTATCTTGTACCGCCTGATATCGTACTGTGACGACGATATCATAGCCAGGGGATAGTTCTGGCAGAGCAGAACGCACAACCTCCGAAAGGAGACGTTTAAGATAATTGCGATCAACAGCCCGTTTTGAGATGCGCTTGCTAACTACAAAACCAATACGTGCGCCACTAAGATTATTCGGTATCCAAGCAAGTATAAGCAGCCGAGACGTAGTGCTACGTCCTTGCTGCCTAACTCGCTGGAAATCACTACTTTTTCGCAGGCGTAGCGAATGTGAAAGAGCCACGATAGCGTTAAAGTATACTATTAAACGGTAAGCTTCCACCGCCCCTTGGCGCGGCGAGCTTTGAGGACACGTCGACCGTTGCGGGTCGACATGCGCTTCATAAAACCGTGTTCACGTTTGCGCGGAATGCGCTTGGGTTGCCAGGTACGTTTCATAAGTCCCTTTTTCTATCCTCCATAAGAATATCTCGTAGATTATAGCCGTAATCAGCACGGCCTGTCAATCTTGAGAATAAAAAATAGAGGGCGTTCCCTCTCTCCACAAGGAAACGAGCCGTCTGAGACCTTGTAGATCCCGCCGCCTGTGCGCGGGAAGATCCAGGTCCTTCCTGCTCACCATCCACTACTTTCTGGCAGGCTTCCTACCTTTCGCCGCGCCCAAGGCGGCGACTCTCCTACTGCCCAGGTGGGACCCGATCCGTGATTTCACGGAGATACACAGGTACGGGTCCCGCCTCCTCTAGGCGGTTTTAAAGCGTAGCAGGACTCGCCCAAGCTTGATTTCGTCGTTATCGTGCAAGGGTGTAGGTGTTTTAGGAGCCAGCCGCTGCCGATTCAGGAAGGTGAAGTTGGTGCTGTTCTCGTCTTCCAGCATGTACTGGCCGTTCTCAACAAAAATTCGGGCATGCACGCGAGAGACGCCGCCCTCTTCACCACCGTGGGGTGTCATGTCGATGTCGGGGAAGATATTACTTACGGCATCCTCACGCCCGATGACAATGGTGTCTTTGCCGCTGATATCAAACTCCTGGTTGTCGGCTTCGGCGATCAAGCGGGCATTCAAACCGGGTGCCGCTGCGGTGGCAGTGGGGGCTGGGGTGCTAACCACATCAGGCTGGTGGGCGACCGGAGTAGCGACGGGAGTTGGCTCTGCTACATGCTGAGCGGCTGGAGCGGCTCCGCCTTGAAGGCTGTTGCCACAATCGGCACAGAAGGCTTCACCAGCAGGGTTCTGCGCGCCACAGTTTGGGCAGTGAACAGTCCCAACTGGTGCGGGAGCGGCACTGACATCCGGGGCCGAGGCGACAACGACCGGCGGGACGGAAGGCGACGGCATATTAATTGGCTCGGATGATACCTGAGCCTGAGCCTGGTGAGCCGGGGCCGGTTCTGGATGGGCGGTGCCTGCTGCGGGAGCGGCGGCGTTTAGTGGCTCGCCGCACTCGTCGCAGAAAGCGGAGCCGTCAGGATTCTCGTGCCCTAAAGAACAATATACTGCCATGAACTCTATCCTCCTCAAAAAATGAAATCTCTATCTGAAAAAATCTTTCTACCCTTTTCACGATCAAACACGACTTATGGCAACAAATCATCCAGGCGCTGGGTTAACTTTCGGGTCTTGTTGCCGATAGTCTTTACCTGCTCCTGCGAGATCTGCTGGCCCTGGTTGATCTGCTCCAGTGCGGCCTGTGTCTCCTCATCCAGGACCCGAGTGACATTGGGGTTCAGACGGGTTGTCGCTTTGCCAGTGCGTTTGT
>CAXTTV010000048.1:0-22147 GCA_964247295.1 uncultured Ktedonobacteraceae bacterium | reverse complement strand
TATTCATCCAGGACCCGCGTGACCAGGCGATGGGCATTGGCCTTCTCGGCAAAGTTCATGACGGTCGCGTTCACCTGGGCCGCCTGATTCGCATCGTTGGTAAAGGTGACTTTGATATCGTCCCGTACCTTTTCGGCGGTCAGGCCCGCAACGGGCACATCATAGGAAAGCTCGGCCTGGGCGATCCTGAACATGCCGGGCTGGCGAGGATCAATCATCAGTTCGACCATGATGGACTGCGCGTTATCTTTCTCCAGATCTCCCAGCGGGATCACGATCTGCCGATCTGAAAGCACCGACTGCCCCAGGTCTCGGATGATTGGCAGGACCTGGACGGCCTTTTTGGGCGCGACACCCGCTGGCAGCCGCATAGTCAATGTGGCGTTACGGGCCGCGACCGCGACCGCGCTCTGGATCTGCTGCTGGAAGATGTTCATGGCGTCGGAAGGCTGACGAATAAATTCGGCTGGCATACCGCCGCTTAACTGACCAACATCATCCAACAGGTTCTCATCCCAGTCGGCCCCAATGCCCAAGGGATAGATGGAGATGCCATTGGTAGCGGCGTCGCGGGCAAGCTGGCGGCAGCGATCAGAGTCACCATATGTCACGCCATCGGTCAGCAGGATCATGCGGTTAATGGCGTTTGGGATGTTGTAACGGCGCAACTCATTCAAGCCCTGGATCATTCCCAATGACATTGCCGTTCCACCGGCGTCATAGATCCGGTCTATCGCGGCCTTCATGCCAACGGGATCATTGGCTGGCATTGACGGGATCACCACCTGGGCGGTATCGTCAAAAACCACTACCGAAATATAGTCGGTGGGCTCCATATAGTCGATCACCATTTTGACGGCTTCTTTTACATTGTTCAGCTTCGCACCCTTCATAGAGCCGGAATGGTCGAGCACCAGAACAAAGTTGAGGGGCATGCGTACCTGAGCCATCATCTCAGTTGGTTTAGCCTCAAGTAGTACATAGGCTAGCTGGCTTCCCCCTGTCACAGGCATGAAGTCCTTCCCCACCTGATGGGCCAGAATTACCTCACCGGGCATAGTTGTAGAGCTCCTTTCATAATTGGCTGCCACAGTATATCATTTCCATTTTGTTTAACGCACAAAGACGACCACGGCGCTGACATTATCTTCTCCGCCGTTCATATTGGCAGCTTCAAGCAGTTGAGTACAGGCCGTCTGTGGGTTCGGCGCGTTATTGAGAATACTCTCAATCTGGGGATTCCGGACCATCTCCCATAATCCATCGGAGCAGCTCAAGAGAATATCGCCGGGATGCAGATCTTGCTTGAGAATGTCAATCTGCACATTCAATTTATCTCCCAGGCTCCGGAAAATCTGACTCCGTTGTGGATGCGTATATACGTCGTCGGGTTGGATCAAGCCACCGGCTACTAATTGACCAACCAGCGAGTGATCGGTTGTCAGTTGATAGAGTTGACCGGCACGGACCATGTATGTCCGACTATCCCCTACATTAACGATATACGCACGATGACCCACAACCATAAAACCGGTGAGCGTGGAACCCATGTCGGTCTTGTCATTCTGGTTTTTCTGACAAAGCTGAGCGTTGGCCTCCTGGACCGAGCTATGCAGCAGATCTCCCAGTGTTTCATCATCGGGTAGGTCGGGAGCCTTGGGTGGGTTCTCTGACTGTCCCTGTTTCTCAATCTCGATCGGGCCCTGAAACAGGCCGCCGATAAGTTTCTGAGAGATGGTGTTAATGGTGATCCGGCTGGCGACCTGACCGGCGTCGTGCCCGCCCATACCATCGGCGACGATGAACGCCCCAACTGGTAGAGAGTTGGACTCATGGACCCGCTGCATCTGTAAGACCAGCACACTGTCCTCGTTGGGGTCCGAGCGACGGATGTTTCCGGCATCCGAGTCGCCGGCGGCCAGCAAGAATACGCCGTTGGGGAAGGGGTTCTGTTCGATTTGTTCCTGCTCAACCACGTATGTCCTGCCTTGATCTACAAATGTCTGTACGATATTCCCTTGTAATACGTTTGACTCTTCACTTTTGTTAGAGGTGGACGGATATTCGTGAAGGGTGTAGCTGACACCTTGCATCTCGGCTCCACAATCTATACAATACTCGTCATCCTCGGCATTGCTTTCAGAGCGGCAGTTCCAGCAGCGCTGCCAGCCCTGGTGGTCTGTAACCTGATACAGGTGTTCTGAGGACTGGTCCGACTCTTCTACCTGGGTGATCTCAAAGCGGTTGTTAAGAAGGGTTCCAACGACGAGCGGAGCGAACTCTGTGCTTTGGGCTGGTTGCTCTTCAGCGGATAGGGGAGGCTGTGCTACTGCGGTTGGCTCCTCTGCGGATTGGGCGTTGAGTGGCTGCTCGTCCATATGTTCATCTTTCACTATTGTGGCGTTCTGCTGGTTCGCTATAGCCTGAGCGGGAGCCGAGGCTGGATCTGTTGTCTGATTGACTACCGCTGATGGTTCCTGAGATCCGCCCGGACCCGTTGTGGGGGCAGCGAGGATCGTCGGCTGATCCGCGATATCCTGTGGCGGTGTTGCTTCTCCTGAAGGCATAATCGTTGTTGGTATATCTGAGATATCAGACGGTTTTGCGGGATCGTTCTGTGGCTGCTTCTCCTCTTTCTGCCAGCGCTGCTGATGGTACGCCATCATCTTTTCTGGCGTCAAGATCAGTGTAGGGGCCAGGGTTGGGTCTTCTGCCTCATTGGACGCTGTAGGGGCAGTTCTGGGCTCCTGAGGAGCCGGGTGGGCCACCGGTGGTAGGGGCTCATCTGATTCCAGGACGGCACCACTGCTCGGATTGATGTTCTCGGGTGGCATTGGCGGCGAGGCCGATTGGGTAACGGGCTGTTCTGCCTGGATCTGGGTGGCTACTGGTTGCTCTAAAGGTGGTAACGGTGCGGAAGGCTGCTGTTGTACAGGCGCGGGTGGGTCGTCAGGAACGGCTGAAGCCGCTGCATTGAAAGCGCTATTCCCCTCGGCCATTGGCGGATTGGACGCGGTACCAGGGGTGGGGGGTGCCTCCGGAATTCCGGCTGCATTCTCCGCTAACTGAAAATGATAACCGCACTTTTTGCAGAACCTGGCGTTATCGCGATTTTGCATCTGACAGACAGGACAGATCATTAGTAAACTCTCTCCTTATAAATATGTCAAAATCTCATCCAGCCAGAAAGGCCGAACGGACGGACGGACGAGCATTATTTTACTATTTAGACTTGTTTTTTCAAACGCAAAGCCTCGGCATTATTGGGATTTAAGCGCAGTGCTTCCGTGACCATCGGGCGGGCGTCAGGCTTTCTGGACGACTTTACAAAGCTAGTCGCCATCGCGCTATAGATCTCTGAAACTCCTGGATTATTGATGCGGGCCTGCTCCAGAGCGCTCAGCGCCAGCTTCCATTCGCGGGCGCGCATGTGGGCGCGCCCCAGCTCATACCAGCCCTCCCAGAGCGTTGGTTCGCTGGTGGTCGCGCGGCGCAAGACCGCGATCGCATCTGCGGTCTGCTTTAGCTCCATATATAGGCGGCCCAACGCCACCAGGATCAGCGCGTGCTCCTGATTAAACTTCAGGCCGTCTCGCAGATAGCGCTCGGCATCCCGTAGCAGGCCCTGTCGAGCCGCCAGCAGACCAAGCTGGTAGTACACGGCGGAATCTGTCGGCGCGATCTGTTGAGCTTTCTTAAATGTATCGGTTGCCTTAGGATACAATTCCAGATCGTGATAACACATTCCTAGTTGGAAGTAAGCATCGAAGGCGTCAGATTTATAGGTAATGGCTTTCTCGAATTGTTCCGCAGCCATCCGCATATTATCAACAAAACCTTCCGTGCTGGTTGAGCGCACAACCTGAGCATACTGGCGATATGCGCGCCCAAGATTATATACCACATCATAAGAAGGTGCGGCCTGCTTAAACTCGTTGACCGCCTCCTGATATTTCTTATCATTTAGAGCCTGAAGCCCCTGGCGATAGTGATCCACCGTGATCGGGCGGGCCTTGATTGGCTGCGCTGGTTGGGCCTGGACCGAATTCTGAATTGGTCGCGGCTGAATCGGGGCGGGAGCCACGTAGCTATTTGAGGCCGGTGAGATCGGGCGGGCGCGGATCGGCGCAGCAGGTCGCATTTGAGGGGGAACAACCGACGCGCCCTGTCCCAGAGGTTGTCCATCGCGTTTACAAAACTTCGCCCCCGGTCGATTTACAAAGCCGCATTTTGGGCAGACCAGACTGGCTCCATTGCTAGCAATTGGTCGTGGCTGAATTGAATTTGAAAAAGATCCTGCCGGGACCACAATGGTGGAATTGGCCGTCACTGCGGGAATCTGAATGGTGCTTACAGGAGAACTATTTGGTAGGCAGTGGAGCAGTGCCACGCGCATTGCCTCCGCGTTCTGGAAGCGCTGAGTTGAGTCCTGCTGCATCGCTTTAATCACCACCTGCTCAACCGGGCAGACCGTGCGACCATTGACCTGGATTGTGCGCAGGCGGGGATTTTTGGCGAGCATCGATCCGGATGTCGGTGTCTGAATTGGATCGGGCTCGTAGTTGGTTAGTAGATGGTACATAGTCGCGCCCAACGAATAGATATCTGAACGGGCATCCGTCTGCACCAGTCGACCAGGATTTTGGGCGCTGCGCCGCTGGCCGGGAGACGAAAGCGAGCCCAGATGTTCCGGCGAAGCGTACGAGATCGTCCCCAGGTTCTCCGTATTTGTGCGTTTATTGGGATCGAAGCGGCGTGCGATCCCAAAGTCAATCAACTGAACATCACCGGAAGGCGTCACCATAATATTGCCGGGTTTAAGATCGCGAAGAATAATCGGGGGGGTGCGCGAGTGAATATAGGTTAGTGCCTCGCAGACCTGCATCATCCAGGTCACAATCTTTGTCTCATCCAATGGCGCATTCGCATCCTCGAGCATTTTATCAAGGCTACGACCAGGAACAAACTCCATCACAAAATAATAGTTGCCGCGCTCCTGAAAACTCAGCATCAGAGTCGGAATCCGGGGATGCTTCAGGCTAAAAAGCAGATCAATCTCCTTATCGAAGCGCTCGATCGCCGATTTACGATCCTCTGGAGAAGTATTGGGATTGATCAGCAGTTCTTTAATCGCACGGTAGTAACCGGGTCTGCCCACAAGCTCCACCTTGTAGACCGTACCCATGCCACCTTCACCAAGAATCTGTACAATTTTAAATTTTCCATCCAGGACTGTACCTATCGGGAGAGCCATAAAACCGTCATCTCCAAGCCTTTGTTACGGCAACTTTACATCATCTACGCCAGAGCTAGCTGACATGTACAACAACAGCCGTGATATTATCCTCACCGCCATTTGTGTTCGCCATGTCGATCAGATCCTCACTGATCGTTTGTAGATTGCCCTGCTCACTTAGCTTCTCGCAGATCTCAGGATCGTGGACCATTTCCCAGAGGCCATCGGAGCAGAGCAGCAACACATCGCCTGGTTTAAGCGCGAGCTGGAAAAGGTCTACCTCAACCGACTTACGACCCGCCCCGAGCGAGCGGTAGATCAGGTTGCGCTGCGGGTGAGAATAGATGTCCTCCGGCTCAATCTGTTGAGCTTCAACCAGCCGTGCGACCAGCGAATGATCCTTGGTCACGGGCTTTAATTCGCCGTTCCGTAATAGATACGTACGACTATCGCCAACGTTGGCGATAGTCGCCTGCTCATTTTGGATTAGCAGGGCCGTCACCGTACATCCAAGTCCACGGGCCGAAGGATTTTTTTCGCCATGGGAGAGGATCGCCTTGTTGGCCTGCTGGATCGCAGTCTCCAGTTGTTGCTCGACATTCTGGTTCATAGCCGTCTCGGCCAACTTGCGCGTCTTAGGTTGCTTTTTAGCCTCTTTATCCTGCTCCCTGGCCTCCTCTTCTAGCTCCGGAGAGACAGGAGCGAGCTTGATCGTCTGTTGCTCGCTAATGGGCATAAAAAAGCCGCGCATCGCCTCACTAATCTTCTCAACGGCGATCTTGCTGGCGACCTCGCCGGCTCGGTACCCACCCATACCATCAGCGACAATAAAAAGTCCACGGTCACCATCCTCAAAGGACTCTATACGTTTATAGGCCGAGTCTTCATTTTGCTCACGTTGTTTTCCAACATCAGAAGTATTAGCTGCGGTAAGTTTCAGCGGCATAGGAATGTACCTCGCATAGATCAACATCTTTCTCAAAATTTTTTGTATGTACAGAACGTCCGAGTAGTTTTCCCCACGTTGGCGGAGGCATCCGTGGGAGGTTAAAAAAGGTGTGTCAGCATACGATACGAAGGGACAGAGCGGGTTATCTACCGCCAATATAGCATATAGCTCTACTCATGACAAATGAATATAGCGAGGTATTCAAAGATCGTCTTTTATTATATTTGCCCTCTCAATAATATATATAGAAGTATACATAAGATATACGTAAGAGCATAGGGAAGGTTAGACATCCTATGGTGGAGAATGAAGGAAGCGTAGGGGAGCTGATGCTCCCTCTACATTAGCGCTCGTCTTTGTCTTTGGAGGTGCGGGCCCGGAATTGCAGACGGATACCCGTTCCTTTGAAACTGAATTCGTTTCGGAGCCGGTTCTCTATATAGCGCTCATATGAGAAGTGGACGATCTCGGGATCGTTCACAAAAATCACAAAGGTTGGTGGGTTGACCCTCACCTGAGTCATGTAATAGAACTTTACCTGCCGCCCCCGAACAACCGGTGGATGGTGGCGGCGGATCGCATCCTGAAGCACGGCATTGAGTTTCGCCGTAGGGATACGTAGGTAGCGCATATCGGCAACCTTGATGGCTGCCTCCAGGATCGACTGGACGTGGTATTTGGTTTTGGCTGACGCAAAGATAATTGGCGCGTAGGGAATAAACTTCAAACCCTCCGCGACGATTTTTCGGTAGCTCTCAGCACTCTCAATCTCCTCATCGGGGTGAATATAATCGCCCTCGCGCTCGGCCTTACGCTGCTCCTGAGCCAGATCCCACTTATTGACCACTACGACCACGCCTTTCGCCTGCTCCGAGATCTCTCCGGCGATATGTGTATCCTGCGCGGCCAACCCCTCACTGGCATCGATCAGCACGACAGCTACATCGGCCCGTTCAATCGCGCGGGTCGCACGTAGCACGCTAAACTTCTCGATCCCCGGCCCAACCTTGCCACGGCGGCGGATACCGGCGGTGTCGATCAACGTTAACTCGCGGCCCTCGAACTGGATATGTGTGTCGATGGCGTCGCGGGTCGTACCGGGAATATCGCTGACAATCGTGCGATCCTCACCCAGGATCGAGTTCACCAGAGACGACTTGCCAACGTTGGGGCGGCCGACAATCGCGATCTTGACAAGGCTCTCATCGTCCTCTTCTTCCTCAGACTCCTCTTTCGGAGGGAAATTCTCAACAATCGCATCCAGGACATCGCCGGTCCCGACGCCCTGGATCGAAGAAAGCACAATCGGCTCCCCGAGGCCCAGCGTATAAAACTCTACCGCATCCTGGCGGCGGGCCTCATTATCTGCCTTATTCGCGGCCAGCACCAGGGGTTTCTTGGTGCGGCGTAGAATATTCGCGATCTCCTCATCGGCGGGTGTAATGCCGGCCCGAGCATCCACCAGGAACAGAATCACATCGGCCTCTTCCATTGCTAGATCGGCCTGAGCCCGGACATGCTCCATCAGATCCCCAACCCGACCCGTCAGGCCGATCTGCCCGGCTGGAACCTCCATTCCGAGTTCGAGCCCCCCGGTATCAATCAACGTAAAATCGCGCCCATTCCAATCGGTATCACCATAAATGCGATCACGGGTCGTGCCGGGCAGATCTTCAACAATGGCGACTCGCTCGCCTAACATACGATTAAAAAATGTGGATTTGCCGACATTCGGTCGGCCAACTATGGCGACAAGTGGCTTCATAACAGCCCCCACCACCCCTTTCTGTCCCTGAAGACGCTACGCGTGCGGAAAGCAATGAAGCTTCATTATACCATATATGGTCCAGGGCAGATGTTAGAGGATGCGCCAGTCTCCATGCTGAACCACGGCCCGAGAACCGATAGGAGGCAGGATAGCGACTCTGCTGGGGCATTTCAAAGGGTGGGTCGAAGACGAAGGGGTCGGGACTCCGTAGTGCGGTGGTTTATCCGCCGATTATGAATTGGGGGTCCCTCCCGCATTGATTCCCAAAACGAAAGGGGAAAGCACCAGGCGAGGAAGCTCTCCAAGGAAGGCGATGGCGAGAGAGGATTTGCCCATCAGGTCGGCGGATAAACCGCCGCGCTACGTCTTTCCCCACCCGATCACTTCTCTGACTACCATCGTCTTTTCTCAACAGAGTCACGTTGCGCTGACTGCGGGGGTCAAAAGATATCATTGGCGATGTCAAGCCCACTTGTGATACATGGTCATCTCTCCGCTGTATGAGCGAGAGAAACCCATTCGCCAATGATATCAGTATTGGTTGAAGAGCCCAAAAAGGAGGGTGCAAAGGAGCTCGAATGAAGAGATCTTTCCTACTTTATGTGGCTCTACTGGTTATTTCGGCTCATACTATACTCGAATTTCAACAATCAACCTAGTTATACATACATGAGATCCCACAGTTGATATCCATCTGAGTATACACGCCCTACGCCGGCTATAGTTGAGGTTTGAACGGGGTATAAGTAAGGAGAATTGTTATCCCCACCATTATATCCGTCAAGGGCATGAGCTTCAACCCAATTATCTCCGACGGCTAGTATAACTACTCTATTATTAAGACGAGGTAGACCTGGAGCCGCGAAAGCTTGTCCCACTCCATAATAGCAATCATAGAGATAGGGATGAAAGCCCGTGTTCTCTTGTTGATTCCCATGGTCAAGACACTTCCCTGTGGCAACATTCCTGAAGGTATAAGTGTGGTCACCCCCAACTGCATCTCTCTGGTTTCCTTCAAGCGTCCATTTCAGCCAGGGATTGTTTGAATCACAATTGCCATTAAAGTAAGGGGTAGTACCATTATTTCCACCTCCGTCCAGACAATAGCCACCTCCGACATTCTTTAGCAGAAAGGCTGGATTAGCCGCATGCGCTTTCTGCGGGGCGACCGTCGTTTGCCAGAACAGCGTTCCGCCAAGAACAAGGGCCAGAGCAAGGAAGGGTAAAGCAATGAATACGGCGCGGCGTCCCCTAGGCTGCGTTACAGAATCTTAGGTATTCATAGAGGAAGGAACATCCTTTCATATCTGTGCATTTTTGCACAAAAAGCTTGTATGAACATCTTTTGTACATCTAAGTGAAAAGCTACGTCGTCTTCCATGACTGCGTTTTGGTCGGTCGATGATGGTTTTATTGTGAACACCCGTTGAACGTTTGGCGCTCACTAACCACAACATAAGCATACCTTGACGCCTGCTTCCTGTCATCGTACTTGAGGATGATAAAACCAGCCCTCAAGTTGTACCGGCGTATGGGTCTGAGGTCAATGAAAAAGAGAAGAAGGGTATCATTTCTACCGGCGTTTTCTGAAAACGAGGTCTATCATTGGCTTCCGCGAGGTAGTGAGAGGAGGAGGCCTGGGCAAAACGTTCATTGGCTTATCGCATACCATAGAAAATATTTTGAATAAAGGAATTGAGGAGTGGACACCCTCTCTAAAAAACAAATTGAATTTTGTAGGTAAATGTTTTATGTAAGTGTTCAGAGTATTTTATAGCAACCTTTTATCTTATGTTTTATCCTTGATGTAAGTGCTAAAAATTTAAATTTAGCAAGGTAAAGAGATTTTTAGCTATGCGTCAGGAAGCTGAAATTAAAGAAAAACGCGATAGCTATTTATAAAATAAAGAGGTTTTCCTCATGCAAGAAGTTGTAACTGTTGTTCTTAGTGACCATCAGGAGATCTTTTGTCGCGGACTCCATGCTTTACTTGAAGCAGAGCCAGACTTGATGGTCGTCGGTGAAGCGCACACGATTGAAGCGACCATGCAGGTTATAGCTGAGCAACGTCCTCATGTTGTGCTCCTGGATTTATCTTTGTTTAGTGATAGTGATCTATCCATTGTTTCATACATGAGAAATATGTATCCAGATACACAGATTGTTGTTCTTACAGCGCACCAAGATAAAGATCTTATTCTGCATATGGTGCGCTCGGGGGCACTCTCGTGTATCTCCAGAGATGCAAGCGCCAATGAGCTCATCACTACTGTGCGAAGAACGGCTCATGGAGAAGCCATTCTCTCTACTGGGATCACAACACTCATGGTTCGGAACTATCAAAGATCAATCCATATTCTACAGTCAGAGACGATGGATCTGAGTGAACGAGAACGAGAGGTGCTGAACTTCATAGCGCATGGGCACCCAAATGCAGATATTGCTCACAGACTGATTATTAGCGAAAGGACAGTAAAAACACATGTGAGTAGTATTTTGCGCAAGTTACAATTAACTGATCGTACACAAGTTGCGGCATTTGCCTGGAAACAAGGTCTGGTTTATCAAGATGTAGTTTAACAGGTTCTTTATTGACAACGGGATGAGCGCGTCATACTATGAGGTAAGGTCAGAGCCCGACGGAACGTGGACTTCGCGTAGAGCGTTTCCTTACAACGAAAAATCCCAGGATGGCGAAAGGACGAGCAGTCATGACCGAACATCCCACACAATCCAGCTCCGATAAATCCCGGTTTGATCGCTTCAATGATCAGGCCAAACACGCTTTGATGAGCGCGCAGTCGGTGGCAGTAGACCATCATACTAATTACGTTGGTACAGAGCATATCTTACTCGGGCTTTTAGTTGATCAGTCTAATATCGCGTCAGCCATTTTGCGTCGTATACGGGTAGATTATCTGAAGATTCAGACCGGGCTGGAATTTATTTTGGAAAGGGCCGAGCAAATTCCATCGGCATCGATCGGTCTGACACCGCGCGCGAAAAAAGTAATTGAGCTTGCCGTCGATGAGGCCATGCAGATGCATAGTGACTATATTGGAACCGAGCATCTGCTGCTTGGGCTGCTCCGTGAGGGACAGGGAGTCGCCAGCGGTGTTTTAAGTTCCCACGGGGCGACGCTGGAGAAGGCGCGGGAGGCTACAAAGGTCGAGCTGGATATGTTGCCAGGCCAGGGTACACCAGATCAGGATCGATAAATATTCCTTGGAGGCATGGCCGGGCATCCGTAGTTGAAAAAAGTGGTTGCCCGGTAAATAAAGATTATGAGAACAGCTCGGTGACCGATCGGTCATCATGAATGTTGCTGATGGCCCGTGCGAAAAGATCGGCCACCGAAAGTACATGCGCCTGTGGAAAGTGTTTTCGATCCTCTAGCGGGACGCTATCAGTAACAACCACTTCTTTGACAGGTGAATTCCTCAGACGTTCGATTGCCGGACCCGAGAAAATCCCATGTGTAGCACAGCAATAAACCTCACGCGCACCGCGATCCAGCACGATGCGGACCGCTTGCGTGATTGAGCCAGCGGTATCGATTTCATCGTCCACAATTAGCGCTGTGCGCCCCTCAACGTTACCGATGATCCCCATGGCCTCTGTCGTCCCTTTATTGCCCACGCGCCGCTTCTCCACCACCGCGAGGGGGGCGTTCAGGCGATCCGCCAGCTTTCGAGCGTTTTTCGCGAAGCCCTCATCGGTCGAAACTACGGTCAGGTCCGGCAGGTTCTTGCCCGCGAAATAGCGTGCCTGGGTGATCTGGGCCGTAAGCTCATCCACTGGAATATTAAAGAACCCCTGGATCTGGCCTGCGTGCATATCCATCGTCAGGACGCGATTGGCTCCCGCGACCGTCAGGCAGTCCGCGATCAGCCGGGCGGTGATTGGGACGCGGGGCTGATCTTTCTTATCGGTACGTCCGTAGGCATAGTAGGGGATGACGGCGGTAATGCGAGCGGCGGAGGCGCGCTTCAAAGCGTCAATCATAATAAAAAGCTCCATTATGGAGCGATTGACGGGTGTACTGAAGGGTTGAATTATAAAGGCGTCGCGCCCACGCACATTCTCGTTTATCTTGACAAAAATATTTTCGTTGCTGAATTGAAACACATCGGCATCTCCTAATGGGATGTGTAGTTGCTGGCAGATTGCGGCTGCCAATGGACGGTTAGCATTCCCTGTAAAAATACAGAGCTCTTTCACAAAGCACCTCCTGTGTGGGGAAAGATCAATAAAAAGTATATCACACAGGTTGGGTTTCCGAAAAACGAAGGTGGGAAAAGGAAACGCCCTTGAGGTGCGGTAGGAGCGCTTCGCGAAGCCTGCGCCAGATGCGGCTCGTCGAGCACTGCGAAGACGAGCCGTCCTACAACGGGATCGATCCCCTTTACCACGGGTCCGCACGCGACCCGATCTACCCCATTCGACTATCGCTTGTGGAGCTTGTTTTCCCAGCAGCTTCACAAACTGCTACCCTATGGCTATGGCAAAGCCCAGATCTTGATAGTATTCGTGCTCACGCTGGTTGGTTGGGTTGATCGATAAGCGAGTACGCCTGCTGTTCCAGTGCTATAAAGATTATCGGTCACCTGCCCAATCGTTTTTCCATTGATGTACAGGGTAAAGGTGTCTCTGAGCGCAACGATGGTAATGGTGTTTGTCGCTCCCAGGTCCGTTTTGAGGAGGTCATTCACTGAAAATTCGGCGAGTTGTTTCGACAGTCCATTTCTCTCAATGAAGAAGCCAACATGCCCAAGGGTGCAGGTGGTAGCAGCATTGCTGCAATAGCTGAGGGTATAGGCATTGTTGCTACCCTGGTTGGAGCGCAATATGAATCCGGCAGCGTCACCACTTGTGATGGTGATCTGGGCCTGGATCGCGATATTGCGGTAGTCGTTTTTCTTAAGGGTGCAAAAGGTGTACCGATTGTTGATCGTTGAACCGGAGATCAATGAGCCGTCCGCGAAAGTACAGCTCCCAAGTGACCCGGAAAGCAGGTTCCAGTTCCCGTCGTCATTGTTAAGAGGACTGCTATAGACCGGCTCTCCCTGAGTTACACTGGTGTAAAGGGCCTCTGGAGAAAGGTTCATAAGACTGGTAATTTCCGGGTTTGTCTCTGTGGTAGGTTGAGCGGTTATTCCTGAAACGATCGCGGGTGTGGGTGTGAGCGTATGGGGTGCTGTGGGAGACGCGACGATCTGCGTGGAAGGATGGCCTGGTGGAGGATTGTGAGCAGATGAGGGCGATGCCAGACCCATTCCATTGCTTCTCACGAGATTGGTAACGATCGCGACTACCAGCAGTAATGAAAGCACGCCGATCAGGATAAAGGGCCAGTGCCGATAAGGCGTAAGAGCAAGGTTCTGAGAGTGGAATAGCTGATCCGTCCAGGATGTTTTTTTCGCGTTATGCGCGAAAGATGATCCATTAGAGTCTATCCTGGCCTCTGCTGATTGGTCATGAGGAGCGATCTGGCGGAAATCTTTCTGGCTGGTATACATCTGGCTCTGAGAGTTAAGCAGGTTGATAGCGGGAGCGGCGACCGCAGGATTTGAGGTCAAGGTATTTGTAGGAGTCAGATCGGGAGGCAAGATGGGAGTTGCCTCTCTAGCGTCGACCTCAATGACCTGTTTTAAGGCCCATGCAAAGTCCAGCACCGTCGGATAGCGATCCTCGGGATGTTTGGCCAGGGCCTTGAGCATAACAAAATCCAGTCCCGGAGGGAGATCTGGAACTTTCGAGAGCAATGAAGGCGGTTCAGTGTAGAGGTGTTGCATGGTGATCTGCTGCGCCGTTCCTTCAAATGGTCGGCTGCCAGTCAACCACTCGTAGATCATCACCGCCAGCGAATATTGGTCGCTTCCTGTATGTACCCGACCTTGCATCAGCTCGGGAGCCATATAGGGGATGGTCCCGGCGATTGATCTCTGGCGATTTTCGGTCGCGAACGTCTCGGCCACCAGCGCGATCCCAAAGTCGCTTAGCAGCAGTTGGTCGAGCTGGTCCAGGAGAATATTTTCGGGCTTAATATCCCGGTGGACCAGCCGCTGAGCATGAGCATAATGCAGAGCGTGAGATAATTGTTCCGTATAGAGGGTAACGAGCGATAGAGGAAGCCTTGTTCCTTTGGGGTAGCGCGCACGCAGGTTTCCTTGCCGCGCGTAGCTCATTATCAGAAACGGTATATTTTGTTGAAAACCAAAGTCGAGCACCTGAATGATGTGGGGATGGCGCAGGTGGGCGATCATCTGGGCCTCACGGGAAAAGCTTTCCTCTTCTCCTGGCCCGAGGGAGGCATGCAATATTTTAACCGCTACCTGGGTATGCAGGTAGAGATGTTCCCCCAGATAAACCTCCGCGAACCCCCCTCTACCCAGCCGTGAGAGCAGGCGGTAGTTACCCCATTGCTCTCCAATAAGACTATGTTTCTCGTCCATGAGGTTCTTGTCTCTCCCGATCTTTCTGTTTTAGTTCCCTAAGAAAGAAGCAACCCTTAAAAATAACATTAAGGTATATTCACCATTTTATCAACATATATTGATAATTTTGCTAATAAAGGTTACTATGGCAGGTCACTATACATAAAAGGGTGGTAGCCAGAGATCGTAAGTAAGATTTAGTCGGGCCACCACCGGGGAAAAATGAGAAAGGCTGGAAACTGGATTAGTCTATAGGCTCCTCTGGTCGTGCTACAAGAATATGGAGAAAACGACGGATCGCCCAGAATATCAGCCAGTAGATGCCCATCGCGATCAATGCCGAGAACTCAAACGCCTGGTTCGGGTGTAGGGATGGGGAAGGGACGATATTCGCGAAGGGGAACATTACAACGTCGGTTAGTGTATAGAGCAGGTAGGCGAAAGCATTATTGGGGTCCGCACCGATCAGCTTGAACAGAAATCGGATAATCAGCATGACCTCAATCACAATTGCCAGCCATTGTAAAACATCGTTGACTTTCCCAATAATATAGGGCAGTGTGTGTGATTCTTCCTCTTGAGCATCGTATCGAGTGGTAACCGGCATAGCAGCTTCCGGCAGGGGTTCTACCGCGAGCTCATGAGGTGTCTCAACGGCTGGAGGCGGGACCGGCTTACGTGGTGGTAGAGCCTCCATTGGTGGTAGTGAATCGGTCGCCTGACCGTTGACGGGATCACCGGTGTACTGATCTGTCATTTCCAGCACGCTCCTCCCAGAAACCTTTTCCAGAATGAAATGAGAACATGGATGTTATCTTGATCTACAGGCGATTATACCATGGCGGGCTTTTGTTACGCTACTGA
This sequence comes from uncultured Ktedonobacteraceae bacterium, assembly GCA_964247295.1. Lineage (GTDB taxonomy): Bacteria > Chloroflexota > Ktedonobacteria > Ktedonobacterales > Ktedonobacteraceae > CAXTTV01. The sequence continues at coordinate 6,893 of CAXTTV010000048.1, read as the reverse complement.
CAAATCCCCTACGGGGTTAGAAGACGCCCCTTGGGCGCGGTAGGAGCGCTGTTCTTGAACATGCGCACGCCTTCGGAATCGCAAGTGGATCTCCTACGGGGTCTGGCGCTACGCGCCAGAAGCGGCACGTCATCGCGGTGCTCGGCGGGCCGTCCTACGCCCCGTGAACGGGTCATCGTCAATCCCAGCTTGGGAAAGAAAACGCCCCTTGGGTGCGGTAGGAGCGCTTCGCGAAGCGTGAGCAACGGAACGCGATGCAGGATCTTCCCGGAGGCATCCATCGGAGTCGCAAGTGGATTTCCTACGGGGTCTGGCGCACCAGCAGAACAACTCCCTCCGCGCGAGCCAGCAGCCGGAACTGACCCGTTGTAACCAGTTGATTATACGTGCTCGCCGTCTCCCCGCGATCCTCCGGGAACACACTATTCAAGTCTACGATAATGTACCGGGTGGTTGCGTCCTTGTATGGAAAGACGCCGATCTGCCGCCGCTGGCTGAGGTGTGGGTTCAGATTGGACCCGGCTGAGACCGGCACGTCCGGAGGAATCATCGCCAGCAACTGCTCCACATGCTCCTCATGAGTGCCGGGATCGTGGTCGGCCCAGAAAGAGCTGAGGGCCCGACCCATAAAGATCAGGTTCAGGACCGCCATCACGGTAATCCAACCATAGAGATACCACTGCAAGCGTTGCAAGGGCACCTGTCGAGCCAGCGCGCTCATCCTTCGATTAAAAAGGGCCAGCCTTCGGCTATGACGGACCTGGTTGATCAGCCAGAGCACGCGCCTCTTCGCAGATTCCAAAAGGTGCCGGCAACGCAGCACTATTCGTCTTTGAACCCATTTCCAGATCCGAATGCCGATTCCCGCCAGTCGGTGGCCTGTCCAGGCATCGATACGCGAGAAATTGCGGCGGGCAAACGCGAAAAAGGGATGTGGTCCTCGGGCGGGCCGAAAATCTTCCAGCGTCAGCCCCTGGGTAGCCGTGGGTAGTTCCTCCTTACGCCAGAAAATCCAGATCAGGCGGAAGCGCCGCAGCCCGTGAATGCTTGCCAGAACCACAAAAGGGATGATCGCGGCATTGTAATGGAACACTCCACTATAGAGGAATCCAGTGGTGCTCAACGTATTCACCGCCAGACTTGGCAGGGCCGGGATCAGCCACTCGGGGGCCAGCAGGCAGAGGAATCCTCCACTGCGGAACAGGCTGGCAAAATAGTAGACCCGTTCCATCGTAAAAAAGGTTGTGATCAGCAGCCAGGGGTGGATCAGTACATTAATAATCGCCTCGCCGGGCGAGCTGCCCAGTGCTTCGTAGCGATACCAATAGTTATTTGCCTGCTGATCCGGATAGAAGTGGGGAATAATCAGGCCGAAGGCGACCGCGCTCCAGAGAAAGCCGCAGAGCACAATCGCCGTTCCCATTCTGGGTCGGCGGTACTTCCAGATCACTAGAAAGCCCAGCATCCCCACTGAGAGCGGCATATCCTCTTTACAGGCGCAGGCCAGCACACAGAACAGGATAAATAAGAGGTCCTGGCGAAAATCCAGAAACATCAGGGCATACAGCAGCAGCGGTGTCGCCAGCGCCACCGGATGAAAGTCAAAAATGTTCAGGCCGATCAGGGCCGGCATTAAAGCATAGCCGCCGGCCACCACCGGTGCCAGCAGGGGCCATTCTGGTAAGTGCTTGCGCGTCAGCAGAAAGACCGGCAGCGTGCCCGAGGCCAGCGCCACCGACTGCGTAATCAGCAGCATTCGGGGATCGGACCAGATCAAGTAGACCAGCGAGAGTGGCAAGATAATCGGCTCAAAATGGATTGCCAGGCGTGTGGAAGGACCATAGAAGTCGATTGCCTTATTGGTAAACTCAAACGGACGCCCATGTAGCGTATTCCAGACCACCTGATCCATATTCCCAAGATCGAAGGCCGTTGCCTTAAAAATATCGTAGCGCAGAATTGATTGGTGAGACATCTCCAGAATATACGCCAGCGTAATCAGGATCAACAGGAACCATGCCAGACTCACCTGCCAGCGGGTCGAGCGTGGGGCAAACCACTTTTTCTGTGCCACGGAACCACCTAAATAATAATAATCGACTGGGTAATGCCGATCCCAACCAGAATAATAAAGGTCCAGACAATCACATGTTCTGGCCACGTCCCGGTCTTAAAGCGCCAGCGCGAGTCCGGTGGGAAGCCGTAGCGTCCCTTTATCGGCCAGAACAGCGGCACACCTCCATAGGTCAGGGCATCCGCCGCGATATGCATCACACAGCCGAACAGAACCGCGACAATCACCAGATGCGAGCTCTCCACGATCTGCGCCGGCACCGGGTACCCATGCGATGCCAGCAGATAGCCCGTTACCTGCTCCGCTCCCACGGCCAACAGGGTCCCAACCAGCAGCCCCAGCAGACTATGAAATACCGTTCGATGGCCGGCGATATGCTGGATCTCCTTACTAATCACTCCCAACTTCAGACCGAGCGTGCTGCGTGCGTTATCGATATCGGGTAGTAGAGCACCAAACCCGACCATTATATAATAGATACCTTTATTAATCAGCAGAGAAAGAGGAACGGTTTTCGCCATTGTTAGGGGATCGCCGGTAACATGCACCAGACTATCCAGGACGACGCCGGCTGTGAGCCCGACCAGAAGATGTGATTTGCCTTCCATGCGCTTCGATTTCTCCTCATGAGGGGATTATTCTTCATCGGGCAACTGGACCAGGATCTGATTGCCCTCAATTTTCACAGGATAGGTTGTCAGGGGCTGCCGCGCCGGCCCACGAACCACCTCGCCCGTATAGACATTAAACTTCGCCCCGTGCCAGGGGCAGACAATCACATCGCCTTCCAACGTACCGCCATTCAAGGGACCGCTAATATGCGTACAATTATCCGTAAAGGCGCAGATCTCGCCCGCCACATTCGCCAGACAGATCAGCTCGCCATCTACCTCCACCGCGCGTAATCGGCCCTCCCGCACCTCATCAAGATCGGCGGCCTTCAAAAAATCGGTCATAAAGTTTCCTTTAGATTTCGGGGAAAGGTAACCAGAATGTTATAGCTCTTATTATAAACCTTTTGCCCCAACCATGGTAGGGGAGTCGCTTGCTTACGGATGAAAGGGAATCTCCCATCTCGCCCCGAAGCAGGAAAGATGAAACCTCACCATCGCCCGTAGATCGGGTCACGTGTGGACCCGTAGGAACGGGACCCCTTCCCCTGTCGCAAGCGATTCCGCTGGGAAATGCTCAATAGATGCCACGAAGACGAAAGGGCGGGAAAGATGACGCGCCCTCTGGGCTGCGGTAGGAGCGCGTGCGAAGCGCTGCGCTATCCTTGGGGGTCCCTCACCGATGCCTCTGGCCTGGTTGTGGCCCTTTCCTTGCTCCTGTCGTTTTGGACCAGAAGCGGCACGCGTACCGGGATGGTGGGTAGAAAAAGCCTGTTTGGGCACGGGCCCAGCCTTTCGGGCCGCAGCAGCGGTCATGTCCCCGTGGCCCTGACGGGCCGTCCTACGACGGGCACGCAATGATGCTCCACCGTCCACCGCCTGAAGGACCCTTTTTTCTGCCACTGCAAAAAAATGAACTGCACCCATTCCCATATTTCGGATTGCTGTTTTGAATATACTCATATATACTATCTTCTATATACGCTATTCTGATGATCCCTCTCCAATCTTTGCCGCGAGTATTGTTGTCCAATAGCAAGGAGTGCTACATATGACGGCCCTCAACCTTTTCTATTCATACGCCCATGAAGATGAAAATTTCCTCGATCGCCTGACTGACCATCTCTCCCAACTTAAACGCGAAGGTTTGATTAACCAATGGCATGACCGCCAGATACGCCCAGGAGCCCTCTGGGCTCAGGATATCGACAAGAACCTCCGCAACGCCCGTATCATTTTGCTACTTGTCAGTGCAAGTTTTTTATCTTCCGATTATTGTATGGGAACCGAGATGACGATTGCCCTGGAGCGCCATAAAGCTGGGGAGGCTACTGTTATTCCAATCATTCTCCGCGATTGCGATTGGGAGCATTCCCCATTAGGACAACTTCAGGCTTTACCAACAAACGCTAAACCTGTTACACTGTGGAAACCACGCGATTCGGCCTTTAAGAATATCGCGAAGGGGATTCGTGCGGAGATTGCTAAAATTCAGAACCCCACGCCTGAGCCCGATAATGACAATAGCCCCACGACGAGGAAGTCGGCCCGATCCCGCGAACGGGAGGCCGCGACGGATGATGAGGATGGAAGGAGTGAGCATATGCCACGCACACCGACAAATCTGAACCAGACGAGCCTGAAAAAAGCGGTTGCCCGCTACGCTGAGGAGCTGAAGGGTTATCAGGCGGTGGCCGACTATGAGCTGGGGCTGCGCGCGGCCTTTCAAAATCTGCTGAACGATCTCGCGAAGCCGGTCCGCTGGTCCCTGGTTCCCGAGATGACGATCGGGAAGATCCGCCCCGATGGGGTGCTGATCGATGAGTTTAAGATCCGCCGGGGCTACTGGGAGGCCAAGGGGCCCAATACGAACCTTGAGGACGAGATCACCAGGAAGATTAAGACTGGCTACCCCCTGACGAATACGATCTTTGAGGATAGCAAGCAGGCGGTGCTTTTTCAGGGGAAGCGGCGCGTCCCGATGAACTATGATCTGCGCAACCCCAACCAGATCAAAGATCTGCTGAACGATTTCTTTAGCTATACCGAGCCGGATATCGAGAACTTTGAGGCCGCCGTCGATGAGTTCAAGGAACGGATACCCGAGCACGCCAGAGCCCTGCTAGAGATCATTCAAGAGGAGCATAAGCTCAACAAAAGATTCCAGATCGCCTTCGCCGCCTTCGCCGAGGTCTGTCGCGCCTCGCTTGATCCCCGGATGACCGATAGCACCATCGACGAGATGCTGGCCCAGCACCTGCTGACCGAGCGGCTCTTCCGCACCGTCTTCAACAATCCCGATTTTGTCAGGCGCAACGCTATCGCCGCCGAGATCGAGAAGGTCATCGACGCCATGACCAGCCGCAAATATTTCAACCGCGCCGGCTTCCTTCAGACCCTGGACCGCTTCTACGTCGCCATCGAACGGGCCGCCAAAGGCATCGAGAGCTGGAGCGAGCGCCAGGAATTCCTTAACACCGTCTATGAGCGCTTCTTTCAAGGCTTCTCCACCAAACAGGCCGATGTGCATGGCATCGTCTACACCCCGCAGGAGATCGTCGACTTCATGGTCGAAAGCGTCGACGAGGTCCTCAAAAAGGAATTCGGCAAATCCATCGCCACGCCGGGCGTTAAGATCCTTGATCCGGCCACCGGGACCGGAAACTTTATCGCCAACATCATCCAGAAGATCGACGACTTCCACCTGGAGAAAAAGTACAAGGAAGATCTTTTTTGCAACGAAATCATGTTGCTGCCCTACTATATCGCCTCATTGAACATCGAGCACCAGTATTTTGATCGAATGGGGCAGTACGAGCCCTTCGAGGGGATCTGCTTCGCCGACACCCTGGAACTGGCCGAGGGCCAGCAGATGTCGCTTTTCGTCGAAGAAAACACCGAACGCGTCAAACGCGAAAAGGACGCCGACATCATGGTCGTCATCGGCAACCCACCGTACAACGTCGGCCAGGTCAATGAAAATGATAATAATAAAAATAGAAAATATCCAATTATCGACGTTCGTGTACGAGAAACGTATGGTAAAGCCTCAAAAGCCTCGAATAAAATTGCATTATCAGACGTGTATGTAAAGTTTTTTCGTTGGGCTGCTGATCGTTTACAAGGTCGTAATGGCATTGTTTGTATGGTTACAAACAACTCTTTTGTTGATCAGATTACTTTTGATGGTATGCGCAAACATCTTTTACAGGATTTTACCCAAATTTATCATCTTGATTTACATGGCAATGTGCGAAAAAATCCAAAACTTTCAGGTACAACACATAACATATTTGGGATACAAGTTGGAGTGGGTATAACTGTTGCAATACGCAATAATAAATCAGCACAACATTTCCTTAAATATTATAGAGTTCCTGAAAGTTGGAGAAGAACGGAAAAAACATATTTCTTACAATTAAGAAAAAGCATTTCTGGCATTGAATGGATAAATTTACAACCGGATGAAAGAAATACGTGGATTACCGAAGGATTGCGACTAGAGTTCTCCAATTTTTTGTCAATGGGAAATAAAATAAGCAAGACCTCTAATAATATTAGTGTGAAAACTCTTTTTAAGACCTATTCAGCAGGTATAACGACTTCTCGCGATAATGTAGTTTACGACTTTAATCGTAATGCCTTAATCAGGCGTATTAAACAGTTTTCAGAAAATTATAATGCGGAAATTTCACGTTGGGTAAGACAAGGCAGCCCAGAAGATATTGATGCTTTCGTACAGTACGATAAAATAAAATGGAGCCGCAATCTCAAGCGCGATTTAAAAAATCAGCGCGAAATTAAGTTTAATGAAGGTAATATTATCAAAGCTACCTACCGACCATTTACGCACAAATGGTTGTATTTCTCCGACATCATTATTGCGGAACAAGGTACTAATAAAGAGCATTTCCCAGTAAATAATTCAAACTACCACGAGAATTTTGTTATCTGGCTTAAAGTAGGTTCTGAATGGCCTATGTTTCCCTTAGCAATTGATGCCGTCGCTGACTTTTTGCCTCAAGGGGGATCACAGTGTTTTCCTTTCTATACTTATAGCGAGGATGGGAGCAACCGCCGCGAAAACATCACCGACTGGGCCCTCAAGCAGTTTGGGGAAAAGTATGGTCCCCAGGTGACCAAATGGGACATCTTCCACTACATCTACGCGATGCTCCACCACCCCGAGTCCCGCGACCTCTATAAAG
>CAXTTV010000047.1:0-27909 GCA_964247295.1 uncultured Ktedonobacteraceae bacterium | reverse complement strand
GGATGGGGTATAGCGTTGTGATTGGGCGGCTCTGGACAATGTAAAATGCCTCGTCAACCAGGCACCATTCGATGTCCTGGGGGTAACCGAAATGTTGTTCGATCTTTCTACCTATGCGCTCAAGCTGTAAAATCTGCTCATCCGTCAGGGCTTGCCTGTTCTGGCTCTCAGGCTCAATCTCCTGTTCTTTTATACCACCATCATTTAAAGCATATAGAGCCAGTTTCTTGGTGGAGATCTTCTTCTCGATAATCTTGCCACTACGCACTTTATAGCTATCCGCATTCACCAGGCCCGAGACCAATGCCTCACCAAGTCCAAAGCTGGCATCAATGGATAACACCTTCCTATGAAAAGTGACGGGATCAGCAGTAAACAAAATTCCTGCCACCTGTGGGAAGACCATCTTTTGAATAACCACGGAGAGGTAGACTTTGCGGTGGTCAAACCCGTTCTGCATCCGATATATGACTGCACGATCTGTAAAAAGCGACGCCCAACACTTGCTAATATGCTTGAGGATTGCCTCTTTTCCGATAATGTTCAAATATGTATCCTGCTGGCCTGCAAAGGATGCCGTCGGTAAATCCTCTGCGGTTGCGCTGGATCGGACTGCATAAGCTGCTTTTTCATCAAGCCTGGAGAGGAGCTCTTCATGAATGTCTTGAGGAATGTCTATCCCTTCAATGACCCGGCGAATCTCACGGTTAAGTTCACCGATTTTATCCCGGTCTTCTACCTTGAGAAGCGATAACTTACGAAGTAGTTCGTTCATCGATGGCGCTTCCCCAATGATTCTTTTGAAGGCTTTAGTAGAAATACAAAAGCCATCCGGTACGCGTATCCCTTCAATTCTGGAAATTTCCCCCAGGTTCGCGCCTTTCCCCCCAACAGCCATGCGTTTTGTTTGGTCAATGTCCTGAGAATTAAGCACGTAGGAATTCATCTGTTCCCTCCTCTGGCAAATCCTTCGGGCTAAAACGTTTTAGCAAAGTAGTATACTTACGAGCCCGGTATAACCTCTATAAAGCGATGACGGCATGTCAGTTCCCCTTTCGCATCCAATGCACGCCTGATGAAACACGTGCTTTCCGAGCATAAACACGAGCAAAGGAGCGTTGTCGCCTCCGGTGCACTAGCATAACGTCGCTTCCGCCTGAGTATAGGGGAAGGCACGCAAAAAAAAATCGTCCGAAAAGGCGATGTGCTGGTAGGCATAAGGTGATACAATAAAAGTGAGAATGAATTCGCTATAATAACGCAGAGATTCTTTTGGGCATTATTTGGGTCCAGGTACCGTCTATCGTACCTGGACCCTTTTTTCTCCTACTTAGAATACTTTGCTTAAGCTCGTACTCCCTTTTTAGGGATCACGACTCGCCCCGGTAGATGCTGCGGGACGCTTGTGACTATTATTCCCGGTCGAAATAATAGTGAGGCTTTTAAACGTAATGCTGTCTGATTATGGAGAATGTGTTCCCACCAGTGCGAAACTACAAATTCTGGCAGAATAACTGTTAAGGTGTCTTCTGGGAAAACTTCATGCACTGAGTCAATATATGCTAGAAGTGGACGCGATAATGAACGGTACGGCGATTCGATGATGACTAGTTTTGTGGTCTCTTCTTCCGACATCTGATTCTGCCACTGCTGCCATCCCCCATGAATGCTTCTGGCATCATCTGAGTCGATGGCGACGTGAACTGCTGTGACTCTTGGCGAGATCGATCGTGCATATGCGATGCTCTGTAGCGAGACCCGATCCATTCCAGCAATCGGGACGATTAAACGATGCCGAATATCCCGTGGACGAATCGGCGTCGCGGTTGTTCTTTGCTCGTCAATCCGATTATAGTGTCGGTGAATTCCCATAAATCCCAGGACGAGTATCGGGATCAGGACGATGACGATCCATGCACCTTCTGTAAATTTCGACTCGGCGATAACCAGGGCGACTACTGCGGTTGTAAACGCACCTACGCCGTTGATGATCATGCTTTGAGTCACTCCCTTCTGGTGCCGGTCCCGCCTCAACCGCCACCAGTGCCTGACCATTCCTGTCTGCGAAAGGGTGAAGGACATAAATACCCCGATTGCATACAGGTTAATAAGCGCGGAGGTGTCTCCCTTAAAGGCAACAACGAGTATGCTTGCCAGGACTGCCAGAAAGATGATACCTGTGGTAAAGGCGAGCCGATCACCTCTAAATGCAAATTGATGCGGCAAAAAATTATCCCGCGCCAGCAGAGATGCTAGACGAGGGAAATCTGCATAGCTGGTGTTCGCTGCCAGGGTCAAGACAAATAAGACAGAGATCTGAAAAACGGGAAACATAAAGGCGAGGGGACCAGTAAAAACTTGTTGCGCGATCTGGGCGATGACGGTCGGGTTACCAGATTGATAGGCAATGGCTGTGTAAGAGGTGGCAAGGATGGCTATACCAATAAATAAGGTCCCTAGAATCACTGCCATCCAGGTCAGGGTGATTGAGGCGTTGCGCGTCTCTGGCTTTTTGAAGGCTGGCACTCCGTTGGAAATGGCTTCCACCCCTGTCATTGCGGAACAACCACCCGCGAAGGCCCGCAATACAAGAACGATTGTTAAAGGCTGGGTGTTTGTAATATACTGTTTGCCCATCTGCAATTGTTCGTAGTTACCTACTAATGGCTGATGACCAAAGACAAAGACTTTAAAGATCCCTACTACGATCATGAAGAGGGCGCTGACGATGAAAAAGTAGGTTGGGATCGAGAATACTGATCCCGATTCACGAATACCTCTCAGGTTGACGACGGTGATCAGGATAATTAATGCTACGTCAATTAAGACGATGTGCGAGGATAAGCTGTTATATAACAGGGGAACGCCCTGCACTCCCGAAACAAAGTTGAGCACTCCTGAGGAGATACTTACTGAGACGGTCAACACGTAGTCGATTAGTAGTGAGGCGGCCGCAACCAGACCTGGAAGCGTTCCCAGATTATCTTTGGCGACGATGTACGATCCTCCACCATTCGGATATGCTGGGATTGTTTGCCTATACGAGAGGGCAACGATGCCTAAAAGAATGATAATTGCGGCGCTGATCGGTAAAGAAACCCACAGGTTGGTCAGTGCGGCACCCGCGAGAATTAAGGTTAATAAAATGTTTTCGGTGGCATATGCTACCGATGAGATGGCGTCTGATGAAAGTACTGCTAACGCTTTAAATTTTGTCAAACGCTCATGTTCAGCCTGAGCATTAGCTAGTGGCGCTCCAATTAACGCACGCTTAACAATTCGGGTGACCCGTTCCCGCCTGTTACGCGGCGCGTTCGCTTCAGACGTGGCCTCTAAAATCCCATCGTTGACTCGCCGAAATGAATACTGAGACGGCTTAACCATGCGTACCCGTACATCGCCCGGTAAACTTCCACGCCGCTCTTCAAAACGCACTAGCATTGTTGGGTCCTCGACTGATAAGGGTCGGGTACCCAATTTTGAACCCGGCGATTGCATGGATGCAACTTTGGATACGGAAAGATCTGGCTCTAGTAATGATTGCTCTGGAGCTTCCACCTCCGAAACAATCTCTACAGTCGATGTGTTCTCCTCGGCCTGACGCACTGCCTCCTTAAATGTTGAGACTCTTTGATCTAATCCCCCATCTGGCCCCACACCCGGTGCAATCTGGATAACAGTCCCAGACAACGATACGTTAGGTTGGTCAGGTATACCGGTAGCTACCTTTTCGGTTTCGTTGTTCTCTTCAACGGACATTCTATTCTCCTCGACGATGGTGCTGAATCTTAAACTCGGCTATGTTGCTACCACAAGTATAAAATACTGCTGGCTTGCCGGCAATACATACCTGAGTAATAATACACAGTCCATTGATGTATTATACTCACTAAGGTTTCTATTTCGGTAGTGTGGACTCCAGAGTTTACACGTCTTGATACAGCTCTTTCTATCGGCAGAACGAAAAAATTTGAAAAGGGGGGCAGATCTCGCATACAATGTTTTTTGCCTGTTACCTCACTCGTCATTTTCCCGTGGTACAAGATGAATATCCATTGCTGTACTTAGACGCAATAACCGGTTGACAATCGAGCCTCGCAAGAGTTCTTCCCACCAGCTTCGCGCCGGTTGCCCCAAAACAATCTGTGTAACTTGATGCTCCTTTGCGATCTGCACTAACGTTCTGGCAATATCATGACTTTTTACGCGAATTACTGTGGCTCCAAGATCTTCGGCTAGCAAAATATGATCTTCTATCCTCTGACGAGCAAGCTCCACCTGCCGCGAGGCGTCTGAGCCATATTTGAAGAACCTGATGATCTTCCCCATAAATGCTGAATAACCTTCTGGCTGAATGAATACTGCGATAAGCTCCGCATGCAGGCCATGCGCTAACCGCCAGGCATCTCTGATTACTTGCCGTGTATGCGGACGCGCGTCAAATCCTACAAGCACCCGATCATTCGCCGGCCATAATTTGCTGATATTATGGTCCGTCATGTACTTTTGAAGCTGAGACTCTGTTTTCTCGGCGGTCCGTCGTAAAGCCAGCTCTCTCAAGGCGGTCAGATTCCCTTCCCGAAAGAAATTATTCAACGAGGGCTCAATCCGCTCCGGGGGATAGATGTTTCCATGGCGCATACGTTGGCGTAGCGCACGGGGCGAGATGTCAACAAGCTCAACTTCTTCGGCGTCGTCCAGCACTAGATCAGGCAGGGTCTCGCGGATTCTCACTCCTGTAATACTGGCAACAACATCGTTGAGGCTCTCCAGGTGCTGAATGTTGAGCGTTGTGACAACATCAATCCCTGCTTCCAGAATATCTTCAACATCCTGATACCGCTTCGCATTTTTGGAACCGGATACATTTGTATGCGCCAGCTCATCTACCAGAACTACTTGAGGATGGCGAGCAATGATTGCATCGGTATCCATTTCCTCTAATGAGACATCCTTATATGTGATTTTTTTTCGAGGGATAGTCTCTAAGTCCCCTATCATGGCCTCCGTCTGGGCCCTTTTATGGGTCTCAACATAGCCGATGACGATGTCTGTCCCACGCGCTTCGCGTCTATGACCTTCCGCTAACATGGCGTAGGTCTTTCCTGAACCCGCTACGGCAGCAAGATAGACTCGCAGACGCCCTCTCCTGCGACGGCGGGTTTCATTTTCAGCATCAAGGGATGATGTCTCTTCATCTTCCTCTTCTATATGATCCTGAAGATGATACCGCGCAAGGAGCGCCTCTGGATCAGGACGCCCCTCTTCACGCGGTGTATTATTGGATTTAGTGTGATCCATCCTTTATCAGACCTGCCTATTTCTGCCCGTCCAAAGCCAGATTCAGCTCCAGCACACTTATATAAGGCTCTCCAAATAGACCCAGAAAACGCCCGTGAATATGATTATTGACTATCTGCTGTACATTATTTGCGGAAAGGTTCCTTACTTGTGCGATACGATTCACTTGCAGGTTCGCTGCTTCGATGGAGATGTCTGGGTCCAGTCCAGAGGCCGATGCGGTTACAATGTCAGACGGTAACGTTGCATCCGGGGCCAACCCATTCTCTTTGCGAAATTGCTCGGCATAGTTTTTAACGCCTGCATAGGTCCCCGGAATGGTGTAGGTGTTTTTCTGACCGGCGACCGGTGTGGCGTTCTCGGGAACCGGCGTACCCGGCGTCACTGTCACTTGCGTGCTGTTGCCGTTGATTAATGATCCATTGGTTGGGCCGATATTTGAGGGAGCTGAGTTGTCCCCCTCATAGGGAGCTGGTTTCCCATTCGGATTCAAGGTCGCGGAGGGCCTCCCATGAAAGTATCTGGTCGAGGTCCAATATTGACCAATAAGATCAGAACCAATAACTTTTCCATTGACTGTATGCAGGCTTCCATTTGCTTGATAGGGGAAGATGAGTTGGCCTAGCCCTGTGACGATGCCTGGATAGATAAATCCGGTGATGATGGTAAACAGAATGGTCATGGCGATCGCTGGCCTCAGGTACCCTACAAGCCCTATACGACGTGACTCTTGCACACCTGCTGTTGCGTCTTGCTCAATCGGCTCAACTGTTTTCATTGCTCTACTTCTTTCTTCTCTAAGCTACGGTTCTATCTCACGCACCACTTCTTGCGAGAAGTGGTGCGTGAACAATCTTCTACTGCGATCAAGCTAAGTGCAGGACTTGCAGGATCAGGTCAATGATTTTGATGCCAATAAAGGGGACGATGATTCCTCCCAGACCGTACACCAGCAGATTGTCGCGCAAGAGTTTCCCCGCTCCAACTGGCCTGTATTTGACGCCCCGCAGTGCCAGCGGCACTAATGCGATGATAATGAGGGCGTTAAAAATGACGGCTGAGAGGATCGCACTGTGCGATGATGCCAGACGCATGATGTTCAAGGCGTTTAACTGCGGATAGGTGACGGCAAATGCCGCCGGGATGATCGCGAAGTATTTTGCTACGTCGTTGGCAATACTGAAGGTGGTAAGCGCCCCTCTGGTGATTAAAAGCTGCTTCCCTACCTCGACGACTTCGATGAGTTTTGTGGGGTTCGAGTCCAGGTCTACCATGTTCGCGGCTTCTTTCGCGGCTTGCGTCCCGGTGTTCATGGCGACTCCAACATCTGCTTGCGCTAGCGCCGGAGCATCATTGGTACCATCTCCGGTCATGGCAACCAGCCGCCCACCGCTCTGCTGTTCTTTGATAAGCTTCATTTTAGTCTCAGGGGTTGCCTGGGCCAGAAAGTCGTCTACTCCGGCCTCTTTGGCGATGGCGGCGGCTGTCAAGGGATTATCACCGGTGATCATGACGGTGCGTATCCCCATACTCCGCAACTGGTCAAAGCGTTCACGCATCCCCCGCTTTACAATATCTTTGAGTTCAATTACTCCTAGAAGCCGCGCTCGCTCACCTTGCCCACCGATCTCTCCGATGATCTCTGCTACTACGAGCGGGGTACTCCCTGCTCTGGCAATCTCTTCGACAAGCCCTTTTAACTCAGGGCTTGTCGCTCCTTCATGCTCTGCAACGTAGGCGGCAACTGAGTCACCCGCACCTTTACGAATGGCTGTCCCGTTCTCTAGATCTACTCCGCTCATACGTGTCTGGGCCGAGAAGGGAATAAAGTTGGCTGACGGCGCTGAATCGTCAGATAAACCATACTTTTCTTTCGCTAACGCGACTACTGAGCGCCCTTCCGGCGTTTCGTCGGCCAGGCTCGATAATAAAGCTGCCTGGGCTAAATCTCGCTCATCTACTCCCGCGAGTGGGACAAAACGCGACGCCTGACGGTTCCCAATGGTGATTGTGCCTGTCTTGTCAAGCAAGAGTACGTCTACGTCTCCGGCGGCCTCAACGGCACGCCCACTCATTGCCAGGACGTTACGCTGCACCATCCGATCCATTCCGGCGATTCCAATGGAGGAGAGCAGTCCTCCAATGGTGGTGGGGATCAAGCAAACCAGTAGCGCGATAAGGACGGTGATGGATACGGCCTGACCTGAGTAGATTGCAAATGGTTCCAACGAGACACATACCAGGATAAAGATGATGGTCAAGCTGGCTATCAGGATGTTGAGGGCGATCTCGTTTGGGGTCTTCTGACGGTTCGCTCCCTCAACCAAAGCGATCATCCGATCCAAAAAGGTCTCTCCCGGATTCGCGGTGACGATGACGACTATCCAGTCCGACAATACGTGCGTCCCTCCTGTGACGGCGCTCCGATCTCCTCCACTCTCACGAATGACTGGCGCTGACTCTCCTGTAATCGCTGATTCATCTACGGATGCCACTCCTTCGACAACTTCACCGTCACCAGGAATAACATCCCCTGCTTCTACCAGTACATAATCACCTTTCCGCAGGTCCGGGGCGGAAACTTCTTGCACGTCGGCAGATCGCGAACGACTCGCCAGACGCTTCGCCATGGTTGTTGTCCTCGCCTTGCGCAATGTGTCAGCCTGGGCCTTGCCTCTCCCTTCGGCCATCGCTTCGGCGAAGTTGGCAAACAGGACGGTAAACCAGAGCCAGATGGCGACCAGCAAGACAAAAATGATCTCGGCTGTCAATGCCTCTCGCGTAAATGTTTTTCCAGGTTGTGTGAGTAGCAGCCGTACCAGCTCAACTGTGGTAATGACGCTTCCGACCTCAACAACAAACATTACGGGGTTCCGAAGCTGAACGCGGGGGTCCAGCTTCACAAAGGAGTCGATTATCGCCTGCCGAATAATCTTGCCATCAAAGACGGCCTTCCCTCCTTTACGCCCCCTGGGCCGGATGCCCTCTGGCTGCTGTGGTTGCATTGATTGATTCTGTATCTCTGTTGTCATGTTAGAATGTCTTTCCTGCGAGCAGTAACAGGTGCTCAACAACTGGCCCAAGTGCATAGGCCGGGAAGTACGTCAAGGCTCCTACGATGAGTACAACTCCTATTAAAAGAGAGACCCACAATGGTCCGGTCGTTGGGAATGTTCCCAATCCAGCCGGTATTACCCGCTTGTTCGAGAGCGAACCCGCTAGCGCAAGAATTGGAATGACAAACATTAACCGCCCGATGATCATTGCCATCCCTAATGACCATTCCCAGAAGTCGTTGGTGACTGTTAATCCTCCAAAGGCTGATCCGTTATTCCCATTGGCCGAGGTAAAGGCATAGAGAATCTCTGACAGGCCGTGCGGACCCGCATTTCCAATTCCTGTCAATCCTTGCGGAATCACAGCCGCGACTGCGGAAAATCCTAAAATTGAGGCAGGTAGGATCAGGATCGCCAGCGCGGCCATCATCATTTCTTTGCGCTCAATCTTTTTACCAAGATACTCCGGGGTGCGCCCTACCATTAATCCCGCGATAAAGACTGCGATTACGGCAAAAACCAGGAGACCATATAATCCCGCTCCTATCCCTCCAAATACAAGCTCTCCCAGGGCAATGTTGATGAGCGGGACGAGCCCTCCTAGAGGGGTGTAGCTATCATGCGAACTGTTAACGGCTCCTGTCGATGTGTCGGTGGTAGTAACGGCGAAAAGCACGGAGTCGGTGATGCCAAAACGCGCTTCTTTGCCTTCCATGTTTCCACCAGACTGTACATTGGATGCCTGCTGATCAATATGGTATTGGGTCAGTTGAGCATTCCCTGACTGTTCCGCTGGCATTGCTATTCCTATGCCAATAAAGAAAAGAATGATGGAGAATGCCCAGAGCGTCCATCCCTGTCGCGTGTCCTTCGCCATCTTGCCAAACACCCAGAATAGGGAGGCTGGAATTACAAGCTCACTAAAGACTTCAACAAAATTTGTCAGGGCATTGGGGTTCTCAAAAGGATGGGCCGAGTTGGCGTTAAAGAAACCACCACCGTTGTTTCCTAACTCTTTGATCGCTTCTTGCGAGGCGACTGGACCCTGCGCGATTACTTGCTTAAATCCCTCCAGGGATGTCACTACGTCATACGTTCTGAAGTTCTGGATCACTCCCTGTGAGATGTAGAATAGGGCGATGATTGTTGCTAGCGGCAGCAAAATGTAGAGAATACTTCGCGTCAGGTCTACATAGAAGTTTCCTAAGTTCTGTGTCCCCCTCCGCGTAAAACCTCGGGTGATCGCGATGGCAAGCGCTAAACCATAGGCGGCGGACGCGAAGTTGTGAAATGCGAGCCCGACCATCTGCGTAAAGTAGCTCATGGTCTGCTCTCCAGCGTAGGACTGCCAGTTTGTATTTGTGCTGAAACTGGCCGCTGTGTTAAAGGCGGTACTTGCTGGAACAGCTACCTGCCCCATTGGATTCAATGGTAGCCACTGTTGCGTTCGTTGAAGCAGATATAACAACAATAAACCTGCGATAGTAAAGAAGAGCATGTCCAGGGTGTAGCGCAGCCAGTTGTGCTCCTCTTGTTCATTTACTCCTGAGATCCGATAAAACACGCGCTCTACCGGCTTGAAAACCGGCGTGAACCAGGTGCGATCTCCCTGCAATACATGGTAGATATACAGGCCAACAGGCTTCGTTACCAGCAAAACAAGGGCTGCGAAGATCAAAACCTGCAAAACTCCGTTAATGGTAAAAGCCATAGCATTTTCCTTGTGTCATAAAAAACGATTAGAACCGTTCTGGGGCTAAGAGGGCAATCACCAGATAAACGATAATGATCAGGGTGATAATCCCAATCACAGTGTATTCGATCGGGGAATTCATTGCACTTCCTCTTTCTATAATTTGTCACACCCTACGGCAAAGGCGATTAATCCTAAAAGGGAAAGTACAACTACGACCAGGGTGAGAAGGTCATACAAAATCGGACTCATGAAGTTTCTCCTTTTTCCTTTTCCATCGGAAAAATTACTTGTTTGATGATGAGGGCTCTATCCTTAAACGATGACGCTCCGCTGCCTCTGATGCCAGGCGCAATAACGCCTCCATTGGAAAGGGCTTGGGAAGATATGCCAGGGGACGAAATTCGGAAAGGCGACGGGGATTTGCTCTCACAGCAGATAAAACTACGATCGGCAATACTCCTGGCCTCTCAGGATCATCTAAAGGGTGAATTAATTGCTCCTGCAATGCAATCCTTAAGACATCCCACCCCGTCTGATCCGGCAGGTTGATGTCTAGTAGGATCAGGTCAAAGACCTGTGCTCGCAGATGATCTAGAGCACTTTTCACATCCACCGCTTCTTCCAAATCATATGCTCTGGCTCGTAAATTCCGACTAACGACATCTCGCAACACATCGTCATCTTCAACCAGTAAGATCCTTGCTCCTGCCATCGGTAAACCTCCTCTTTTTGTCTTGTTCCACCTGAACTCTCTCCATACCCTTCCCCTAAAGCATAGGCAATTTAGGCTCAAAGCCCGCTCAGGGTAACTAAAAAAAGTCTAAAGATTCACTCAAGATTTCTAGACATAATAAATAGAGCCACTCCCGTGGCTCTATTTATTATGTGGCTATAAGAAATTTACTCTGGGTTAAACCGATACCCTACACCGGAAACGGTTAAAATGAAGCAAGGATGCGCTGGATCTGGCTCGATCTTTCTCCTTAGTTGCCCAATATATACGTGGAGATAGTGCGCTTCCGCTCCATAACCCGTTCCCCACACTTGCGATAGTAACATCTGACGCGTCATGATTTTCCCTTTGTTCGTGATTAAGGCCTTTAGGAGATCATATTCGGTCGGCGTGAGCCGTACAATGGTTCCTTCTAGCATGACCTGCCTCTGGGAAAAATCTACGGTTAATGGCCCGGCTCTAAATATGGCGTCGGTCCCCGATTGCGCTAGAGCTGTATGCCGCAGGGCTACCCGAATACGCGCCAATACTTCGTTGACGCTAAATGGCTTTGATACATAGTCGTCGGCTCCCAGGTCCAACGCCTGGATCTTGTCTTTCTCGTTATCTTTGGCGGATAAGACGATTATGGGCAGGTTTGAGTACTGACGTACGCGCTTACAAACCTCCATTCCACTTATATCTGGCAACCCCAGGTCTAATATCAAGAGATCTGGCCGATGACTTAGTATCTCCTCTAACCCTCCCTCACCACTCTCTGCGGTAAACACTTCATACCCATGAGCGGCTAAACTTCTTTGTAGGATTCGCACAATCTCTATCTCGTCGTCTATCACCAATATACGGGCCCCACCCTTACTCATACAACCTTTCCTTCTTGCTCATCTATAGGGAGTGTAAATGTAAATGCCGCACCTCCACCTGAACGGTTTTCTGCCCATATCTTCCCCCCATGCGCTTCAATGATCCCTCGACAAACAGCCAATCCTAACCCT
Organism: uncultured Ktedonobacteraceae bacterium; assembly: GCA_964247295.1. Lineage (GTDB taxonomy): Bacteria > Chloroflexota > Ktedonobacteria > Ktedonobacterales > Ktedonobacteraceae > CAXTTV01. The sequence continues at coordinate 16,128 of CAXTTV010000047.1, read as the reverse complement.
GAGCCAATGACTTTGGCGACTCGTCTGGGCGTATCCGATACTCGGTAAAATTTGTCGAAGATTCTCTCTAAATCTTCTTCCGGTACTCCCGGCCCCCGATCCTCAACACCTACGAGCAGGCTCTGTTCACCTGCTTGACGCTGCATGCGGACCTCTATCGGCGACTCTGGGGGCGTATAACGCAATGCGTTCTCTATCAGGTTTGTGAGCACTTGATCTATCTCTAGATAATCGAGTTCAACCGGCGGCAGATCCTCTTCTACCTCTGCCTTGACTTCGCGTCCCTGCAATTGCAGCTTCATCCGGTTCAGTACATCATACACTAGCTCATTCGGTAGATACCACTCTTTCTCCGGCTTGAGCGCTCCCCCTTCAATCCTTGACATGTCTAGTAGATTGGCAACTAGCCGATTTAAGCGATCCGCCTGCCTCTCAATAGTCTGCGCGAAACTTTGCTTTTCTTCTTCACTCCACTGTATGTCGTCTTGCAATAAACTACTGGCTGAGGCTTTGATTGAGGCCAGTGGTGTCCGTAGATCATGCGATACTGAGGAAAGCAATGCCGCACGTAACTCATCGGTTCTTTTCCAAAGCTCTATTTGCAATTCCTCACGTCGTAAACGCGCTTGCTCGATAATAATGGCAATCTGTCCCAAAAATGTCCAGAAAAAGGCTGTCCCAACATTGGGCTTTCCTTGCTGACTGACTAACTGGTTGGCAGAGTAAAATAGACGCGGGTCATCTTCGATGCTGAGTCTCATCACTCCAACTATCCGCGTGCCTGTCTGTAAGGGCACTAGCGCCTGATACTTCCGACTGATTGAACGAGATGCGGTGTCTCGCAAAACTACCCGTGGGGCATATTTCCCCTCCCCACGCTTATCTAGAAGATCTTCAGCATGATACTCTACCGCTTGTCCCTGCCTCATGACCCACTGCGCGGTTGCTTCTTCATCCGGAGTTAAGGGCTTCACAGCACTATTATGCTGCACGTCTGTGTACAGTGTAAATGTGTTCCTCTGCGCTGGTAATAAAATGACAGACTCTTTGACTCCTAACGATGCAAATACGTCTACCACGGCGTTCGCTGCTACTCGCAATTGCGTCTCTATCTCTAAATCTTTATTGGTCTGCTGCATTAGATCATATAAGATTCTGGTTTCTTGCTCTCGCCTGTTTGATTGCTCAGCTCTCGCTCGCAAAGCTGAGGCGAGCTGACTCGTAATTACTGCTGTAATTAGAAAGATGATTAAGTTTAGCCATTCTTGCGGATTAGAGATTACTAGCTGGTAGAGCGGGGGAACCAGAAAATAATCAAAGGCAAAAAAGGCAACAATTGAGGCGATAATCGATGAGTACAAACTTCGTTTACTCGATAAACCTAAGACTATCAGTAAATACACTAACGAGATGTTTGAAACCCGTGGATACAAATCCAGCCAATAAATAATTAATGTAACACATAAAGCACTACTTACACCTAACACTGTATCAATAAGATATTGGTTCCACTTCCTGGAACTTACTGTCTCCAAACTCGGTAAACGCTCTCTATCTCTCATAGAGTTTTATCCAAAAAAGCACGCTAGGTCGATCTAGCTATATCTAAATCGTACAACTATTGTAAAATAAGATCTTTATCCACTCCCATAGCATAAGAGATAGGAAAATCTTGTGTCAACATAGACGCGTACTACATTTCTCTTGACGCGTCGATAAAATACCATTTATACTGAACACTATGAAAGCCTTTCGCCTGTTTTTCTGTCTGCTACTCCTCTGCTTGAACCTGGCCGCGTGCGCTCCTGGACACTCGGGAGATAACCTTGTTGCGTTTGTTCGCGCTGGACAACTCTGGACCAGCGATCCCAATGGGACAAATGCCTCTGCTATTGTTCAGCAAGATCAACCAGTGCTGAGCTTTAGCTGGTCTCCTACCCACCAGCTCCTAACCTTCCGTACACTCGATAGTAGCTTTTCAACAAATCAAATCCCTCCCAATACTCCTGATCTTCCTTCCGCTATCCAGACTGTTGGAGTCGATGGTGGCTCTCCTGTTACGCTGATCGAGGGACAAAAAGGTTTTCAACATAGCAATGCTTTCTGGAGCTCCGATGGGAACCGCCTGATCTATCGCGAGAGCAGCTACCCTAATACGAACCCGGATGCTGTGCTCTGGTGGCTCTCTCAAAATGATCAGCCCTCGGGCATCGCACGCCACTTATTACCGTCCAGCCTTTCTCTCCCTTCAATCAATACTACACAAAAACGCACACTTCTTTCTACCCCCGCCACGGGTATCTACATCACAGATCTCACCGGGCAACATCTCCAATCCCTGCTTCCCGGCCCTTTGCCAGGACATCCTCTGAGCGCTTCTTTAGAACGCGCTCTCTGGCAGCCGGCTACTCTAAATCCTGCTGTCCTCTATGCAACAGAGGCGCTTCAACATGCGAGTAATAGCGATGCTCCTTTGAAAATACATCTAGTTCTGCATCTTTCTCAACATCGGGAAAGAACCCTCTCTACGTGTACCTGTACTCAGTTCGATTGGTCTCCCGATGGCAAAAGTATTTTGACTGCCGATGGCAAAACATTTACTATCCTCGATACAACAGGCCAGATCCGTCTCACGGTTCAGGCGGAGCCTCAAAGTATCCCTTCCTGGTCTCCTGATGGGCGCTTCTTGTTGCTGGACAGTTCTCAAGCTCTTTCACTGGTTAACCTGCAAAATGGTCAGGTTCAAAGACTGCTTGGATCACTTCCCGCTACTGAACCAACCTCCCCACGTTACGGCGTCAATACTTTGCTACAGCCCACTCCTAATAGCCCGTGGTCTCCTGACGGCCACAGCTTTTTATTTCTTACTCATGGCCGTACCTCCTGGGGCAAAGTAAAACTAAATGAGGGTTTGTTTACTGCGTCTCTCGATGCTAACGGACGTATCCAACATCTCCCTGTAATGATTGCTCAGGGCAAGATTACGCAGATGGGTTGGAGCTACCAGGCTGCTGAAAGCTCTTTCCTCTATTGAATCATGGTAGACAGAGCTTCCCGAAACTGAGTACAATAAGAGATGGTAAGATAAATACCAAAGAGAGGATTTTTATGAGTAGATCAGATGATCCGAATGCTACCCCTAAAGGTAAAAAGCATCTTTCTCTGGTTCCTTCTCAAGCTCCGGAGGGCGAAGAGGACACCCTGGACCTTGATGAGGATATTAATGAGTTCGAGGATATGGAGATGCTGGAGATGCTGGAGTCGCTCCGCGAGGATATGGAAGAGCTGGGCGTCAAATCTCTCGATGAGGTGAATCAGCGTATCGCTGTTCTCCATGAGAAGCTGAACCACTGAGTAGAGGCCAGATCAGTAGATGCTAAAGAGATAGGAAGGGTTGAGTCCCTCCTATCTCTTCTTTCCTTCCTTCTAACCTCCGCCGAGGTAGGCCTGCCTGACGAGATCGTTCGTTAATAAGTTTTTGGCGGTGTCACTTAAGACGATTTTCCCTGTCTGCAACACGTATCCACGATCCGCTAATGAAAGCGCCATGGAGGCGTTCTGCTCCACTAGAAAGACGGTCATTCCCTCATCACGGATCTGTAAGATGGTGTTAAAAACAGTCTCTACCAGGATCGGCGATAACCCCATCGAGGGTTCATCCATGCAGATCAATCGAGGACGCGACATTAAGGCCCGCCCCATCGCAAGCATCTGTTGCTCTCCGCCGGACATTGTTCCTGCTATCTGTTTGAGACGCTCTTTAATCCGAGGAAAAATCTGGCAAACATGATCGATATCTTGACCAATCTCCGCCCGGCTCCTCCTCGTAAAAGCTCCCATCTCTAGATTCTCCAGGACGGTCATTCTGGAGAAAATTCGGCGCGCTTCCGGTACAAGCGCCATTCCCAGCTTTACGATGTCACCAGGATCTCTGCGCTCTAAAGCCTTGTCCTCAAATTTGATGCTCCCCGTCTTGGGATGGACTAGTCCAAAAATTGTTTTCATGGTTGTGGTCTTACCAGCAGCATTCGCTCCCAATAAACACACAATCTCGCCTTTGTTGACTTCCAACGATACCTTCTGAAGAACCCTGCTAGGCCCATAATAGGTATCTACATTTGTTAATTGCAGCATGACATCCTCTGTTTTGCAGTATAGGGGTGAGACTACCTGGTCCTACCCACGGGGTTCTTCAGCATTTCTTTCAACCTCTGCCTCTTCTGCCTTTTTTAAGGTCGCTGTCCCTAGATATGCAGCGATCACCTTCTCGTCTTTTTGAACATCTTCGGGTACGCCTTCGGCAATCTTCTTCCCATAATCCAGGACGGTAATATGATCCGACATTCCCATAGTTACTGCTAACTTATGCTCAATGAGGAGAATTGTCAGACCCAGCTCATCGCGCAGCCGACGCACGTACTTGACAGCATCTAATGTCTCGGCCTCATTCATTCCTGCTGTAGGCTCATCTAGTAATAGGAGTTTGGGCTCAGAGGCCAATGCTCTGGCTATCTCTACCCGTCTCCTCTCAGCATACGAGAGGTTTACTACATACTCGTCTTGCCGATCTACCATCGCTTGCCCAAAAAAGCTTAAAAGCTCGATCGCCTTTCGACGGGCTTCCGCCTCTTCGTTTCTTACACCCCGCGTGCGGAAAAGCGATCCCAGAACACTGGCTTTCAAACGCGAGTGTTCGCCAACCAGGACGTTCTCCAGGACGGTCATGTTGTTAAACAGTCGAATGTTCTGAAAGGTTCTCGCAATCCCACTTCTCAAGACTCTATCTGGTGTTAATCCCACAAGCGAGTGTCCCCCCAACTGAATATCTCCACTGGTCGGACGATAGATGCCTGTGATCAGGTTGAATACGGTTGTCTTTCCCGCTCCATTAGGACCAATGACGCTCACGATCTGCTTCTGCCAGATATCCAGGTTTACGTCCTGAACGGCTGCCAGACCACCAAATTGTTTGGTTACCCCTGTAAGTGAAAGCAGGGGTGCACCCGTCTGTGTACTACTGGGAGAGATGTTCATAGTATGCTTCCTGCTTTCCTTTAGTCTACCCGAATCTCTGATTCAAAACCCGGCGAACCAGGAACCGGGTCCAGCGCTCCCTCTTCTGGTTCGTCCACACGCGCTTCGTGACGCAGCTCACGTCTCCGCCTGTTACTTGGAATAAAGCCTTCCGGCCTGAATATCATGACGGTTACCAGGATTAATCCAAAAATCAGGTTCCGGATATTTCCAAAGGTGAAACCAGGGATCGCAAGGAAGATATGTAAGAAGCTGTTGGGATCTGATGCAATGCTGTCTAGCTGCCCTAGAATTAACTGATTCAGGGCGTATACGGCAAAGGCTCCAACGATGACGCCTGGTATGCTTCCCAATCCACCAATAACGACCATTGCTAGATAAATTACTGAGTCTCCAAAACTAAAGGCATCTGAGGAGACTGTTCCTAGCTTGGCTGAATGATATACGCCCGCAATCCCTGAGAAAAACGCTCCCGCTCCAAAGGCGAACAGTTTGGTCGATACCAGATTGATCCCTGAGGAGGCGGCTGCGATCTCGTCTTCACGGATGGCAACCCAGGCTCTTCCCAAACGAGAGTCCCGCAACCGCAAGTTCGCGAAGATTGTCAGGACGATTAAAGCCAGAATAAGGTAGTAATATGGGGCTGGCGTGAAGGGCGTCCACTCGACTCCCGGAAATTTGGGAGAGAAAACGCCGGATATACCATTTGTGCCGTTTGTGTATTTGTCCAACTCTCGGAAGACAATCGGGACGATCTCTCCAAATCCTAGTGTGACGATGGCAAGATAGTCTCCCCGCAAACGGAGCGTTGGAGCCCCCAAAAGCACTCCCCAAAGCGCCGCGATTAATGCACCTATAAGCAATGTCGGCCAGAATAACCACGGCCAGAGGGTCGGGTTCACTACGATGCTTGAGATTACTCCAATCTGGTTAGAACCAAAGATTCCCCAGACATAGGAACCAATTGCGAAGAAGGCTACGTACCCAAGATCCAGCAAACCCGCGAAACCGACGACGATGTTGAGTCCCAAGGCCAGGATTACGTAATATCCCGCGTCTCCATATCCCGAGAGACGCCCTGTGGTTCCTGAACCAAACAGGTACGGGTCAATCACTGGATAAAAAAGGGCGAAGGCAATCAATAAAAGAATGTAGAAGCGCTGGGCTCCCCTGCTACGCAATGGTAGATCGTTGGGGACAAGATCCGTCGCTTCTTCACGCGCTCGTGTAACAGAAAGCTTCTCTAGTTGCTGCCGGTTCAAGACCACTCCCTCACCTTCATTTAGAGAGGTGGCCTGCTCCGAGAGCGTATGACGTAACGCGATTGTTCCCCCAAGTCGCCCCAGAAAATAGCCCAATACGGGAAACAGAATCGTGCGAGCCACTACCCAGATTAACAATGTAGGAAAGAGGTTTCCAGTAAAGAAGAAGATCAAGTCTACCAGCAGCGAGATCGCGGCGAAGATGGTGGCGAACCAGAACCCCCCCATCATTCCCCGCTGAAGGAGAACTTTTTTCCCACTTGCGTCCAGGGGCTCGACTACCTCAACTGGCGATGGCGCTATATATCGTGTCAATCTACGTACCCGGTTGCGTACCAGAAAGTAGATCGGCCAGAGGATCGCACAAAAAGTCAGTCCTAATAAGAGGTTTGAGGTTGCAATGATGAGAAGTAGTGGCAGCAACACAAACATTGCTACATCAATCCATAAATCTATTGCTTTCCTCCGACCGCTATCCGCTGCAATAAGATAACCGGTCAGGGTGGTGATGATCCCATAAAACAAGAGAATAAACAGAAAGGCTGCTACGGCGGCCCCGAAACTCTCCTGGGTCTCGCCTTTCGTTCCCTGAGAAAGTAATGTTAGCAGGGAGTTATTGACAATTGCTTCGCCACCCCAGACAAAGGTGAAGATGCTAACAGGCACGAGAAGCGCTATCAACCACTTCATGAGCAGGGTTCGCATGTTTCCTGTAGGGGTGAGCGATCGAGGTGTGACTGCGGTTGTTGCCACGAACGATTACCTCGCTTCCAACAAACTACATACAATGGAAAAATCTAACCGGGTCAGACTTTCTCTGGAGTATGCTGGCCCAACAGGCCGGAAGGACGAAATACAAGAATGAGGATTAGAATAACAAAAATGGGCGCTGGCGTCCAGGCATCTCCACCATGCGGCAGTATCCAGTCTGGGATCAAGGTGGAGAGCGCGTCAATCACTCCAATCAGGATACCTCCTAGCATCGCTCCGGTTAGATTACCAATCCCTCCCAGGACTGCTGCTGTGAATGCGATCAAACCCAGCCGGAAACCAATTGTGAAGATGGTGTTTCCAAACTGAAGCCCGTAAATAAAACCAGCCGCTCCAGCCAGACCCGCTCCTATAAAGAAGGTGATACCAATAATCTGGTTGACATTGACGCCCATTAGGGCTGCTGCCTCTCGATCCTGGGCTACGGCTCGCATCGCCCGTCCGATTCTTGTGCTTGTAACTAACCATTGTAATAGGATCATCAAGGCTACCGAGATGACCAGTACGAGAATGTTGATGTTGGTGATCGTTATTGGCCCAATCGTGTAGTTAACCTGTCTTAAAATCTGTGGGAAGGGGATGTAGTTGATACCTTTCCAGAGCTTTCCCATGTCCTCTAAAATCAGAGAGACGCCGATCGCGGAAATAAGGGGGGCTAACTTTGGTGAATTTCGCAATGGCCGATATGCTATCCGCTCAATTAATACACCCAACACAGCACAAACGATCATTGCACCTAAACAGGCAACAAGCATGACACCTATCAATGCTATTCCAGAAGGCGCATCCTTGGCGGTGGAAATGCCCATAATGTTGAGAATGGCAATCGAAGCTAATGATCCTATCATGAAGATATCGCCATGGGCAAAATTGATAAGCTCAATGATGCCATATACCATGGTATATCCCAGGGCAATCAATGAGTAGATCGCTCCGGTCGAGATACCAATTACAAGAACCTGTAAAAACAAAGCCATAAAAGCCTGGCCCTACCTTTCTTCAGAAGGCAAAGTTGTATGCAAAGCATTCGATGATATACAAGAATAACGAAGGGAGTAGTCTTCAGCACTCTCCTATGGTAGAGCCCCGAAGACTACCCCACGCACTTCTTGTAGAGGAAGTGGCAGGGAGAGAGCTGAGAAGATCCCTCCCTTCAGTTACAATATATTATACTGTTAACTGTGTGACATACTTCCAGGTCGGCTTGTTCGCTGCATCATTTGCCACCTGATAGATGGAGATGACTTTGTTCGTGGTGTCACCATTCGCATCAAACGTGTGATGCCCGGTTACTCCAGAGTAATCAATCTTTTGAATCGCATCAATTACTGCCTGACGGAATACTTTACCCTGCGCCTGATCTCCAGAGTCTTTAGGGGTGGCGATCTTTTTGTCAACAATGACGGTTTTAATTGCCTGGATTAAAATCTTGGCACAATCGTAACCACCCGCGCTATAGGCTCCATAACTGGCCTCACCGTAGGTGCTCTTGTATTTACTGATAAAATTTTTCGCGGCATCCAGGGTGTCTGCGTTCACAGCGGCTACCGTGGAGAAAGAACCACCAGAGGTAACCCCTACGTTTGAGGCAAAGTCTGTGGTCTGAACACCATCACCACCAGCAAAGGCGGCGTTCTTCAAATCGGCAACCTGACTCATCTGCTGACGCACACGAATCGCTCCAGTTGATGATGTTCCTCCAAAGAAGATAACATCAGGATTTGTAGCGGCTGCCTGTGTTAAAAGCGAGACATAGGAGTTGGTTGTGCTCGGAACACTCTTGCGGCCCAGCACCTGACCACCCAGCTTTGTCCACTCTTTGACGAAGCCATCAGCGATACCGACGCCATACACTTCGGTGTCGTCAATCACGTAGGCTTTTTTCAAGTTCTTCTGCTTATACAGATAGTCCGCACCTACTGTGCTCTGATGGTCATCGGTTGTAGCGATACGGAAGTAGGTGACTTTGCCTGTCGGGCGCAATGAGGGCAAAAGATTGTTCTTCCCATCACAACCCACTGCTGCACTATTCTGCGTTAAACACTGGTTGGTGTTTGAGGGACTAATAAGTGCTATTGGGGCTTGATTGGCAACCGGCATCACTGATTTGGCAACACTACTATTGAAGGGGCCTGAGATACCAGCAACGAGATTGTCACCAATCAGATCTGTGACGTTTCTCTGACCCACTGCCGGATCATGCGAGCCACTGGGACCAACATCGTCTTTAGGTACAAATGTGAGGGTATACCCAGGAATCACTTTCTGCTGATTCGCTTCATCTACTGCCAGGTGCGCTCCGTTCTCAGCAGGCTTACCACTTGAGGTGTCCTGACCCGATACCGGGAAATCAGTCGCGATTTTAATAGTTGTGGACCCCTGAGCTGTTGAACCCGAGTTCGTCCCAGATGAGTTCGTCCCAGAACCACAAGCGGCCAGAATCGCTAGCAACATGGGCATTGCCATCACTACTGCGAAAATACGTGACCTTCTTCTCCGCGTCATATAATTAATCTCCTTGAACAAAAAACATGTTAGAGGATGTCTCGTTGTAACTCACAGTAAAATATGCCGAAAACGACATGATTACTTATAAGTAAATACGTTTTCTTCTCCTAAAATCTCACCAATTACCCGAAGATCTAATCTCCAATTATCCGGTGTGCAAAGAGTATACGAAGTGTTTCTCCTCATTGTCAATACATTTTGCTCAAAACAATTGAAACTCAGCTCTTTGCATTGATGAGATCGAAATATTCTCAATAACGAATATATAATCATTGATATACGTTTATAATTGTTTTCTTACTGTAAAATGTTTTTTACGATCTAATAAAACCTTAATAGCTGGTAAAACCTTTCTCACCCCCTACAAGAAATGGTCTTTCTCTTCGTCCATAACGTATAAATATAAAGGCGTATACTATACTCCCCCTGTAAAAAATCTTCTAGACAATTCTAATTTACTGGAGGTATTTATCGAAAAAGTTATTTACGTGGCTTTTGTATCCATCGGGATCTACTGAAAATGACTCGGCGTGGCCCGCTCCCTGTACAATCCACTGCTCTTTGGGATTCCTGGCCGTTTGATACATGCTCTGCATACCATCCAAAGGTGTAATTGTGTCGTCATTTCCATTTATGAAGAAGATCGCTGTTCCTTTCCCTAGTTTTGAGACAAAATCTACAGGACGCGCCTGAGTAATGTCTACCCCATAAATGGCGTCTACAAGATCTTTGTCTGCCTGCCGTGACGACTCATCAGGAACGTCTGCCTCCACACGTGTTGCATCTTGTGGACAGCTCTCGGCAACAAGCGCTACGATGTCGTTTGAACGCGCTGAGGCTAATACCCCTGCCGTCGCTCCCATGGACAATCCTAATACGCCTATTTTGCTGTACATGGTCTGCGGCAAGCCATGCAAATAGTTGATGGCTGCTAAGATGTCTTCCGACTCTACCATCCCTAAGGTGGAGATCTCTCCCTGGCTCTTCCCATAACTCTGAAAATCAAATAGCAAGACGTTATACCCATGCTGATGCAAAAAGGCAGCCCGTCCCACCATTGAAACGCGGTTGCCCGGCGTTCCGTGACCTAAAATAATGACCGGCGCTCCCTGTTTTGAGGCGGAAAACCAGCCCGATAACAATTCTCCTCGCCAGTTATAGAATGAGACATCTGCTACCGGGAGATCAGTTATGTCTGATGCGTTGGGAATGGTATCTCCTCTCCCCGGTCTCAATCCAGCGGTTAGCTCCAACAAGTTCTCGCGGGCGGCTGTATGATAACGCAAAAGGTTCGGGCTCAATCCATTCTGATTGCCTGATTTGGAGGAGAGCGGGCCGCTTGGATTGCTTGCATTCTCTGTTTCACGACTATGAGCATTAACGGATTGATTGAACAGGGGAATTGTATGCAGAAACCAGCCCGCTCCTACTGCAATAAATAAAACGAGTATGGAGAGAAACATCCTTAAGAATCGTAATCCACGCATGCTTTCTCTACTCCTCTAATCTAAAACTTGATCACGAAAACGCTGAAAAGCTACGGCTACCTGTGCTCGTGTCTCTTCTAACGATCCCCCATTATTAATTACTTCATCTACCAACTTCCTCCGGTGCTCGTTTGAGGGCTGCGCTCGAATACGCGTCCATGCTTCTTCACTTGTGAGATGATTACGCTCAACCAGACGTTGAAATTCCTGCTCCTCTGGACACACTACTAGCCATTTCTTTTCACATAAGCGTCCAGACCCTCCTTCTAATAATTTTACGGCATCTATGACTGCGATCCCCCGTTCACTTACTTGCTCTAACTCCTTTAACAGGGCTTTCCCTACGGCTGGATGCACGATCTTTTCTAAACTCTTCATTGCTTGCTTATCCTGAAAAACAAGCTCCCCCAGCCGCTGACGGTCCACTCCTTCTGCGGATAAATATTCGGAACCAAACTCTTTTTCAATGGCAAGGGCGATTTCTTGACCCGGACGATAAAGCTGATGCACTACTGCGTCCGCATCTATGTAAAGCTCTACACCCGATGCAAGCAAAAATCGTCCTACTGTCGTTTTTCCACAGGCAATGTTACCAGTAAGACCAAGAATATGGGGCATGAAAATGGTCTCCTTCCAGATATTCTTCCAGGGAGAGGGGAGGTAAACGATATATCAAGTATAGCATAGATGAGTAACTAAACACAGATCGCTTCCTTCTCCAAAAGTACCTTTTCATTCCCCGGTTTATCACAAACCGAATGCAATATCGTACAATAACCACACATCAACAATAGACGCAAAGCTTGAAGGAGTCTGCTATGGGAAGACGCCTAGCAGTTATTATAGGTGTCAATGAGTATCAGGACCCTACTTTTCGCTCTCTACACTATGCCGAGACAGATGCACGCGCTCTGGCCCAATGGCTGGTCAATAGTCAGGGCGGAGCCTGGACGCCTTCGGACGTTCAGATGGTTCTGGGCTCTCACGCAACTAAAGAGCTGGTAGAAAAACTTATTATTCAGACATGTTTGCAGTCGGCTGGTCCTGGAGATTCAGTTCTTATCTATTTTGCGGGACACACTTTTCTCGATGAGCAGACTGGTGAAGGCTACCTGGCTCTCTCTAATACTCTCTATAATCAACTCAATACTGGGGTTCATGTGGCTCGACTGGCGGAGCAGGCCCTTGCTACCAGCCGCGCCGATAATACATTGGTTGTTTTCGATTATGTCCAGTCGGGAAGGCTCTGGAGTCTACGTCGTTCAGCCCCCTTTGACTCAAAACCGCTGTTGGGACCCTCTCTGCTCCAGGCTGTCCAACAGGTTCCCGATCGCATCTTTCTCTGCTCCTGTCGCGGCAATGAATTTCAGGCCGAGGCTAACGATAAAAATTTGGGGCAATTGGTCCATAGTATGATCCTTGGCTTCTGTGGACCTGCCCGCGATACAGCTACTAATACGGTTTCGTTACAACAACTTAATGCTTATCTTTTTAATGTCCTTCCAGAGCAGCGCCGCCCCCAAGTCTTTGGCAGTGAGCGCAAACCGATGATTCTTGTGGGGGAACTGGCTCCTCCTATTACTGCTGGACAGGCTATGCCTGGTTTCCAGTCCGGTTTCTTTCCGAAGCCTTCGGCTTCTCCACCACCCACACATAAAGATAGTACGGCTACTCTGCCCTCTTCTGGACCCGCGACGGCTACTCTACCCCCCGCGAATATCCAGACCGATCAGCAGGCGGCTCAGCTCTTAAAACAGGCTCGCTACCTGGTCCAAATGCAAAACCCTGCCCAGGCTTTACATCTTCTGGAGCAGAGTCTCGCGATTAAGCCTAATGATGTCGCGGCTATGACTCTAAAAGCTCAGATTTTTGGCGCTTCAAACCGTCTCCAGGAGGCTTTACAGTTGGTCAATAGGGCGATGCAGTTGGTGCCGGATGATGCTCTGCTTTGGAGCCTTCAGGCGGCCCTCCTGACAAATATAGGCCAGTATTCTGCGGCTTTGATGGCTGCCGATCGCTCGCTTCAACTCGATCCCGGCAATCCCGAGACAAATAGTATTAAGGCGACAATTATGACGAAGCTGGCGGAGACAAATAATCTACCAGAGACGGTTACAAGGGCTTCTGGCGGCGTTAAACAACCCTCTGGGAACACGAAAAACCCTTCCGCTAACTTCCAAACCCCTCCCACAATATTCCAACAGAAAACGTCTCAACCAGGACTGAGAAGCAGCTTTCTCTTTCTGGCTGTTGGTGTCGTGGCGATCGGTCTGATGGCTGCTTTCACAAAGGTTCCTGCCGTGGTACCGGTGCTGCTTTTTGTGGCTTGTCTAAGTGTTGCTCTTTTCTGCGTAAATACCTTTAGGAGGGCTCGATCTGGCGGTCTGAAAAACGTTCTTGGAGATTTCTTTCTGGCTGGATCTATTCTCTTTCTGGTCGCGATTGTTGCTTTGACAGGTCTTTACACAAAATTTTTCCCGTTCCTTCGTACCCACCCTAATCAGGTTCTTCCTGGTCTATTCTTTGTGCTCTGGCTCTCTCTGGTCGGTGTCCTACCAGTTTTGGCAGGGCTGGCTGGCTTTATCAGTAGGCAGTTCAAAGGTAATCAGGGCTGAGACAAAGCCGGTAACGGAAAACGTTCTTTTTCTCTTTAGTAATACGGTAAGACCGGGTCTCCCTATCCACTCTTTCTACAGGGAAACCCGGTCATTACACAATATATCTACGTTAACTGGCGGCGTCTGCCATGGACTCCCACTCTTCCATTAAACTATTTATTCGCTCCCTGGCTTTCTCATATTCTTCTGAGAGTCGAGTGAGTTCGCTTACGTTAGCTTTAAGTCCCGCTTCTGACAGTTCAGTCTCGACACGCTTCGCTTGCTGCTCCGCCTGCTCGATCTCTTTCTCTACGTCTTCTAATGATCTCTGCTTGACTTTGCTCCGCTTGACGCTCGTTTTTTTCTCGGGCTTGACCACCTGGGCTACCGATTTCTTACTACTAGTGCTGCCGGCCTGCTCATTTGTAAGAATCGGCTGTCGTCGCGTGCGATATTCTGTATAGTTACCTACATATGGGGTCAATATTCGGTCTTCAACTGCCCAGACTTTTGTGGCAAGCTTGTCTATAAAGTAGCGATCATGGGAGACGAAAAGCAGGGTCCCTTCAAATTCATTGAGAATCTCTTCGAGAAACTGACGCGACTGAAGATCTAGATGATTGGTCGGCTCGTCCAGCACCAGAAAGTTGGAGCCTTGAAGTGTGAGCTTGGCTAACGCTACCCGACTGCGCTCTCCTCCACTCAAAGATCCAATGGCTTTGAATACGTCATCTCCTGTGAAGAGAAAACGCCCTAGAAAGGTTCTTGCCCCTTCTTCGCTTAAAACACTTACCTGACGAATTTCGTCTAGTATTGAGCGCTCAAATACTAGACTTGAATGCGTCTGAGAGTAATAACCGGTTCTGACGTTATGGCCAAGGGAAACTTTTCCCCTTAAAGCCGGCAACTCTCCAATGATGGTCCGCAACAAGGTGGTTTTTCCAACTCCATTGGGCCCAAATAGCCCAACCCGATCTCCACGCAGCAGTTCAAGATCCTGAACCTGAACAAGGATCTCTTCTTTGATGGTCCCCGACCGTACTACACCTTGCCCATACCCAATCCCTAGATTATGTGTTGTGAGGACGATTTGACCACTTTCTATAACGGAGTTGAATTCAAAGTGCAGCTCGGGCAGATCTTGGGGCCGCTCCACTCGATCCATACGGTCCAGGAGCTTCTGACGCCCTCTCGCCTCTTTGGATCTCTGTCCAGCTTTGTATCTCCTGATAAATTCTTCGGTGTGATTTATGTAGGCCTGCTGCGCTTCATACTCACGCTGCCAACGCTCCATTCGCTCCTCACGCAATTGAAGATATTTTGTGTAGTTGCCTGGATACTCTTCGATCCTTCCAAAGGCCATCTCTATGGTCCGAGCTACAACTTGATCCAGAAAGTAGCGATCGTGCGCGACGATGACCATGGCCCCTTTCCAACTCGAAAGATAGGTTTCTAACCATTCTAGAGATGATAGATCCAGGTGGTTGGTCGGCTCATCCATCAAGAGAAGATCTGGCTCTTGCAATAATAACTTCCCTAAAGCAGCCCTGGTCTGCTGCCCTCCACTCAGGTGGATAACTGGCGATTGTTGCTGCTCCCGCGTAAAATTTAGTCCATCCAGCACTTGATCAACACGGTTCTCATAGGTGTATCCATCCGCATGCTCAAAACGCTGCTGAAGATCGGCGTACCTCTGCAACAACTCTTGATGCTTTCCACTTTCGGGTCCGTCTACGGTCTCTGCTATCTTTGTTGCTAGTTGATTTAGTTCTTGCTCCCAACTTCGCAAATGCTCAAAAACGGTTAAAAGCTCCTCCCGCAATGTGTTCTCTGGATGAAAATCTGCGTGCTGCGTGAGATATCCAATCCGTGTGTCACGCGAAATGGCGACTGAACCTTCATCCGGCTCTTCTCGACCAGCTATGACGTTGAGCAGGGTGGACTTTCCCGCTCCGTTGGGCCCTACAAGCCCAATACGATCCTGAGCATCAATCTGAAAACTGACTTCGGCAAAGATACGCTCGGCACCAAATGATTTACCTACCTGAACAACACTTACGATTGGCATGTCTTGTTACCTATATTACTTTTCTTTCGTGTTTGCATCTCTTCCCTTTACTCTCAGCACAGAGTATCACAAGGATAGATCTACTGTCTATCTTTTTGTCTAACAACTATACATCTACAACCAGACAGTACTATCAGGCTTTTTTAAGATGAAAAGCACTGACTATCAATCGGACTGTTATACTGAAGTTTAGATCTCCAGAAAACAAAATGGTCATTTCTTTGGAGAGATAATGCTAGGCTCGCTTTTACTACAGGGCCATTTCATTCTAAGAAGAAAGGGGTCCAGGGGTTTGAACCCCTGGCGGGAAGCGGGGCCATCCCACCCCCCCCTCATTCTCGCCCCCGTTGGCGGCATTATGAATAGAATTTATATACCTGGGTTTAATATAGCGAGCAATA
>CAXTTV010000046.1:20809-27954 GCA_964247295.1 uncultured Ktedonobacteraceae bacterium | reverse complement strand
TACCTATTCTCTACAAAGTATCTGCCAATTTATGTGGGTTGATGTTTTTAATGTAATATACATAAATTCTTTTTTTGGTTTATTTCACTTTTATGTTATAGTGATTACAGGTGCCTTTTTTCTATTCCCCCTTTATATTTCGTTTCAACAACGAAGGAGTTTTCTGGTATGGTCGACTCTATACCGGCACGTCTGCGCGGATGTGCTCCACTTCTCCTGGTCCTTTCTTTGTTTTTTTCTACATCTGTCTCTTTATTCCCCAGGGCTGCGCATGCAACCTCTCTCGCTGTGGCTTCCGATGGTCCTGGCTCATCCTCTTATTTTAATCTCGCTCGGAAGGATTGCCTGGGCACAGCTCGCAATACACAATCAAAGGTCTGGTTTACGCTGGCCGATGGCGTGTTAAGCGATCTCTACTATCCTTATGAAGATAATTCCAATGTGAAGTCTCTTCAGTTTGTGGTAACCGATGGTAAAAGCTTTACGGATCTCCAGACTCGTGATACTACCTATACAACCCAACTGGTGGACAACCGTTCCCTTGACTGCCGCGTGACGACGACGGCGAAAAATGGAAAGTACCGTCTGGTGACGGAGTATATTACTGATCCCAATCGTAACAGTGTGGTGATACGCACACTGTTCACGCCGTTGAAAGGCAAGGTTGGGGATTATCAGCTTTACCTCCGCTATGATCCTACGCTGAATGGCAACGGTGGCGGTGGTACTCCTAACGGGGGAGCCGATAATGCGGTGACCGATACATCATTGCAGCAGCAAATCCCCATGGCCTATGACATCAATACGAAGTCTCAAGCGGTGAATCGCGATTACGCGGTTCCAGTCTATAGCGCGCTTGAGGCCTCGTCGCCCTTTATACAGGTGAGCAATGGCTTTGTAGGCGCGCAGAGCGATGGCCTTACCCAGCTTGATGCTTCCCATAAGCTGACAGGGGTCTACGATCAGGCGCTCAATGGCAATGTCGTGCAGACGGCACAAATTGATCTACAACATCCTGAGTTTACATTTGCTCTGGGCTTTGGCACCAAACAGGCTGAGGCGGTCCAGACTGGCCGGGCCTCGCTGCTGACACCCTTTACGACTCTGCGTAACGCGTATATCCAGGGCTGGCATGACTACGATAGCAAGCTGATCGATCCTCGGGATCGCCCTAAGGATGTTTCAGCCTCTCAATGGAATACGCTGAAAGATGAGTATTATCTGAATGCCAATGTGGTGAAATCTACAGAGGATAAGACGTTCGCCGGGGCAATCGGCGCGGGTCTGGCCTCTCCCTGGGGTCAGGCGGTTGCCGCTAACGATCCTCAAAATGCTTACTTCGGTTCGTATCGCGAGGTGTTTGCCCGCGATCTGTATGAGACCTGGACAGGTTTGATCGCAGCCGGGGATACAAAAACGGCGCGCGATACGGTGGATTTCCTGTTCCTGCGTCAGCAACAGGCCGATGGCTCGATTCCCCGCAATAGCCTGCTGAATGGGAAGACGGCCCCAGACTCTTTTGGAGCACAGCTCGATGAGTCCAGCTATCCGATCCTGATGGCCGATCAGATGCATATCACGGATAAAAACTTTTATGAGAAGCATATCAAGCCAGCGGCGAATTTTGTGATTAGTCACGGCCCGGCCTTTGGAGTGGAGCGCTGGGAGGAGCAACAAGGGTACTCTCCCTCGACGATCTCGGCGGAGATCGCTGGTCTGGTGGCGGCTGCCGATATCGCGCGCATCAATCATGATAGTGACAGCGAGAACCTCTGGCTTGGGGTGGCCGATAATTATCAGCGCTCAATTGAGAAGTGGGCGGTTACGACAAACGGTCCGCTGGCAAAGCATCCCTATTATATTCGCCTCTCGAAAACGGGCGATCCCAATGCGGCGATCTCTTATAATCTGGGAAATGGTGGCCCAACGCTGGATCAGCGTCAGGTGATCGATGCTGGTTTCCTGGAGCTTGTTCGCCTGGGCCTGAAGCCCGCCAACGATACGCACATTACGGAGTCCCTGCCAATTGTCGATACGACAATTAAGGCTGAGACGAAAAGCGGCCCAGGCTGGCTGCGCTATAATGGCGATGGGTACGGCGATGAGTCAAAAACTGGGCATCCCTGGCCACCCACAAACCAGGGAAATGGGCATCTCTGGCCACTGTTAAACGCTGAACGCGGCGAGTACGAGCTGCTCCGCAACAATTCAACCTACTCAATCCAGCTATTGGAGACTATGCGCGACTTTGGATCAGGCGTCGGCCTGCTGCCAGAGCAGGATTGGGAGCTGCCCGATCTGGCGGCCTCGCCCTTCGGAACCGATCCTACGACAGCTTCTATCGGCTTTAAGAACGGGAAGCCAGCGGGATCTGCCGCGCCTCTCACCTGGTCTACGGCCTCGTTTGTGCGCTTGATGCGCGATATTAGCACAAATCAGGTGCTGGATCGCCCTGGAATCACTTACGATCGCTATGTTCGTCATCAACAGGGTTCAACGAAGCTAATACTTACGGCTCCCGCAGATACGTCAAGCGTGACTGGATCTCCGGTGACGGTCTCGGGCACCTCGAAGTCTGGAAATAAGATGTATGTTGCCGGCACCAATACCGACAATAAAAGTCAGACTTCGATTGTCACAACAACGGCGAAGGCCGATGGCACCTTTAGCGTGAAGCTGCCGGTTACTGGGGGAACTACGGTCATTAATGTGGTAGCGCGATCTGCCAATGGCGCGACCGCGAACGAGGAGCGGACGGTGGTCTTTGATTTCACGCCGGGTACCAAACTGCTCGATATCACTGATCCCAATAACGATGACAACGGTCCAGGAAACTATGCTTATCCAACGGCGGCGGATTTCCATCCTGGGGCCTACGATATTCAGCGTTTCCAGGTGTTCGATAATGGCACTAACATCATCTTTAAGCTCCAGACGCGTGATCTCTCGCCTACCTTTGGCAGTCCTTTTGGAGCCCAGCTTGTGGATGTGTACATCCATGATCCCAATGCAGCCGCTGGCGATACCTCTACCGCCGTTGCCTATCCACAACGCAACTATGCAATCACGCAGAGCGCGGCCTGGAGTAAGGCGCTTGAGGTTCAAGGCTTCGGCTCTCGCTATGTGGACGCCAAAGGGAACGCGCTGGGAACAATTACCAGCTCGGGGAACGCGATCTCGCGCTTTATCAGCTTTAGCGTGCCGGCCTCCAGCCTAGGCCATCCTAAAACTGGTTGGGGCTTTACCGTCACGCTGGCGGGTCAGGATGGCTTCAGTCCGGATCAGGCTCGGGCTTTCACAGCCACACCAGGTGGGTATAGCTTTGGCGTCTGTGCCGCAGCCAGCAGCGATCCTCGCTGCACTGTTGATCCCGCGACGGTCCCCAAAGTGCTGGATACTCTGACACCCACGGGAGTGAGCCAGTCAGACGAGCTGGACTACACTAAACACAATCCTGTTACCCTTCAGGATGGGGTCATCCCTTAAGATTCTTCATTCAGGAGGGAGGCCGGTCCTGGTCTCCCTCCTTTTTTCTTTTCATTCAGCGCGATTCCACCCAGCGGCATATGAGATCCCTCCCCAGAGATGTTGTAGGAAGAGCGGCTCACGAAAACTCTCTGACGTATGGCCCAGGCCTGTATACCAGGCGCGCCCACCCTCGAACTCGTGATACCAGGAGATCGGGTGATCCTTACCCATCGCGCCACCTTTATAGGTTGCCTCATCCAGGGTAATTAATATGTGTGTTGAGGCGCGGGGATTGGTGCGAAAATTGTACCACTCGTCGGCACACTCCCACTTCTGCGGTAACACCAACGTTGAAGGATGATGGGTATCCTCGATGCGCAGGGTCGCGGTCTGTACACTTGGATGGCTTTTAAAGTATGCCCCAATCAGCTTACCGTACCACGCCCAATCATATTCGGTATCAACGGCAGAATGCACACCGGCATAACCACCCCCCACTCGAATATAGCGCTCAAAGGCCGCTTTCTGTTGATCGTCCAGGATGGTCCCGGTGGTTGACAGAAATATAACGGCATCATAGCGCCTCAGACTATCATCCGTGAAAACGGTCGAGTCTTCACTTGTGTCAATCCCTACATTATGCTCTTTCGCCAACATCCGTAACGCTGCGATTCCGTCTACGATAGAGGCATGCCGAAACCCAGCCGTCTTTGAAAACACGAGTATCTTTTTTGTGCTTTCTGTTCTTTTCGCGATCGGTGATGCTGTTGCACTCGTCTCACTTTGTGAACGTGTGGAACAGCCGGCAGTAGTTGTCAGAAGCAGAAACGCAATTACCAGAAAGGTTCTCCCAAATCTTCTCTCCATTATTCTTCCTTCCGCGATACGGCGGTTCATCCGTCGAAGGTCCACACCTCTCTCAACTCGCTATTGCCCACCACGCCCCATCTTTGGTAGCATAGCGGTTTCTCCGCCGAAGGTCCACACCTCTCTCACCTTGCCACTATCCAACACACGCCACCCCTCTTGATTCAATCTGTTAGAAAGACTAAGATAATCTTTATAACTCTGACTTTTGGAGATTGTTGATGATTAAGCACGCTACGATCCAGCATATTAACGAGCACGATGCCTGGATTCTCTCAACAGCTCATACAGCCTATGTGATGAAGATAACTGAGGATGGTGTCCTTCGCCATCTGTACTGGGGCGAGCGCCTCTACACTCCTACAGACTATCCTGGTCTGGGACGCCCCCTCTACAGCGAACGCTTGCAACAGACTGAGTACCTGATGACTTCGGAGGAGTACCCGGCGTGGGGTGGCCTGATGTATAGTGAGCCCGCTCTGAAGGCCTCGTTTCCCGATGGCGTTCGGGGTCTGGATCTACGGTATTCGGGGTATGAGGATCTCTCGACGGATCTTCCACATCTGGTCATTACGCTGAAAGACGTACATTATTCGCTTGAGGTCGATCTCCACTATCGCCTGTTCACGGACTGCGATCTTCTGGAGCGCTGGACGGTAATACGCAATGTCGGTCAGGAGTGGCTAGATTTAGAGACTGTCCTGTCTGCGGCCTGGCATCTGCCTATCTTCTACGATGGCAATTATCGCCTGACCCATCTGAGCGGTCGCTGGAATAGTGAGACGCAGATCCGTCGTCAACCCCTGACGGCAGGTCGGATGGTACTTGAAAGCCGTCGCAACTACACCAGCGCTGAGGCCAATCCCTTCTTCGCGATCGATCATGTGGATGCAGAGGGTCAGGGGGCGACGGAAGAGACAGGGCAGGTCTGGTTCGGAGCTCTGGGCTGGACGGGCAACTGGAAGATCGCGATCGAGCAGCAGCAAGACCCGATCCGCGTCTATGTGGCTGGGGGGATCAACGATTTTGATTTCCGCTGGCGACTCTCACCATCGGAGGAGTTTACTACCCCCTCGTTCATCAGCGGCTACTCGGATCAGGGTTTTGGTCAGGCCAGCCGCAATCTCCATCACTATCAACTGGATTATCTGCTCCCCCGCGAGCACGCCCATAAGATTCGTCCAGTCCTCTATAATAGCTGGGAGGCGGTCTATTTTGATGTCCAGGAGGAGAAACAGATCGCTCTGGCTCGCCGGGCGGCTGAACTGGGCGTTGAGCTTTTTGTCATCGACGATGGCTGGTTTGGGAAGCGCGATCACGATATGGCTGGACTGGGCGACTGGTATATTAATCAGGAAAAGCTTCCACGTGGCCTTCAACCAATTATCGATGAGGTTCTCAAGCTGGGGATGCGCTTCGGGATCTGGGTTGAGCCGGAGATGGTGAACCCCGATAGCGATCTCTACCGTACCCACCCCAATTGGATCTTCCACTTCCGCACCCGCGAGGTGAAACTGTTCCGCAATCAGCTTATGCTGAATGTGTCGATCCCTGAGGTCACACATTTTATCTTCACAACTCTGGATCAACTACTAAGTCAGCATCCAGACATTACCTTTATTAAATGGGACTTTAACCGCCCAATTAGCGAACCCGGCTGGCCCACCGCTCCGCTTGAGCAACAGCGTGAGGCCTATGTCCGCTCACCACGAGCCGTCTACTCGATTGTTGAACAGTAACGTACGCGTCACCCCCACGTTGTCTGGGAGGCCTGCGCCTCCGGCGGAGCTCGTGTAGATCTGGGGGCACTGAAACGCTTCGATCAGTGCTGGCCCAGCGATAATACTGATCCCTACGATCGCCTGATTATTCAAGAAGGCTATTCGCTGGCCTACGCTCCGAAAGCGATGATGGCCTGGGTCACTGACTCCATCACCTCGTTGGAGATTAACAATGTTGCCCTGGACCTGACCTATCGCTTTCACTCGGCTATGACCGGCTCCCTGGGCCTGGGAGAAGACCTGAACCACTACAATCAGGAGCAGATGCAAATCGTTAAACAATTAATTAACGACTATAAGAAAATTCGGCATATTGTTCAACAGGGCGATCTTTATCGACTCAATTCGCCGCGCAAGGGAAGCTTGACGGCAGTCCAGTATGTCAGCCGGGATCAAAAAGAGTCAGTGATCTTCGCCTTCAGGCATCACGACCACTTCTGGCAAGTTGCACCTCGAATATATCTTCGGGGCCTTCAACTTGATGATTTCTATATTGTTGAGGGTTGTCCAGGTGATAAGGGGCCACTTAGCGGCCAGAGCCTGATGAGAACCGGTCTGACCCCTTCCCTACACGGCCATTTCGCCAGTTCGATGATCACCGTCAAGAAAATAAAGTAGGCCACCCAAAATAGACGCATCCAGACCAGGCTGGTCTGGATGCGGGGCAGGTACCCGCCGCAACGGGACCTGAGCTTAAAATGCGGATCACGAACCTTTTAATGCCGCGCCGCGACTGGCGGTTTCTCTCGGGACGATCTGGCCCCGATCTACTTCCGTCTGTCGATTACAGCTATCTCTAGTTCGTATAGATCCAGGTAGGTCAACATGGGCATGTCGATCTATTACTCATTATAGAGATATTTTGTTCGCATTTTCAACCCTTTAAGGTATCAGGCAGGGCTATTTCATTCTCTTCTTCTGTCGCCTACGGCGGGGAAGAGGTGAGCGAGGACGCTCCCGGGGGGGGGGGGGGGGGGGCGGCGGGCGGCGGGAGCGGGGGGGGGGAAGAGCGGCGCGCGCAGTACAGCA
>CAXTTV010000046.1:0-20799 GCA_964247295.1 uncultured Ktedonobacteraceae bacterium | reverse complement strand
GCTCCCGCCAGGGGTTGAAACCCCTGGACCCCGCTTCTTTCTAGAATGATAAGACCCTTGGTATCAGGAAACCAGAGTCAGAATAATCTGATTCTGCCAGGGATCTTTCACGCTTAACTGATTTTCTTGCTCTCTAAATGGGATATTGTGATTATTCAATCGAGCTCGGATGGCTTCCCAGCCCTCGTGGGTGGGGATGACAATAACATAGCTGTTTAAACCAGCTCGATCTTCAGGCGTGGGCTGCGCTCCCTGCGAGTGCCAGGTGTTCAGACCTATATGATGGTGATAGCCGCCGGCACTGACAAACAAAGCTCCCGGCATAGTAGCGGTAACATCAAAGCCAAGGATGCCATGATAAAAACGTTCGGCCTCTGGTACATTCCCAATCTGGAGATGGATATGCCCAATACGCGTCCCGGCTGGAACTACATTCCAGGTCCTACTTTTCCCTTCCTCTAACAGGCCTTCGATATCGACAGGATCAGCAGCCATCTGAACGGTGTTACCGATCCAGGTCCAGACCTCACGTGGACGGTCCTGATAAAGCTCCAGACCGTTCCCATCGGGATCTGAGAGGTAGAGCGCCTCGCTCACTAGATGATCCCCCTGTCCGATAGAGATCCCACCGGCTTGCAATACTCGCGCCAGTTCACGCCCAAGATCCGCTCTTGTCGGAAAAAGAATCGCTACGTGGTATAGACCGGTTGCCCTTCGTGGCTGTGACCCTACCCCAGGTACCTCGGTCAACTCAAGTAACGGCTGTTTATCCTGCCCGCCGAGCACGACACTTCTCTCTGTCAGTTCCACAACCTGAAAGGCTAGAACACCTTCATAGAAACGTCGCGATCTCGCCAGATCACCAACACGCAAACGTACAAGCCCAATAGTCGTTCCTGGATCAATCACCAATTTACTGATCTTCTGCCGCTCCTCTGCCATGAAATTCTCCTGGTTACTTATGGAAGACTTTATATACTTTTAATTAGTTACTAACATTATATCAAATAAATAGAAAATACGCAAAAGAGAGAGGCTTCATTCTCTATTGCGCGGGGTGGTCCCGATGACTTTTCTCATAAACAAACGCTGTCTTCGTGAATGAATGTGATTTATACACAAAAAAGAGGAGCCGTAACAGTTACGGCTCCTCCTCCTAAGATGTATATTCCCGCCTTTTCCTACTTCAACTGAGATTGAGAAGAGTAAAGCATCGTTACCACTGGCAACTACTTGTCCAGAGTGAAGGAATAGCGATCCGAGTCGGGTTGTCCAGCAGTGGTGATCTGGAAAAAGAAGGTAAGACTGACTTCATTGGCGCTGGAGTTGTTGAGACCCGCCAGAGGGCCGGTGGCGTTTCCAGTTCCATTGCCATTATCCCCCGTGGTCACATCAGTAGTTGCGCGCGATCCCGTTACATACCGAGTGACCAGAGAATACGGAGAGTTTGCATTTCCAGTGAAGCTGACCGCTGAAGAGCGATCTGTTGTGTACACAATTTCTACATTGCTCACATTGCCAGATGGCTTATAACTGATCAGGTGATAGGCATCACTTGTCAAATCTATGCCTTCCACATTTTTACGAAAGAAGAAGGTATAGCTTCCACCCTGTACCAGAGAATTGAACGTGACAGAGGCATTTCCTGCATCATCAGTCGTTACATCAAAATTGTTGGGAACCAGATCAAGAAGGATAGAGACAGTGTAATCGGTGTTGGCATCACCCTTGAAGTTGAGATTTACCGTAGCTCCATTGTTTGAGGTTGTGGCATTGACATTGCTCACACCTAGAGAGCTGCCAGGAACAGCCTTTGCGATCTTCCCACTAAAGCTCGCTTTTGCCTGAGGAGCAACAACTATACTTAAGCTCATCAAACAGACAAGCATAAAAGATGCAACCAAAACCTTTGCCAGTAAAAAACGCTTCATTCAATATTTCCTTTTCTAAAACGTGCTTTTATTTCACTAAAGAACGGATATGTATGACAGAAACAATTCGTATGCTTCACCTATTTCACATTCATATCTTTGTTCTACATAGAAATATTATGATATATTTACTTTCGTGTCAACCTTTTATTTACATAAAAAGACTTTTAAAGTTTCTATAGTATAATTCATAGATTATTGTTTCTATCATCTATTTTAAGATAGAAACGATCCTCGCGTAACAAATTTATTTTCCTAAGGAACCTGAATAGAATTTGTTGAAGACATGAATCATCCCGAACTTGATACCGTTGGCGAAATCAAGTTCGGGATGATTCATGTCTTAAGATGTATATTCCCGCTTTTTTCTACTTCAATTCAGATTGAGAAGAGTAAAGCGTTGTCAACACTGGCAACTACTTGTCCAGGGTGAAGGAATAGCGATCCGAGTCGGGTTGTCCAGCAGTGGTGATCTGGAAAAAGAAGGTACGGCTGAGCTCATTGCTGCTGGAGCTGTTAAGACCCGCCAGCGGACTAGTTCCATTGCCATTATCCCCCGTGGTCACATCAGTAGTTGCGCGCGATCCCGTTACATACCGAGTGACCAGAGAATACGGAGAGTTTGCGTTACCCGTGAAGCTGACCGCTGAAGAGCGATCTGTTGTGTACACGATGACAACATTGCTCACATTGCCAGATGGCTTATAACTGATCAGGTGATAGGCATCGCTTGTTATATCCTGACCATTCACAGTTTTACGAATGAAAAAGGTGTAGCTTCCACCGGATCGGAGACTGTTAAATGCGACAGAGGCATTCCCTGCACCATCTGTTGGGGCAGTAAAATTGTTGCGAGAAAGGTCGAGAATTAGAGAGACGGTGTAATTAGTGTTGGCATCGCCCTTGAATTTGAGGCTTACCGTGGCTCCATTGTTTGAGGTCGTGGCATTGACATTGCTCACACCTAGAGAACTGGCAGATGCAGCATTTCCAATCTGATCACTGGTGCTCGCTTTTGCCTTGGGAGCAACCGCTACGATTAAACTCACCAGACAGACAAGCAGCAAAGATGCGGTCACGATCGTCGTCAATAAAAAACGTTTCATCAATGGTCCCTTTTCTAAAACACACTTTTATTTTTCTATTTCACTACAGAACAGGTAGGTATGATAGAAACAATCCGTACACTGCATATTGTTTCATATCTACATCTTTGTTCTATACAATTTCTTTACAATATGTTTAGTCCTATGTCAATATTTTGTACATAAAGTAATCTTTAAAGAGTGTTCTAATTATAGTTTTCAGAGTATTTTCTAATTATTAATAGTGAAAACATCGTTTTTGTAACAGATCGATTTTCTAAAGAGCCTGAATAAAAAGAAATTACTAAAAAAGAAAAGGTGAAAAAAGCAAATTTTGCTTTTTCACCTTTTCTCGATAGATACATATGCAGTGTACGGAGCAAAACTCCTGGATCTTTGTCGGCGTAGAGGAAACTGCTGTCTCCCCTACGCTAAACGCTTCTAGTTGCTGGAACTGCTACTATTTGTTGAAACAGTAGTACCACCGAAAGAGAACGTACCATTACCATTGAAGGTTTTGGTAACGCCATTAACAGTGATGGTAGAGGTACTGCTGCTGCTATCCTCATCAATATCCCACTCATCGTCTCCTGCCCCACCAATAACGGCCTGCAATTCCTCTTCGTTCAGTACATTCAGGGACGCTGCGTTGATCTCAGTCACGGGGAGATCTTTCTTCTTACCAAACATGTTTGTAAACCTTTCTATTACAAGAGAAGATTTTCTCTTCTCTTATTTGTTCTATCTCTATTTCGTACAGAAGTTATTTAAACCTTCTTATAAAACGTGTAAATACTGTCGCTGACTCCTACCAGTAACCTGATTGTGAAGCTATTGCTCCTTTTGATGTGTCCAGGTTTTGGTAAAGTGAATATCGTTGGGAATGTTACCGAACCCTAAAAGGGTCAGATCGCCAAACTTGCCATCTTTCAGGCCTGTTCCGGTAAATGTGAAGGTGTCCGTTACGGTTCCATTTCCCGCTCCACCGGAGATACCCTGCAACTCATCTTCGTTCAACACATTTACGGCCTCTGGATCAAGTTTCGTGGAACGCGCAACATTTTTCTCATTAAACATCCATGTCCCCTTCCTACTCGCGGAAGTATATACGGCTACTTAAGCGTGAGCGATGCTGTTTCGCCTTAGAAGCTCCACTTAACCTGACCTTCAATTCTGGCTTCACCAGTAGTAAGGTTATATGAACCTTTAACTCCATAACTCAGATTATCCTCGGAGTGGTTCCACGCGGCATTAAGTTGATCCGAAGTATAACCGCCAGAGATAGCTTCCAGATCAGCATCTGTCAGTTCACTCACCAGCTCCTGGTTCTCGTTCTTTTGATTCATTATCAATGACCCTTCTTGAATTCTATAGAGACAACCGACTATCTCTAAAGGCTAAATCCTCTCCTGCTTTAGGAGGAGGGTAAAAACAAGCAATCCTGCCTATCTCACCCCTCTTGAGACGGAAAATAGGTATTTACAGAGCGGGGCAACCCGTTAGCTTATAAGCGCTACTGCTTATTTCTAACAATGACCTCGTTGTAGAGCAGTTATTTCGCCTTAGAAGTCTGTATGGAAGCCAAGGTCAAAACCACCCTTTTCTGCCTGAACATCGTAAGTGACATCTGCACT
Source organism: uncultured Ktedonobacteraceae bacterium (assembly GCA_964247295.1). GTDB lineage: Bacteria > Chloroflexota > Ktedonobacteria > Ktedonobacterales > Ktedonobacteraceae > CAXTTV01. The sequence continues at coordinate 16,149 of CAXTTV010000046.1, read as the reverse complement.
CAAATTCCAACCCTCATCCTGGTGTTTGTAGCCAAAGCTAAGGGTATCCTTGCTCTTACCGCCGTCAACCATCTCCAGTTCAGCATCAGTCAGTTCAACAATTGTCAGTTTCTGGCTCTCGTTCTGATTTTTCATCTCTATGTGGCCTTTCTTGAATTCGGAAAGTCAGTGGATACCTCTCTATAAGCGGGATCATTTTTCCCTGAGAGGCTATCAGAAGCTAATCAATAACTTCTTACAAGAAGAATACACTAAAGAGAAAGAAAGAAACAGAACAGTTAGATAACAGTCACGTATCTTTTTGTGTTCAGAAACATAAAAAGTATAATATTCCGATTTATTTTATTTGATTTTAACTTCCCGAACACTTACGGGATACTCATTCCAGGCTTTGATTGGTAGACTGGCAAGATCCTTTTCACGCAACGCTTTTACAAGCAGGCGCGCCTGCTTAATTTTGGTTATGAGGGGGATGTTGTGGTCTATGGCGTGCCGCCTTATCTGGTACCCATCATCACGTTCCTGCGAGACAATTTTATCTGCGGCGTTGATGACAAGATCAATTCTGTCCGCTTGTAGATACGTCAACAGGTTGGGCTCTTGCCCCTGATGAATTTTATGGAGCCAGGTTGTCTTGATCCCATGCCGCTCAAAGAAGGCGCTGGTTCCTTCAGTCGCGTACAATGGGATGCCCAATTCCGCGAGCTCGCGCGCGCCTTCTAGGAAGGCGGCCTTCTTTTCGTCCCCTCCAAGGCTAATAAAGATGCCTTTATGTGGCACTTTCCCCCCTGTGGCGATCACGGCTTTAAGATACGCTTCTTCCAGATCCTCTCCAAAGCAGGCAACCTCTCCCGTCGAGGCCATCTCCACCCCAAGAATGGGATCAGCTCCGGTCAGTCGCGAGAAGGAGAATTGCGGCACTTTGACGGCGACAAAGCCAGGTTCGGGCATCTCAACCTCAGGAATTTCCGGCTGGAACAGGGCGTCTACGAAAAGCTCCATCAGGTTGATCCCGGTGACTTTGGAGATAAAAGGGAAGGTACGCGAGGCTCGCAAATTGGTCTCAATCACATAGACTTCGTTGTTCTGAGCAAGATATTGAATGTTGACGGGGCCGGTAATCTCCAGGGCTCGGGCGATCGCCCGGCTGGCAGCCTCGATCTTCTGACGCGTCTCGCGATTGATGTCCTGCGGTGGTAGGACGATGCTGGCATCACCTGAGTGAACACCGGCGTTCTCGATATGCTCGGAGATTACAAAGGCTTTGATCTCCCCGTGTTGGGCGATGGCGTCCATCTCGATCTCTTTGACCCTCTGAAAGAAGTGGGTGACGGTGACGGGATGCTCGGGCGAGACGGCGGCGGCCTCGGCAACGTAGCGATTCAACTCCTCTTGATCGTAGCAGATGTTCATGGCGCTGCCCGAGAGAACATATGAGGGCCGCACCAGGACGGGATAGCCTATCCGCTGCACAAAGATATCCAGCTCTTTGAGGTCTGTGACGCTCTGCCATTCAGGCTGTTTGATCCCCAGTTGGTCTAAAAGATCTGAGAATTTGCCGCGATCCTCGGCCCGGTCGATGTTGCGGGCCTCGGTCCCTAATAATCGGAAGCCCGCCTGGTCCAGGGCCTGGGCACGGTTGTTGGGCGTCTGACCACCGACGGAGACGATGATCCCATACGGGTTCTCGAACTCGGCGATGTCGGCGATCCTCTCAAAGCTAAGCTCTTCAAAGTAGAGTCGATTCGAGGTGTCATAGTCGGTGGAGACGGTCTCGGGATTGCAGTTGATGACGATGGACTGCTTGTGATATTTGCGCAGGGCCTCGACGGTGCTGACACTGGTCCAGTCAAACTCGACGGAGGAGCCGATCCGGTAACAGCCGGAGCCAAGGATGATGACTCCCTCTTCTTTCAAGGGCTCGACATCGCGATGATGACCATTATAGGTGAGGTAAAGGTAGTTGGTATCGGAGGGGAATTCGGCGGCGAGGGTGTCAATCTGGAAGATGGCTGGAATAACTCCATGCTGCTTCCGCAATTCGCGTACCTCTAGCTCGCTTCTGTCAGTAAGTTCCCCTATCCGCTTGTCGGAGATGCCAATCTCTTTGAGCCGCCACAGGTGGGCCGCTGAAAGATCCTGACTTCTTTGAAGCTCCTGTTCACTTTGTACGATGTTCTGAAGCCGATACAAAAACCAGGGATCAATGCCGGTAATCTCGTGGATCGTTTCAATGCTGAAACGATGGTGAAGGGCCAGCGCCAGAGCAAACATCCGCCTTGGGGTCGGTCGATAAAGATACTGTCTGAGGATATCTTCTGGACTTTCTTCGAGAAAGGCTTTTTCGCTGGTGGCTCCGTCAAAGTCCTGGTCCAACATGCGGATGGCTTTCTGGTAGGCTTCTTCAAAGGTCCGACCGATCCCCATGACCTCACCGACAGATTTCATACTGGTCCCGATGGTCTCGTCTACGTTTTTAAATTTGGCGAGATCCCAGCGGGGAATTTTGACCACTACGTAGTCCAAGCTGGGCTCAAAGCAGGCCCTGGTGACGCCGGTGATCCGGTTGGGGATTTCGGTCAGGGCATAACCCAGGCCTAATTTAGCTGCGACATAAGCCAGGGGATACCCAGTGGCTTTGCTGGCGAGCGCGGAGCTTCGGGAGAGCCGGGCGTTGACTTCGATTACATAATAGTGCGACGTGTGAGGATCAAGGGCGTACTGGACGTTGCACTCTCCGACGATTCCCAAGCTGCGAACAATGGTGATCGCTGCGGTCCGCAACATCTGGTATTCTTTGTTGGTCAGGGTCTGGCTGGGAGCAATCACGATGGACTCACCGGTATGGATGCCCAGTGGGTCCATGTTCTCCATGTTACAGACGGTAATGCAGTTATCGTATTGATCGCGGACAACTTCGTATTCAATCTCTTTGTAGTGGTGCAGATACTGCTCCACCAGGACCTGAGGGGCAAAGGCCAGGGCTCCATTGACAATCCCTTCCAGCTCCCGACGGTTCTGGGCGATCCCCGATCCCTGCCCACCAAGGGCATAGCCGGCGCGGACCATCACGGGAAAGCCGATCTCTTCACCGATCCTTACGGCCTCTTCAAGGGTTTCAGCGGTCTGACTGCCTGGCGTAGGAATGTTGATGCCTTTCAGGTGTCGCGCGAATTCCTGTCGATCTTCAGTCAGGATGATCGCGGAGACCGGTGTGCCCAGGATTTTCACACCATACTTTTCCAGAATACCCCTCTGGTGCAGTTGGATACCGCAGTTAAGCGCGGTCTGCCCACCAAAGGAGAGCAATATCCCATCGGGTCGTTCCTTCTCGATGATCCGCTCAACGAATTCTGCATTCACGGGAAGAAAATAGACTTGATCGGCCAGCAGTTTGGAGGTCTGGATGGTCGCAATGTTAGGGTTTACCAGGACGGTGTGAACCCCTTCTTCTTGAAGGGCTTTTAAGGCCTGAGAGCCTGAGTAATCAAACTCGCCTGATTGACCGATTTTCAGAGCTCCCGCACCCAATACCAGTACTTTTTTGGGTTTCTCCATCTTTAGACTCGTACCCTTTCCAGAAAATAGTCAAAAATCCACTCAGTATCCTCGGGTCCAGGAGCGGCCTCAGGATGAAATTGAACCGAGAAAATTGCCTTCTCTTTATGCCGTATTCCTTCGTTGCTACCATCATTCGCATTGGTAAACCAGGGAAGAAAGTCAGGGGGCAGCGAACCAACGGCAAAGCTGTGGTTCTGGGTGGTAATATAACAGCGTTTACTCCCCTCAAGATAACAGGGCTGATTCTGACTGCGGTGCCCAAACTTTAGTTTGTAGATCTCTCCACCCGCCGCCAATGTCAGCAATTGATGGCCCAGACAGATCCCTAGCATCGGCACGTTCCGTTCAATGGCGATCTTGAGTGTCTCGACGGTTCGACCCACAGTGATGGGGTTTCCTGGACCATTGGAGACCAGAATCCCATCAAAGTGCAGATCACTGTTGAACAAATCATAGTCCCAGGGTACGGTTATCACCCGCACACCTCGTTTAAGTAGACAACGTTCAATGTTCGCCTTCGCGCCACAGTCGATTAATGCGATGGTGGTCTTGCTCTGACCCTCTACACGCACGTTCCCAGTTGAGACCTTTTCGACGAGATTCTCACGATTAGGATCATAGAAAGGAATATCCTCTTGGAAAATAATTTTTCCCAACATTGTTCCATGGGTACGGATATGCTGTGTAAGCTGACGGGTATCTTTGATCTCTAATGCCGGGATACGTTGCTCTTTCAACCAGGTATCCAGCCGCATCACACTCTCATAATGCGAGGGAGTCTCGACATATTGTGAGACCACCAGGCCCGAAACTGAGATCCTTTGACGTTCCCATCGTGAGGCCTCAGGTACACCATAGCTCCCAATCAGAGGATAAGTCATTACCAGGATCTGGCCCCCAAACGAGGGATCAGTCAGGGCTTCAGGATATCCGGTCATCCCGGTGACGAAAACAGTCTCACCCGATTTCGCGCCTTCAGATCCAAACGAACGCCCCTCAAAACGCGTTCCATCCTCCAGCACCAGTGTGCCAGTCTGATATCCCTCTTCTTCCAACGCCACAACATTCTGCTTACCTACTATCTTTTGCATTCCACAGTTACCATCCTTATCTTGAAAATATTCCGCTTGCTTCTTCCTCCATCGATGGTAAAAAGAGAGCGTAGCTAGTCCCTTTCAGGGTCACCCGCTACGCTGCCGGAAACCATAGATACCAGTTATTTTTTGTTTTAGGCCCTGCCCAGCACCAGTGCCAGCAATGCCATCCGAGTGTACAGGCCATTGCGAACCTGCGATCGCAGGTAGACCGCCCGCTCGTCAGCATCGACAGCCGGATCAATTGTGTTCACTCGTGGCAGAGGGTCCATTAAAATCATATCACGGCGACCGTATTTGTTCAAAAGCTCAGGTGTCACCAGGATCGTTTCCCGCTTCAATTGATCGTAGCCACTCAGGCTGGCGAAGCGCTCCTTCTGAATGCGCGTCCAGTACCAGAAATCGCAGTCAGTGGGGATCTCGTCCTCATTGGTGATCTCTATCAATTGGATACCGCGCGCGCGGAAGTCCGCCAGGTCCTCACACGAGAGCCGCAGCATCTGGGGTGAGAGCAGGTACAGCGTGTTGTTCTCGAAAAGTGAGAGTCCACGGATCAGCGAGTGCAGGGTCCGGCTATTCAAAATATCACCGGCCAGCAACCCTTTAATGTTATCCAGGCGACCAAAGGTCTCAAAAACCGTGAACAGATCCAGCAGGGTCTGCGTCGGGTGCTCATTGTTGCCATCACCAGCGTTGAGGATTGGTACACCCGCAGCCTGCGCAGCAACTCTGGCCGAACCTGAAACCTTGTGGCGCAAAACAATCGCATCGGTATAGGCTTCCAGCGTCTGAATGGTATCCTCAAACGACTCGCCTTTCGCCAGAGACGAGGCGGTATCGGGATTCTGCATCTCCAGGGTCTGACCACCAAGGCGCTTAACAGCGGCAGCGAATGAGCCAAAGGTCCGACTGGAGGGCTCGCAGAAGAGCAGCGCGACCATCATACCCTCTAACAGTTTTGAGGAGCGGTTATGTACCACAATCTGCTTCATCTGCTGCGCCAGCTCAAAGACACCGAACAGATCATCAATGGAGAACTGATCTAACGAGAGGATGTCTTTGCCTTTGAAGTCTCCATTGATCGCTTCAGATGCAACTTGCGGACGAGTGATAACCTGGGTCATGCGTGTTTCCTCCAGACTTTCTGAATACTATTATATAATTACTGACAACATGTTGACATGTCATGTCCCTATGGTGCCCTGTTTGGATTATGATTGGGTATTTTTGGAAATTGTCATCTAGCTCCTGGCTTTTGTTTTTAGCAATCAGCCAGGGGAAGAAATCTTACTGATCAAAAAAAATTCCTCATCCCTGAAATAAATGGGAGAGGAAGAAAAAAGAAATACTTACGCCTGTATCCTGCGAATCTAGAAAATGGGAATTCCAGCACTTTTCGTGCCTTTCGTTGTCGATCAGTTGTATCCAATTTTTCGAGCGCATAGGGATACCAGGCTTTCTAAAGATCTGGAAAGTTTTTCAAATTGCTGGAATTATACACACTCATATTCGACTTGTCAAGGGTTTTTGCACTTTCGCGCTTTTCTTTTTGGATATGTTGTAAAAAGAGCGAGCATAATTGCTGCGAGATATAGAGATATTTTCGCACCATTGCTCACACAAATATCCTTTTGGCTTGCCTTATTCGTATCTCTTTAAGATACCTCTTATCTTTCGGGATTGCAGGGCGGTGGTTTTGGAGGGCCTGACGACAGGAAAGATAAGCAGTAGTAGATCGATAGGAAAGGATAGCTTTTTATGCCTGCTCTGATTCATCCTTATATTCAAGCAACGGCTCTCGGCATGACGGCTGGCCTCCGCTCAATGCTGCCAATCGCGCTTCTCAATCGCAATAGCAACTCGCTTGCGCCAGCGGTGCTGGCCCTTGGTGAGGTGGTAGGAACCCGCTTGCCTGTACTGCCAACACGCACAAAACAGGGGCCGTTGATCGCACGCGTGGTGATCGGTGGGACCGCCGGGGCTCTGCTTTTTCAGCAGCAGCGCCGCCCCATGAGGACGGGCGCTGCCCTTGGAGCGATTGGGGCAACGGCTGGCGCTTTTTTGGGCAGCTATGGGCGCAAAAAGCTCTCCCGCTCAATCCCACTGCTACCAGATCGCGTCTGGAACGGCGCGGAAGATATCCTGGCCTTTGGTCTGGGCCGCCTGGCAACGGCTGGCAGAAAGTAACAACTGGCTAGCTTTCTATCTTTTTACGACTGGGATCAGACAGATTTCCATTCTGGTCAAAGATTAGCGGACCAGCCTCTTCAATCACCTGTAGGTACTGGTCCTGCTGCACTTCTTTGATCAGGCCCTCAGATATCCAGAACCGGTCCAACTGTAAGGTGTTTTTGATGCGTACGATTCGTGGCTCCCGACCAATGGCGTTACAGGTCAAAATCGCTGCTGCTATCGCCAGCCGATCCGAGGGCAGGATCATGGGGATCTTGACGGGACCGGGAACGGTGGAGGTCAGGGCATTGGGATAGGTCCTGCCCAGCAGCATTTTCTGGACGGCTCGCATCGTTACAAAATCGGCGGTGCCGATCCCATTGGCATTCCCATCGCTCCCCTGAGCCAAATCTAAAATAACTTGCCGAACTACCTCCGGGCCACCACTGGCAAACGGCGTGGGGTAACGACCAGTAATGTTGGGATCTGCCCCGTCCCCGCTGATATTTTTGCCAATCTCATCGATCACCAGGATATCCAACTGCTCAAAGGGGATGTGGGGCATGGCTCTTTTGGCCTCTTTCAGAAGGTCGGGCTCTGCCGCCAGCATCTGGTCAGCGGGAATCGCCAGGATTTTATACGGCTGATCGTGCGCGTTCTCCAGGACAGCCAAGGCGAAACGGATTGGAGCGCGCTTGAGAGCAATTTTTGCCAGGGCGGGAACCATATTCGCCATCTCGCTAAAGCCGCGTGCGTGACAGTTGGCAGCCCCTTCCTGCTTTCCCAGACCGATCGCGATCATCTTGGCAAGGCCGCTCTCATAGGTTCCACGAAAGGCGGTGTGGGGCTTGATTCTGGCGACAAAGACGATCCCATCGGCTCCCATCGCTAGTTTGTCGATTTTGACTGGCGTGCCATCCTTAGCTCGCCCAATCTCCACCGTCTCCATGCTGGAATGGATCGGAGCGCCAACCTGCTCCTCAGTCACACCTAGATGCGCCAGCACTTCCTGCTGACCCTGAGCGGTTGCTCCCCCATGACTTCCCATGCTCGGAACAATAAATGGCTCGGCCCCCAACCGCTTGATCTCTTCAACCAGCGCCCTGACCATCTCGTCCAGCCGTCCAATCCCCCGGCTCCCAACGCCGATGGCGATCCGCTCTCCTGGCCTGATCGCTTGTTGATCTTTCATCTCACGTAACTGCTGCTGCACATGATCAGCAATGGTAGAGATCGGCTCCGCGACAGGTGTATTGTTACGCACACGTGCCATGCGCGGCAGCACCACCGGGTCCAGAAGCTGATGCAAAATCTCTTCCGGAACCTCCAGACGTATCTCCATAAGATCTACCTTTTGCACGCTTGTAAATATCTATCACTCTGTTCATTCATCAGATTATCGGGCGACTCCTTCGATTTTGAGGAGCTCTTCTTTCAAGTTAAGACCACCACCAAAGCCACGCAAAGCTCCGTCTTTGCCGATGACGCGATGGCAGGGCAACACTACCGGAATGGGATTCGCGCCGTTAGCAGTCCCTACGGCTCTGACGGCCCTGGGCTTGTCGACCAGCAGGGCCATTTCAGAATAGCTGCGAGTCTCTCCATAGGGGATGCTCGCCAGCCCTTTCCAGACGGCCACCTGAAATGGGGTTCCTCGTAGATCCAGCGGGAAGCTAAACTGCTTGCGCTGCCCAACGAAGTACTCGCGCAACTCTTGGGCATACGGTTCTAGCCGCTGCCGATCCTCGATCAGATTTGCCAATGGTATCCGGGAGGCGATCTCGCTGGCAAAGGTTTGATACTCCCAATCCTGCCAGCCAACGCTGCATAATCCCTGAGCGGTCGCGCCCAACCAGAGCTCCCAATTCGCGATATCTAACCGCGCCCAATAAACGTTCTCTCGCTGCACCTGTGCTTTTTGCATAACGTTTTTTCTTTCCTCTAAATGGCGGTCCCCACCAACAGATATGCTTCTAATGCCTGCTGCCGATAGGCGCTGGGCTGAATACCAGTGACTTTGCGGAAAACCGTCGCGAAATGGGCGGCGCTCCGAAAACCTACCCGCTCGGCTATCAGGGCAATTGGGCAATCTTCTTTCGCCAGTAACTGTGTGGCAACTTCGATTCTACGCTGCTGAAGATAGTCGGCGGGCGTGTTTCCAGTGCTGCGTTTGAAGAGGTGGTGCAGATGATAGGGACTGAGATAGACCGTTTTCGCCAGACTCTCCAATGAGAGATCTTCTTCATATCTGTCGTCGATCAATCTGATTACCTGCTCTACACTTTCTTCCCCGACACCCTTCCACTCGCTAAGATCTGGCCGACAGCGCTTGCAATAGCGAAAACCCGTCTGGACTCCCTCTTCAAGGCTGTGAAAGATCTTGACGTTCTCCGGTCGGGGCGTCCGCGATCGGCAGGATGGTTTACAGAAAATGCCCGTACTGACGACTCCATAATAGTAACGACCATCATAGCAGGGATCGCACTCGACGATCGCGCGCCACAGATCTTTATGCATCACAGCTCCTCCTGATGTACATACCTGACTATGCTAATTATAATCCCTGATACGGCCAATAGAAAGGCTTTAGACCCCTTCAAAATAAAACGCGCAAGATCTCAAAACTGCCCTGGGAAGCGGAGTCCTGCCCACGTGTGACGATGGCAATGAGAGCGATTCCCGTTCCTCCGTAAGCAAGCGATTCTGTTGGGAAATTCCCACCACCCTTGCCATGGCCGGTAGATCGGGTCTGGCGATCGCAATAGGAGAGGTCTCCCTCTCTACGGGTCCACGCGTGACCCGATCTACCCCATTCGAGTCTCTCCCTGCATAGGAACATCTTCTTCCTTTCCTAAAAGAGTCGCTTACGACTCCTCGACGCATATTTCACCTTCAATCAATTATCGTGCTTTTTCCAACCAGGCTACTGGCGATAAAATACATTTGATATTTTTCGTCTCTGCCCGTTTATCTTCTTTGTGACAGTTCTACCCTATTATTTTTTGATGCTGTCACTATGAGGATTGTGATGATTTCTTGCCCAAATTGTCAGCATCCGGTGAAACCGTCTGACGATCTTTGTGAAAACTGCGGCGCGGTCCTGGACCCAACATTCGCGCCACTGCCAACCGTACCTGTCTCGATCTCATCTCCAGTCGCGGGACTAATCTCCTGCCCCAACTGCCATCAGATGACTTCTACCGCCGATGGACTCTGCGAGCAGTGTGGGATGGTGCTAAATCCATCAGGCTCGATCTCATCGAGGACAACAACGCCTGCTCTTGCTTCGACGAATTCGACGACCTCTCCCGCGCTGTCCACTCAGACCACCTGTCCACGTTGTGGCCGCTTCCGCTCCAGTAGCAAACGCTTCTGCAATTCCTGCGGCTACCACTTCGGGGATGAAACAACGGACTCGCAGGCAAGTCAACTCGCGCCCGGCACAATACTTCATAATAAGTACCGAATTGTGAGGGCGATCGGCTCCGGCGGGATGGGCGCGGTCTATCTGGCCGAGGACCCGGTGCTTAAACGTCAGGTTGTGATCAAGGCTTTGCTGACGGATAATGATCCCGAGATGGCGGCCCAGAGTGTGCGTGAACGTGAGTTTCTTGCTACGATTAAGCACTCAAATATTGTCTCAATCTATGATTTTGTGACGATTGGGACTTGTGGCTATATCGTGATGGAGTACGTCCAGGGCGAGACTCTGGACCAGTTGATGGAGCAACAGGGACGGCCCTTTGATGCTCCTGAGGCGATCCGCCTGATCCTGGAGATCCTTCCAGCCTTTTCCTATCTGGCGAAGCTGGATCTGGTCTACTGCGATTTCAAACCTCAAAATGTGATGAGTGAGACGCTGAAGGATGGCTCCAGGATTGTAAAATTGATTGATCTGGGGACGGTGATCAGGTATGAGCCAAAACCTAAGGATGTTTACGGGACGCATGGCTTCTACGCGCCCGAGGCCGCCCACCATCCATCTACAACGACTGACCTCTATTCGGTCTGTCGCACGCTGGCCTTTCTGATTACGGAGATGGATCTGACTAATCCCCGCTTTGGGATGCCACCTTCCGAATACTATCGTGCGTTCCGCGACTATCCGACCCTCTACCGGCTGCTCTGCCGGGGAACGCATAGCAATCCAGCTCTGCGTTTTCAGGCGGCGGAGGATCTGGCTGACCAGCTTCGTGGTGTCCTTCGCCAGATCGAGGGTGGAAAGCCCGGCCTGTCGGTCCCATCACGCCAGTTTGTCTCGGGTATGCTCACGACTACTGGCAGGTTGGGTCCACGTGGCGAGGCCACGCTCGATACCAGAGATAAGGCGATTAGCCTTTTGAGCGCGGGAGATCTGGCTCTGCGCAGCGGGAACTATACCAGTGCCTCTAATCTCTATCGGCAGGCGACGCAGAACCATCCCGATAGTCTCGATGCCCACCTCAGGCTGGCTGAGGTCCTGATCGATCAAAACGACTACTCTACTGCCCTGGCAGAGATTACTCAGGTTCAGCGCAAGTCTCCCGGCCATTGGAAGGTCTCCTGGTATACGGGGCGGCTACTAGAGGCTCAAGGGCGGCTGGATGATGCCGCTCAACAATATCTGACACTGATGGCCGATCTTCCGGGTGAACTTCCACCGATGCAGGCCCTGGCCCGCGTGAATGCTAAACAGGATCGGCATCTAGAGGCGATTAATCTTTATACCGCAGTTCTAAAGGCCGATCCCGGCAATACGGAGACGATTTTCGGTCTGACTCACTCTTTGATGACGGAACAGCGTTGGGCCGAGGCCGCTCAGGTGCTTGGTACGATCAGCGAGGCGACGGCCAGATATGTAGAGGCCCAACTCTTGCTCTGTGATCTTTATCTGAATCACATCACACCACGCAGCTTTCCACAGATTCAGCAGGCGGCTCAAACCCTCAAGTCTTTAGAGGGCCGCACTCAGCATTCCCGGTATTACCTGATGGCTGGCAATGTATACTACGCGGCCTGGAAAATGGCCCGCGAGAATACGCTGCCTAAGGGAGCGACCCTTCCGGATCTACCTCAGACGACGGCCCGCGAGATTGGTCTGGTCACTGAAAAGCATTATCGGCTTTATCTACGTCAAGAGCAACATCCGGCTGATCGCGAGGCGGTACTTCGCCGTGCGTTTGAGGTCGCTCCCTGGCGTCTGTTCTAAATTGAAAGGAGTATTCTCATGTTTACTGTGAATGCCGCGTATAATCCTTATCTTCGCCTGGATCAAAACCATATGCAGGCGGTGCTCTCTGTTAAGGTGGATCAGGATCTGGCCCTGGCTCCCGCTCCCCTTTCTCTGGCAATCGCGCTGGATTGCTCAGGTTCGATGGAGGGGATCAAGCTGAAAGCGGCGCGGGAGGGGGCGATCCAGGTGGTGCAGGCTCTGGACAGCTCGATGCAGTTTGTGGTGGTAGCCTTTAACAATTCCGCGCGTGTGGTCTTTGGTCCCGCAATGGCCTCAGATGAAAATAAACTCGCGGGCGTCACAGCTATCCAACGTCTGGCGGCCAGTGGTGGCACCTGTATGAGTACGGCCCTTAATCTAATTGTGGACCAGTCAGGTAACGATCCAACTCGTGCCTCCAAAATTTTGTTATTGACGGACGGCAAGAATGAGGGAGAGCTACGGCCAGTGCTGAACAGGGCCATTGCTCGCTGTGGTGAGTCGGGCTTAAGCATTAGCGCCTGGGGTGTGGGCCTGGATTGGGATGAGCGTGAGCTGCGCTATATGGCCGATCAAACTCGCGGTCAGGCAAATATTATTCCCACACCTAAACAGGTGGCGACGGCGTTTCTACAAACCTTTAGCGAGATGCGTAAAACGGCGCTGACGAACACGCAACTGGTAATCTGGTCACCTGCCGGGGTCTCCATCAAAAGTTTTCAACAGGTCTATCCCAATATCGTGAGCTTTCAGGTACAGCCGGACCAGAGCAATCCCCGCCAGCACCTGGTCACATTGGGCTCTTTTTCGGCGGGCGAACAGCGCGATTATCTACTCGACCTGGATATTCCGGTCTATGCTCCCGGTCAGCAGTTTGTGATGCTCCGCCCCACGCTGAAGTACATAGCCAATCGTCAGGTCCAGGAGGAGAAAACGGCGCGCGAGGCCTGGGTCTTTGCTCAATGGAGCGCGGACACCTCTTTAACCACCCGGATTGATCCTCAGATCGCGCATTATACGCATCAGGAGGAACTGGCTCGGCAGATTCAGGAGGGCCAGGAGGCGCTGGCTCAAGGGAATAAAGATAAAGCGACTCGCCTGCTGGGAAGAGCACTGGCGCTAAGCCAGCAAACCAATAATGAGGCAATCACACAATTGCTCAGCAATATTGTGCTTATGGAGCCGAATGGCACTGTCCGCTTAAAGCAGGCCGATGCGGTGGCTCGCAAAACATTGGCGATCAATGTCGGGCGTACAACAAAACTAAATTAATACCAGACCTTTTAAAAGATGAAAGGGTGTATAGCATCGTGGCGACTCAGCTTCCTTCACCAGCCACTTCCGGAATGTCTCAAGCAACAGTCTCTCCTTTTAGAACTGGGAGTCTCCGCCTGACGGCTCGTCTCTGGCAGCAATTGATCTGGGGGACATTGAAAGGCCAGTTTCTATTCCTGGCCTTCTGGGTTCTAGCACTCTCGATTATGCTGGCATTCGCGTTTCCTGGCGCGTTGCGTCAAATAACCTTGAATCTAGATACGATTAATCAGGGGAGCATCCCTAGCGTTGATGCCGCTCAGGCAACAGCGCAAAACCTGGAGGATATCGACGCGAAAGCCGCCGATTATCTGGCGACGGCAGATCTAAATTCAAAGGAGCCCTGTACGCTACCCGGCTCTACTGAGGTGTTGCGATTAACGGTCCACGACTGCGACAATCGCGCGATCGACGCCGAGACTGTGCAAGCAAACCAGCAGCTCTATCTTGCCGCCCATAACGTTACCTATTCAGGCGAACGAACCGCGATCGAGCGGATTATCGCGGGCTTTGAGCAATACTCTTCACATATCGCGGTGATGCGCTACGCATTCAATCAGGCACAGAGTAAGACAGATCCCAAAGACTTCCATCTACAACAAGCCTATCAAGCCTATCGGGCCGCAACTGAGGAACTGTACACTCGCATCTCCCTGGCCCCTCTAAAAGATGCTTCGGGCAATGTCCTTCTAAGTGAGACAAATCTTCCAGACTGCTCGCCGCGCGGCCAAAATCTCTCGGGCAAGGACTGGGCGCTCGGCAGTATTGAGGACAATCTGGCATGCCTGAATATAATTAATAAAACCCATCTGGATGCCGCCTACACAAATACAACAGACTTTCTAACGATCACTAAAAATCTCACGCTGATTCTGGGAGGACTGCTCTTTCTAATCATTCTTTTGACGACCCAACGCATGCTCTCGATCACTCATCGCCTGATCAATTCTGGGCTCTCGATGGCTCTATTGATCACAACTATCCTGGTGATTACGCTCAACATCTTTGTTGGTTCACTCGCTGGCCGCCATGGCAGCTTTGGTCAGATGGTGGAGGACGACTACGATAGCGTCTACGCGGCGGCCCGCCTCCAGCGCTATGGCACTGCGGCAAATGCCGATGAGTCTCGCTGGCTGGTCGCGCTAAAGTTTAAAGATCAACCGCAGGCCGATCGCTGGCAACAGGATTGGACGCAGAACATCGGTCAGGTCAGCGCTCTAAGTAAAGATGCGATAAATAACCGTACCTGGTCCGAAGAGGATCAACCTCTGGCGGATCTCCAGAGCAACTGGAATCATTATACCCTGATCGATGGACGCCTCCGCTCTACGGCTATCTCTATGAATGATCCCAACCATTTACGACAGGCTGAAGAGCTGAGTACAGGAGAATCCAACCATGCATTTACTGAGTTTTTTAATGCCGTTTCAGGCTTAAGTCAGGCGAACCGCGCTCATTATACTCATTCTTACGAACAAGCAACTGGAGATCTAGCACGCTTTATTCTCCTGTGCGAACTGCTCTTTCCACTGATTGGGCTGAGCGCTCTCTGGGGGATCACTCAGCGCCTCAAGGATTTCTAGCACATCTTCGAGAAAATTTTGGCGGAGGCACTTTCCGGGACAATCACGTTGAGGGCCTCCGGCACCACCTTAAAGTGTGCTGGAGCTTTCCCGACGGGATCACCATCGATCTGCATTGGGATTGGACGCTTTGTGATGATTTCAATAGCGGCTGAGGTTTCGTAATTGATAACTTCTTTACTTACCCGATGATTGATCAGAAAGTCCATCATTCCTAAAAAACGATCCAGCCGATTGCGATATTTAACGATGCAGATATCCAGCAAGCCATCATCACATTTGGCTTGCCAGGTGAATTTTAGGGCCCCGGCATAAAGCTGCGTGTTTCCAATAATAATCTGATAGGCCATGGTCTTAATCTGTTTTTCACCCAGGCGAATGACTACCGGGAAACGATTATATTTGAGGGCGACCCAGATACTCCCCAAAAGGTAGCCGATCACTCCTAATTTTTTCAGCGATTTCTTTTCAACAATCTGCGTGACGGCCCCGTCGAAGCCGATCCCGGCCATTAATAAGAAGTAACGTGTATCAACCTGGCCCAGATCAATCTTCCGCCTGACGCCATGAAGTAGAACCTCCCGCGCTTCAGCGGCCCCCAATGGGATATCGGTCTCTCTTGCCCAGACATTCACTGTCCCCAGAGGTAACACGCCGAGCGCGGTCTCACTCCCGACCAGACCTTGCACAACCTCGTTAATGGTCCCGTCGCCTCCCACGGCCACCGCGATATCTGCACCCTCTTCCACGGCTTCCCGAGCCAGACGAGTCGCATCTCCCCGCGCCTGGGTTAATCTAAGCTCGGCTTTCCAACCCTGATCCTCTAGATATCCTAATGTCTCTTCCAACTGATCTTTATACTGCTGATAACTACCTGAGGTCGGGTTCGCTATAAAAATAGCGGTTGTTTGTCGCTCAAAAGTTTTGATTTGCGCTTTCTGCTGCTGCTCTTGCTGCATCCATTCCTCGACTTTTTTTACCTTACATTTCTGTTCCTAGTTACATATACGTATTCTCATCCTTTCTTGTAACAGATTTGTTTTTTTACACGAGTTTCTCCTCGACTCTGCCCTTTTTTCACCCGTCGCTCCCACTCCCAGCCCTGGTTTGCAAAGCCGCCCTTTTTTCCTGATTCATCTAAACGTCAATATTTAGATGCGATTGCCCTGGTACACAAAACAGGGCTATTTCATTCTCTTTTTAGCCGCCTTCGGCGGCGGGAAAGAGAGGAAGG
>CAXTTV010000045.1:0-28149 GCA_964247295.1 uncultured Ktedonobacteraceae bacterium | reverse complement strand
CCTACTGTCCGAGGAAAGAGAAAAAGCATAAAACAGCCTACAGAGCCAATTAAGGTACAATAGGTTTCCTAAACCATGCGTCGGAGGTTCGAGTCCTCTCAGCACCACCAGACCCGCCTGACAGGCGGGTTTTTTGCTGCCCATTGTCTCTTAAAATAAGCGCTGGTTTCCCAAACCGTGCTTTGGAGGTTTGAGTCCTCCAACCATATCACAAAAAAGAGGCCGTCCGACAATTATCGGACAGCCTCTCGATTGGAAGACACGAAACCAGAGAAGAAGAAGAGGTTATTTGCTGCGAGCAAAGGCGACGCGGGTCGCGGTCCCGGCACCCAGCAGACCAATGACCAGGAGCGAACCGACCAGGGCCCAGTTGGTCCCGGCATTAGGATCGCTACCCGTCTGGGGCATCCCGGCGTTGCCGGTGACCTGGGCAGCCGCGAACTGGAGCTTGGGATCACCCTTGAGCAGACCCAGCGCGAACACGCTGGTCACCGTACCAGCCTTGAGATCACCATCTACCGAGACCTTGGCGTTGGAGTCGGTCGCCGTCACATCAAAGGTGTACTTTTTGGCGGGAACCATGAGGTAATCGCTGGCGTTCTTGTATTCCAGGCCATTGATCACATTGTTGCCGCCGGTCGCGACATTGACTGGACCCGCATCAGGAGAGAGGTGATAGACGCGAACCTTGGCCTGATTGCCGGCGCTAGCATTGTCATCATTGAAAGCGGTGAGGCCGAAACCGGAGTCCTTGGTGCCGATGGCCGCGACCGTATACGCCATATTGGCATCGACCGAAACATCCTGGGTGATGACAGCGGCATCGATACCTTTGCCAGCGGGAGCCACTTTAACGGTGTGGGAGCCGGCGGGAACGGCCACATAATCGGTGACCTTGGCGAACTCAAACTTGGTGAGCAGGGCCTTGCCATCCACGAAGACATCCACGGTGCCGGCGGCGGGCGAGGCGTGAACCACGCGGACCATCGCATCGGTATCGGCGGCGCGGGCCCCGGAAGCCTGGGACAGGAACAGGAATGAGAAGGCGAACAGCGAAAGCAGAGACAGGGACAATACGCGTGCGAGTTTCATCTGAGAATCCTCCGTAATATATTATAAGTAGAATTGTTTAAGAAGGCTATATTTATAGCCTGATTTTGGAACGCTTTTTTTAGACATGTACCAACCTAGCACATCAAAGAAGTAAGTACAGAACAGTGAAGCGAAATAGGCTTCAAGCGTTGTGTTCTTGGTGTACTGTAATAGAGACAGAGGGAGAATGCCAAAGTTGCCAGATTATGTAACCTTTTTTGATAAAAAGCAAAAACTCGTAAAAATAGCACTAATGAGGGGGACACCATGTGTGGGATGAAAGTGAGTTCATTTTATTTTTGTGTAAGGTAAAAAGTATTCATTATTTGAGAAAAGAGTTTTTTTATTATCTAAGGGGATGATTACAGTCTATTCAAAGATAGAAAATGTGCATCAAAAATATTGATATACGCATTTTTCTATGTTAAGCTACTTATAGGTAGCATGTAGATGTAGGGACGCATGTTACAGCGCGAGGTTGTATGGCAGGTTGGACCGGCTGGGGTCGGAGAGAAGTAAAGCTCTCAGGCCTCGCGCTGGGAAGGCCTGCCATATTGTTAAAATTTTATTTTGAATATTACCCTTTACTGGTTAGTCATCAAGGGCACGAAAAAAACGGTCCAGCTTGAAGTTTAAAGATCGTTGAGTAATGAAATATTTTATCCTTTGAAGATCTTTGCTGTCAAAGCTGGATATATCCAGGGAGAAATCAACAGAAAATTTTGGACAGAGACAGCGAAGTTCCTGCGCATAACGGCACTTATTTAGCCCTATGGGCTTAACTTTAAGTATATACGGATAGGTATTCATATCTTTAGTTTAGTGGAAAAGTTTCATTGTTGACTCCCTTTCTGTGCTTCTAGGCACAAAAAAGGCAGGCATCGTGTATAAAAGCACAGTGCCTGCCTTTTTTATATTGCTTGATTGTTAGAGAACTTGCCGATTTGATAACGGTAAATAAAAAGTATCTGAAGCTGGTGGAAACGAACGGACTCGAATTGGATAGATAGGGCGGAATAAAGAAATGTCAAAAGGTCAAAATAGCTTTCTTTAATCGTGATCAACTGAAATAGGTGAGGCTCAAAATTTATTTAAGTTTAAATAGCAATTAGCATTTGTCATTGCCCATAATCTATAGCTCTCACTTTGTCCAGAATTAAAGTAAATCCATGTGTGCAAAGAACATTCCTTTCTTCCCGAATATATCCCCCTCGTGGGGGATACCTCTTCCTTTGATGTTTGTTATACTACCTCTACATACGGTTGGGCTCACTCTCTAATAGGCAGGCTAGCGACAGATAATGAGGGCTATGGATACTCAGAAAAAGAACGACAGGTTCCACGCGAGGACGTATCGCGTTCCACTTTTCTTGTTTCTCCAACTGCTGATCAGTTTCCTGGTGGCGTGCTCTGTTTCGGCGCAGTTGCGGCCAGATACCGGGCTATCGTTGAGCCTGCTGATCGGCTCGGCCCTCGGTCTGGCTCTGACTTTCAATCTGGTCCAGGGGATGTTTGCCCTCCAGGTGGCTCTGGATCGCCGGGTCCATGATCTTCCTGTGGATCTACGGGCGATCCACCGCTACTGGCCTCTTCGTCCGCTCTTCTTGCTGGCACACGATCTGGAGATTTACCACGGCGAGCATACCCAGTTTGAGAAGCAGGCGGGTGCCTCCAAAGACCAGATGCAGCAGATGATCGAGACAACTGCCCAGGAGGAGCGCAATCGTCTGGCTCGCGATCTCCATGATTCGATTAAGCAGCAGATTTTTAGTATTACGATGAGCGCCGCCGCCGCGAAGGCCCGCTGGGAGGCCGATCTCTCCCGCGTCCGCTCGATTCTGGATGATATTGAGGAGACGGCCCACGAGGCTCAGGTGGAGATGCAGGCCTTGCTTCAACAGTTGCGCCCTCAGGCTCTGGAGAATACGGGGCTGGTCCAGTCTCTACGTATGCAGGGGCAGGCCCTGGAATATCGCACCGGCGCAAAGGTGTTGGTGGAGATTGGCTCTCTGCCCGCTGAAGATCTGCTGCCATTGGGATCTCAGGAGGTGCTTTTCCGGATTGTACAGGAGGGCTTCTCTAATATTGCCCGACATGCTCGCGCTTCTACTGTCTGGCTGAGTTTGTATCAACAGGAGGATTTTCTGCTTCTGGAGATTGGCGATGACGGGCAAGGCTTTGATCTTGACAATCTACCTGCGAATTCCGGGGCCGGTGGCATGGGTACGCGCAATGTCCACGATCGTATTCAGGCTCTCGGGGGGACTGCACAGGTCTGGAGCCGACCGGCTGAAGGGACGACTCTTCAAATCGTTTTGCCTCTGGTCTCTCCCGTTTCTGTTGAGTCCGCACCAGAGGATAGCGATCCCGAGCTGATTCTGGCTGGCAAACAGGCTCAAAACTTTTTTTCGGTTGGTATTGTTCTGATCGGTTCGGCTGCCGCCTGTATTTTGTTTTCCATGCCTCAATGGTTAGCCCTGCCATGGATTACTCTGAGCATGTTACTCGCGGGAGTCTGCTTGCTGGGCGCTCAGATACTTCGCATGCGTGTAGATATGATCTGTGGCCGTCAATCCAGCCTCCATCTAGAACTTGTTACTGAAAACTATAAGCTATTGATTGCGCTAATTGTTCTCGGACTTTTTCTGGTGGGCTACCTGCGCTACGATTGGCTGTCCATCTGGTTGATTGCGCCAGTGCTGATATGTGTGCTGCTCTTGAGCATTCGCTATTTCAAGATCCGTGGACGGATCTTGAGAGGCCTTTCACTGACTGCTCTCAGGGAACAAATCTCTCAACAGCGGATGCGGTTGGGTTTAGATTCGCTGATCTGGGTGCTGACCGTTGGACTGGTGATTATCATGAATATGCCCTGGCCAGGACTTGAAAATTTCCAATTGAGCCAGGATTATTGGCGCGCAAATGCGAGTGCGCTGCTTTGTCTTATCTGGCTGGGTATCAATCTTTTGAAGGGCATCGAGATTGTGTATGTACAGCGAGTGATAGCCAGGAGGGCCAGCGATGTCTGATGCGATCCGTATTGTGCTGGTCGATGATCATAAGGTGGTCCGACGTGGCTTGAGAATCTATCTAGAGTCGTTTCCCGATCTAGTGATTGTAGGTGAGGCATCCAGCGGCGAGGAGGCTCTGCGCGAGATCGGGGGCTGGGCCCCCGATGTGGTAGTGATGGATCTGTTGATGCCCGGTGGGATGGATGGGATCGAGGCGATCCGTCAGGTGCGGAGGTTACGTCCCCTTACTCAGGTTGTGGCCCTGACTAGCTATACGGATGAGGCCAGGGTGATCGCGGCTTTGCGGGCCGGAGCCATCGGCTATGTGCGCAAGGATGCCGCGCCCGATGTGTTGCTAGAGTCGATCCGGGGTGCGGCCCGAGGCCAGTCCGCGCTTGATCCTCAGATCGCGGATGTTGTGCTGAAAGAGTTGGCTCAGAGTACGAGGTCGCAGCCGATCCTCTCGGAACGTGAGCAGGAGGTTTTGCAACATCTGGCCCTGTTCCGGACAAACAAAGAGATTGCGGAGATCATGGTAGTGAGTCCCGAGACGGTGAAGTCGCACGTGGGCAATATTCTCACCAAGCTCCAACTCGCCCATCGAACTCAGGCTGTGTTTTACGCGCTAAAGCAAGGGTTGATATCGCTAGGTGATATCGATCTTTAGCACATATTTATTGGCCCACTCAACTCAACGGAAAAGTATCGGAGAAAGGAAACATTGAATGCGGCGCTACGCTCTACGCTATCTACCATTGATAATTCTGGCATTGTTACTGGTCTCATTTCGCATATGGCAAGCGCGAGTGGGGCCCTCTTCCTCCTCCTCCGATTCATCGGCCTCGGAACTGCCGGTGGCCGCTTCATCATTCGCGGAGGGGACCGCGCTCTATAGTGTTTCTGTGCCATCTGCGAACGTAGCCTGGGCTGTGGGCGGAACTTTTACACTCATCGACGATCAGCGTGAGCATCTCCGTCGTGTGGTGCCGTCCCTGGGTCTGATTTTGCGGTATCAAAATGGGAGCTGGGTTGCGGACGCTTCAGTTACTGTGCCTCTGCTTGGAATTTCAATGTCTTCATCGCAAGATGGTTGGGCTGTTGGGTATGCTGGACAGATGGCTCATTATCAAGGACAGCATTGGAGCTTCTCAAAGGCTCCCACAAACGCCATTCTTTGTAATCTTGCCATGTTGTCTGACCAGGACGGTTGGGCGGTAGGTTTTAGTGGAAGTCTCCTGCACTATCAGGATCAGCAGTGGCGCTCGTACTCCAGTCCAACGACATCAGATCTTCTCGGGATTTCAATGATCTCGTCTCAGGATGGTTGGGCCGTAGGTGGCAACGGGACGATTTTGCACTATAGCCAGAATCACTGGCAGATGGTAAAAAGCCCGACGACACAGACACTTAATAGTGTCTCGATGATTTCATCTCAGGAGGGCTGGGCTGTAGGCCGTCAGGGAACGATCCTGCACTATCGCGAGGGAAGCTGGTCGCAGGTCAAAGCATTTGCGGCTGATGGTCGACCTTTAGCACCCAAAACGCTCTGGTCAGTTGGGCCAACCTCGATCCGTTCAGGTTGGATTGGCGGTGATGGAATGATTTTGACATACAGCAATGAGGTTTGGCAAGAGGCTCCGCTCCCCTTCGCTTCCCTGCACATCTGGTATGCGCTGACGATGATGACACCGGATGAAGGCTGGATTGTGGGTGACATTGAGAGTATTTATCATTATCAATCTGGACAATGGAAATCTGGATATACTGTTTAAGCACTCTTATGAGTTGCGATAAAAAAGGAGTTTTATATTATGGCTACGCCTGCCTTGAAGCTGACACGCCAGAGAAGTGTGACACTACTGCCAGCGATTCTTCTGCTGGCCCGGAAGCTTTTTCAGCAGACCTGGGGACTGTTGCTTGTGATTCTTTGTGGAATGGTTGTCTCTGTCGGCCTGGTCTGCGCGGTTCCGTTGTTCTCGCAGGTGACTTTGAAGATTGGACTTCAACGGATGATCAGTCAGACTCCGGGTGGCCCGATAATTACTGCTACCATGTATACTGATCAGCCAACCCCTGCTTTGATAGATCGAACGAGCCAGAGGCTGGATCGGGATGTGCGTCAGTCTCTAACGAACTACCTGGCTGGTAACGCCCAGGTTACGCTTGCGACTCCTCAATTGCAACTCTTAGAGAACGGAACCGGTCGGGCTCTACCTCAAGAATATATGAACATCTATGGCTATGAGCCCTCGCAGTTTTCACAACAGGTAACGGTCCTTCAAGGACGTTTGCCTCAGACCTCTAGTAATCAAGAGATTGAGGTAGCAATAACGCAGGCGGTTGCCAATAAACTCGGGCTTACATTGGGGACTACCCGGCAGGTACGTTTCCCGATTGCAGCAGGTTCAACGGTCTGGAATGTGCATATTGTTGGGATTATGGCGGTGCGTTCCACTGTCGGCAATTTCTGGCATATAATCTCGGCAACACCGGATAACCAGGATGGTGTTGATGGGGCCATGAACACCAACTACGTTCTTGCCTCACTACCCGCGCTCAAGTCCCAGGCCGCTGCCATTCAAATCTCTCAGCCTAATCCCACTCCGGGGCAGGTTATTCAGCCCACAGCGCAAATGGAGGGGGCAACTTTTAGATCCTCGACTTCAACTTCACGTTCGCACATGACTGTAGCTCGTCCAGAGACCCTGCCACTGCGCTTCAATGCCGCAACCAGTGGTGGTGGGGGCCTGAATGGTATAGATCCGCTTTTTCGTGTGTACTTGGTCTATCCAATTGCTGTCTCGCATCTGGATGCTAATAATCTAAAAGATATTCTGCAACCATATAGAACTCTCAGTTCTCAGAATAGCATTCAGGACCCACATATTCTCTCTCTGGAAGTGCTCTCTCCAGCCATGGATCAGCTTGATAAGTATCGGTCATTTATACCCTTTGAACAGGTCGTGGTAATCCTGTTATTGCTCTCTATTCTTGGTCTGGCTCTTTTTATGGTGAGCTTGCTTGCGAATATCCTGGTTGAGCGGCAGTTGAATACAATTGTCGTTCTGCGTAGCCGGGGAGCGACTCAGCGGCATATCTTTGGAGCTTTTGCCTGGCAAGGCCTGGTTCTTGGTCTGGTTGCTCTGGTCGCTGGACCTGCATTCGCGGTCCTGGTGGTAAGCCTGATCGGACAGATGTTATTGAAAACTACGGTGGCAAATACCTTTATGGCGGTCACGAGCAATCTGCCAGGGACGTTAAGGCAGGAGCTGCTTCTGGCTCTGATAACTGTAGTTATTGCTTTAATTGTCATGCTCGCTTCGTTGAGGCGCGCCTCGCAGATCGATATTGTGACGCTGCGACGGATCAATTCACGCAGTAATCAGGTTCCTTTATGGAAACGTCTCTACCTGGATCTGCTCGTCCTGGGGCTTTTTGGAGCTGGAATTGTCTACTACCAATTGCTTACGCAGTCCAGTGTCAGTACCAATATAACGCTGGCCCCGCTGGCGCTCCTAGGGGCTCCAATTCTGGTACTCGCAACCTCGCTGCTCTGTCTGCGGATCTTTCCCTGGTTGATCCATCTGGGAACGCGACTGATGAGCGGGTCGAAAGGGGCTCCTGGCCTGCTGGCCTTTGCTCAACTGGAACGGCAGCCGAAAGCAACCTTGCGTCTGATTTTGTTGCTGGCCCTGGCACTGGCGACCGGGATGTATGTTTCCTCTTTTATAGCGACTCAGGAGGCCCGAATTCAGGAAGTAGCAGCCTATCAGGTAGGAGCTGATCTCAGTGGAACAATAGTTGTCTCCAATCCAAAACAGAGCTTGAAAGATCTTCAAGCCCATTACTCCTCTACACCTGGAGCCCGATCCGCGACTCTGGGTTATCAAGATACAACTGAAGGCAATAGTTCTTTTGGAACGATCAGCATCCTGGCCGTTGATTCTGATACGTATGCTCGCACTTCGAGCTTGTCTTCAGCTTATAGTGATCAATCCTTGAAATCTCTAACTGATCAACTGATCGCACAACGGGATACTGCAATCAAAAATAACGAGATTCCTATAGTTGCGAACGCCAATTTATGGAATGACCTCGGACTGAGGCCAGGGGCCAAATTTACGCTTTCCACAAAGAATCTACATTTCCAGAATCTGACCTTTGTTGCGCTCGCACAAACGAGTAACCCGCTCAGAGTCCATGACTCACGGAGTAGGGCGATCAATGACCATATGTTCCTGGATTATCAGACCTACGCTGGTGTCTACTCTCACAAAAACCAGGGGTCTCAGATCCAACCGAATTATCTCTGGCTTGCTACTGGGAACGATGCTCGTTCGCTGGCAGCAGTGCGCCAGAGCTTTCCGGGCTTTCAGGATCGCCGTGCCCTGGTTGATCAGGGGGAGACTTCGCCATTGAAGATCGCCATCCAGGGAACGTTTGTGCTTAGTCTGATCGTTGCTCTCGCAATCGCCTTGATTGGCGTCGGATTGACGGCCTGGTTGAGCGTCAAACAGCGATTGATGGGGTTCTCCATTCTGCGTGCCCTGGGTATGACCCCCAGTCAGATCTCGCACATCCTGTTCTTAGAACAAGGGATTACCTTTCTGTTTGCCCTGATCATTGGTCTGTTGATTGGCTGGTTACTGACATTGCTGGTGGCCCCAAGCTTTGTCATAGTGAACTACTTGCAGGAATCTGTTTCCTCAGGTGGAACTACGGATCTACCAATCCAAAAGAGTGCACCTATTCCACTTGAATGGATTGGCCTGATGTTACTCATTTTTATGGTGATTTGTGTTTTCGTCTTCTTGCTTATGTCCCGCTCTGGAGCACGAACCACCTTTGGTAAGACGTTGCGCCTCAATGAGGATTAAATACCTGAAGGAAATAGAGAGCAGAGCAGCTTCAATGCTGCTCTGCCAAGGAGGAGAGTATGCGCGAACAACTAGTAATCTGCGATAATCTTATCAAAATTTACAAGGCTGGCGATCTGGAGACCGTGGCCCTTCAGGGCCTGGATCTGGAAATTTACAAGGGCGAGATGAGCGCAATCGTTGGGGCCTCTGGCTCCGGAAAATCCACCCTGATGAACATTCTGGGCGGCCTGGATACCCCCAGTGCCGGGAAGATTACCGTCGCCGGCCATGACTTGACCCATCTGAATCCCGAGGAGCGGACCCGATATCGAAGCCAGATTATCGGTCACATCTGGCAGCAGAGCGGTCGAAATCTTCTATCCGATCTTACAGTAGTAGAAAACATCATTTTGCCACAGATGCTGAATGGTACCGGTGCCAGCCAAAGCAAGCAGTACGCCCGTGAGTTGCTGAATCTGGTCGGTCTATCGGAGCACGCGAACAGACGCCCGGTTGAGCTCTCCGGTGGGCAGCAACAGCGGGTCGCCATCGCCGTGGCCCTGGTTAATAGGCCAGCGCTCTTGCTGGCGGACGAACCCACGGGCGAGCTAGACTCAACCACCACCCAGGAGATTATGTCGCTTTTCCGCTATATTAATCAGCAGTTAGGTATGACAATTCTGATCGTGACCCATGATCTTGCCGTCGCGCAACTGGTGGATCGCACCATCGCCATCCGAGATGGTCGAACCAGCACCGAGACGGTTCGTCGCGAGCAGCCGCAGAGTCAAGGCAACTTTCAGACGCAGCCGATAATGCCCATGCCCGGATCGGGGTGGGAGAGCTCGGTAATTGGTTTATCGGAAGAGACCCACCAGGAGTCAATCTACATTGATCGGACGGGCCTGCTGCAACTCCCAACCGAGGTAATAGAGAGGATCGCTCTGCGGGGACGAGCCGAGGTGCATCAAGCTCCCGATCATCTTGAGATCTGGCCAGCGGGTATGGGTGATTTCTATTCACAGCAGCCCTCGGCCAATGCTGGTAGCGCTGTCATCGGTCTTTCCATGCAAACTCATCGGGAAACTGTTTTTGTGGATCGAGTTGGGCGGTTGCAATTGCCGTCGGTAGCTCTGCAACAATTGCCCTTTAAGGGAAGAGCGTACATACGAATCGCACGTTCCCATGTACAGCTCTGGCCCTCGCCCATCCCTTCAACTGTCCCAGATGCCAATAACCTTTATCATTATCGCTAGAAGCTGATTGAAAGGAAAACAGCATGATGCAATATTCTACGCCAGATCAGAGAGATCAGATGCAGCAGCCTTCACTAATCGTCGAGGCTCATAATATTGACCGTAGCTTTAAAAGCGGTGGTCGTATGTTTCAGGTTCTGCGTAATGTCAACTTGAACATTGGCAGCGGCGAATTTGTGGTTTTGCAGGGGAGATCTGGCTCCGGTAAAACCACCCTGATCAATATTCTTACCGGTCTGGATAATCCCGACCAGGGCGAGGTCAGCATCCTGGGGCAACCACTGAGACCCCTGAGCGAGGCCCAGAGGGCGCGGCTCAGACGTGAAAACGTTGGTTTGCTTTTTCAGAACGCCCATTTGATTCCCACACTGACAGCGCAGGAGAACGTCGAGATCGCCCTGAGATTGCTGCTGGTCCCGCCGAAGCAGAGGAACCAGCTTGCCCAGGAAACATTAGAGCGTGTTGGCCTCAAGGATAAAATGCAACACCGCAGCCAGGAGCTCTCGGGTGGGGAGCAGCAGCGTGTGGCGTTAGCGCGGGCCCTGGTGCATCGGCCAAAATTTGTTATTGCCGACGAGCCAACCGGAAACCTGGACTCACTCACCGCGCGGAACATCATCCTCTTGCTACGGGAGATTGTCGCGCAGACCGGCATGGGTATGCTTATCGCTACCCACGATAGCCGATTAGTAAGCGTTGCTTCCCGGATAGTACGTATTCACGACGGCGTGCTCGCATAAAAAAGGAGAGGTACAAAACCTCTCCTCCCTGATCGCTGCTCCGCTCTATACCGAAGCTTCCGCAGAGGCCCACCGAAGTTCCTGTAACTGTATACCATCATCCGGGCTTCTGCTATACATCTTTTAGGATTTGGACCAACTGTTTCTGGCCGGTTACCTCTGCTCTACGCAAGAGGGTAGAGAGCTCTGGTCCCGGCTGCCCGATATCTAGTTGTTGTGAGATGCGTTGAAGATCCTCTTCTATTTTCTGGCGATTGTTTTGTTGTAGAGGATTTATCAATTTAAGCACTTTATCCATGACAGCCAATCTTCGTAGGTTTGTTTCATCGCACCAGATCTGAAAAAAATATCCTCTAGAGAGTTCGTAATTGCCCATTCTAGTAAGCTGAAAAGCTTTGTGATCACGCCGAAATACCTCAGATGGCAGGGAGATGCGCCATGACCCTGATCTTGTTGTCGTTGCCACTACTTCCGGTAATCCCTGATTTTTTAACCATTCGGAGCAAATTTTTTGCATCTCTGAAGTCTGTTCACTCTGAAGAGCCGTAAGAATAATTTGTCTGGTTTGCTGATCTTTCTTTATGTAATCTTCAAAATAGGTATCGCGCAACCCTTTAATATGGCTGTATACAAGATAATCGACAACACCATTATCCTTTCTTGCCTGGATGATATACAAAGGGATATACACCTGGAAGACGCTATCCTCTTTCACGCGAAGATTTTTTGAAGCCGTTGGCAGATTAAATCTGTTTCGATCCTTATCTATCTCCAGATGCTGCAACACTTCTGACCGCCAATACCCGAGATAGGTAAAGGGACGAAATTGTTGCCCGTACCACCAGATCTGTTTTCCCACCTGATCGGCTGTCAGGCTTTTTAGCCCACCTTCTTTACTATAATGTTCCTGATACAGAGGAGTGGAGGTAAATCCGTCAAAATAAAGAGTATACAGAGCTTTCTTGGGGATCAATGTGCGGCCCTCGGCGATCGAGCGCCGACCCAGATCCGTTAGTTCCCAGGAGGCTTTGACTCTTCTCACATGCCCAATGGTTTCTAAAAAATCGAGCACTCGCAGCACCAGCCGATGATCCAGTCCGAAGAACGTTGCCAGATCATGATCGTCTTTTATACCGCCCTCTAGAATACCTCGTTCAAGATACCGCTCGATCAGTTCATAAGGCCGCCCCTCTTCCCGGTCGGCATGGACCTCAACATGCCAGATGGGATAAAGAACAGGGAAGAGACGTTCAGGATGAAGCCCACTGATTGTTTGCGCGTGATTGAGAGCTTTTATCGGATGATAGAGAAGTGCTCCATGGTTATCGCTCACGTATGATTTCTCCTCTATTTAAGCCTGTCGCTGTCTCCACTGAGCAGTGGTTAAGATCTCGCCATGTTGACGAGTATAACTGTACAACGTCTGCATAATTCGTCGGAACTCGGGGTCCCTTGCCTGTCTTAATGTGGAGAAGTCTCCGACAAGCACCAGTTGTTTTCTCGCCCGACTCATCGCGACATTCAGGCGACGTAATTCTCGGAGGAAGCCAATCTCGCCATTTTCGTTGCTCCGGGTAAAGCTATAGATGACTTGATCGCGCTCTCCTCCTTGAAAGGAGTCGACGGTCGCGACCCGCCCCTCGATGGTGATTTTAAGTGTCCTCTCAATCTGACCAATGATCTGTTGAGCCTGAGCGCGATAGGGGACTATCACTACCCAGTCCTGCCGCTGCTGATCATAGCCCTCTACGATACGAGTGACAATCTGTGTTTCTAGCAGATTGGTGTATCCGGCGATCTGCCAGTTTTCACTTGCCTGACGCTTCCATTCTCTTCTTTGCTCAAATGAAACATCGGAGGTGTCGATAAGGGAAAGAGGACTCCTAAACCAGAGATCCTGGTGGGCATTCGTGTTCCGTTTGTAGTCGGCACTGTAAAGCTGCTTGTCGTAGAAAAAATCAGAGATAAAATCAGAGATTACCGCAGGCATGCGGTGTTGGATATTCAAGCGTATATAGTGCTCAGGATCTGGATTGGTGAGGAAAAGCTGTTCAAAGGCGCTTTTTGAGATCAGATCTAGCAGGTAGCGGCTCCGATGGTTGTCGGCTTCTAGATCTTCTTGACCTTTTTGTATGTGAGGCGAGAGGGTGCGTATCCGTTCCTGAACCTCACTATCAACAAAAGGAGGGAGTTGCTGGTGGTCACCAACCAGGACGGCTCGTTTCGCTCGTACAAGTGGAACCAGAAGGTCTTGAATGCCTATCTGTCCGGCCTCATCTACAATTACCAGATCAAAGTCGATGTCCTTTAGTCCTCGGGCCGTTGACACTCCAATGCAGGTAGCGCCAACAACATCCGCATAATGCAGCATTTCCGCCTGGAGATCTTGTGTTTTACTTGAGAGCGTATCACGCCAGTTTTTCAGCAGGTTTTGGCGTTGCGTCAGAACCGTGCGTATCTGGCTTAACCAATCCAGGTATTGTTGCCCTACCTCCACAGAAGGGGGAGTGGTTGGTGGTTGATTTCGCAGGAAACCGTGTACACTATCCCTTAACCACTCCAGATCACTACCAAGAAGACGTTGCTGGCTGTTGTACTCTTGATACTGACGCTCAATCGTGTTTTTTATTTGCTGGTAGTGACCATCTTTCTCAAACGTTTGTTGCTGGATCTGTTGAAGTTGCTTTACCTCATTTGCCAGATCTTGCTGCATCTGTGAAATTTCGTTGAGGTTCTGGCGAGTCTCCTCCAGTCTTTTTGTGTACAGGATCTCTAGCCAGTGAAAGAGCACCCCAATCATAAAATACTGGTTTTTCGCCGCTGCCTTTTGAATCCTCTCTATCCATTTTTTTTCAGCCTCCGCTGCCTGGTGATGCTGATTTGTAAGAGACTGATGGCGCTCCTCCAAACTCTGCATCTGTGGTTTAAAGGGAACTAAAAGCTGTTGCTCGATCTGAAATTGCTGCTGCTGCTGCTGCCGCATCGCTTGTTCCTGGCTTACAAGCACATTTAGGTGAGTGCGGGCCAGCCCATACATGCGGTCAATAGCTGCCTGACGATCATGCAATTGTGTGATGTTGTGGTAGTAGTCGCTGGTTCGTTGGAGCACTTGTTGCGCGAGTTGTTGCGCCTGTACATCGATTAAGAATTTCTGGACGTGTTCAGAAAGCTTCTCTTCACGTCCAAAACGGATAATGGAAAGCTCTTCTTGAGAGAGGCGTTCCAACACGTTATCAACTGCTTTGTGTGTGGCTGACGTTATCAGAACCCGCTTGCGGTCCTGAATACTGCTGCGGACCATTTCTGTAATTGTTGTTGTTTTACCTGTTCCGGGCGGTCCCAGAACCAGGAGCAGATCCGGAACGGTGGTGGAGCGTTGGAAAGCTTGAAGCTGAGCCTCGTTCAGTTTTGATTGAGGTTGTTTTGATGACTTTTGATACTGTTGATAGTGCTGGTCTACTAGAATACGTAAAAGATTGGGATTGCTTGCTTCCTGCTCTCTCAATACTTTGATGGCTTCGTTTTGAGCTTTAAAGATAGTGAGGTTTGGTGTTGGCGTAAAGCTACCCTGGGCCGGGATCTGGTCTAAGTCAATGGTCCTTTCAAATTTCACGGTCAGACGACTTCCTGTAAGAGCTAGAACCCGGCCCCGCAAGTCGGGCCGCTCCTCCAATTGGAGCATCTGTTTCTCACTTACTTGAGGCTGTCCGACCATCTGGAAAATATACGTGTCAAAATTGGAGATGCGACGGTTATCTGCCGACTCAAGGCTTTTATAGTGGATCGGCTCGGGGAGCCGGTTTCTTGTCTGCTCCAGTTGAAGTGCAAGATCAATAACCTCTTCTAGATCTGTAAGATAATTTTCGTGTGCTGGAGCCATTTCCTCAATTTCATTGTTTTGGGGACGCTGCTGTTGCAGCCAATCCCAGGCGTGCATGATGTTTGGCCAGCAATTGGTAATTCCTTGAGGGATCTCTGTCTGATGAGTAGTAATTTGCCAGTTGGTGGCCTGTAAAAATAAAGCACCTTTTGTCAGATCCTGATGCTCACGGAAGCCTAACGGGTCAATGTAGCCGATGTTATAGCCTCCCTGTCTTTCTGTGGGGTAGGCCTTGAGATAATAGAGGTTGGTATAGATGAACAGGACGTGTTGCCCTTTTTCCTGCCGGACTCGGGCCGGAACTCCACTCTGACTGCCCAATGCCAGAAGCTGTTGCCAGAGCTCCTGACGATTTGGAATAAAAGGGTAGCGGTTGCGTTTGACAAGCTGCTTTTGTTCGACCTCAAGTGAGAGGACGAGATGAATTGGTCCTAAAGGAACGACTGCTTTATGCATAAGCGCAACTTTCTACTTTTTCTCTTTTTCTTGTTCAAGCACCTGACGCAGTTTACGGCGAATATCGCTTATGTGTGGGCGTCTTCTGCCCTCGGTTTCAAGAGTGTGCAGGACTATTTTGTTTAAATCTATAGATATATCGTTATTCCAGGTAATGGGAGGCAACATTCTAGAAGAGATGTCCGGCATCTGCCCGGTCAATCCCTGATAAAGAAGGATTCCTATCTGATACACATCTGTATATGTCCCTGGCACCGTTAAACTTTGTGGTCGTATTTCCTGTTCGGGTGCTCGATACGCCGCTTTTCCTTCGCCCAGCCCATAAGGCTGGGTCGCCAGACCAACATCGCGGAAAACCGGACGGTTTTTTACAACCAGGATAGCTTCTGGAGAGATCTGCCTGTGCGCGAGATTCTGACGATGTAGCGTTTCAAGCTGTCCACAAACGCTCTGGATTACCCGCAAAAATTGACGACGTGGCTCTCCTACGAGTTGTTGACTCTGGCGAAAATACATTTGGGCAAGCGTTGGCCCCTGGCTTGCAACGTAAGCGATCAAGCTGGCTTCTTCTGATTCTTGCTCATCTATTAAACGAGGAAAAAACATCTGCTGATCTCGTTCTAATTTACTGAGCAAACGAGCCTCTTTTCGGAGCACACTTTTTAGCGATAGAGCTTGTGGGTCCGCACTTTTTATTAGAACCTGCTTAAACCAGACCTGCTGGTTGGTAGCTAACTGCCGTCCCCGAATTTTAAGCAGAACCGCGCTACGATTAGGCGTCCACATTTCCTCAATTAAGGGGTCATAGAGCAGATACGAGCGGTCGTGGATCTGTACCTCTTTCCCTCCCTGTAAAGGTTGAATTAAAGTAGGAATGATCTTCAATGGTTCGTTGGATAGTTTACTCTCCTCTTGAGACGTGCTATAGCATAAGCCTAAAAAATCTATGCCCATCCGTCTAAGAGATAGTTGGTTCAGCCCTTTAACTACCCGGTTAACATCAACTTTACTAAGGGGATCGTTGTACTCCTGTACTTCGCTAAGATCTGTAAGCAGACGGTTTTTCAGGACTCCAAATTGGAGTAAATCTTGTGATTCACCACTTTTTCGTAAATATGTCTCTAATTGCTGGAGGCCATACAGGTAATTGAGCTTTTCCATAGAGAAACGCTTTCTTGTACAAAAACCTATTTCCCTCAAAAAAGATCTTATTTGTGGAGGGGTTTCAGCTACGAAAATAATCAAAAGCGGAGGCCGATAAAAAACAGTAACACATCTTTTCTTTGAGAGTGTATGATATCTTTTCAAAAAGAGAAAGTATTTTCGGTGTCCTGTACTTCAATGTATACTTCTTAATAATATAATATAATCTTTTTATCCTCAAGATAGGATTTTATAACCCAGAGCTATTTCATTCTCTTTTTAAGCCGCCTTCGGCGGCGAGAAAGAGGGGGAGATGAGCGGCGACACCCCTGGACCCCCTCTCTTCCGAGGATGAAATAGCCCTGTATATAACCAGTGGAGATGACCATGATGCAAGAATTTCAAAAAGGATTGCATGCACTGCTCATAGGTGTTAGTAAATATACCCATCCAGAGATTGAGGATCTGCCAGCAATCTTCAAGGATGTTCTGGCACTGGCCGAACTGCTCGTCGATCCCAATTCCTGTGCTTATTCTCCATCTCACGTTACAATTCTTACCGGTCAACAAACAACAGCTCCCAACATCAGAAACGCAATGCAGAGTTTTGGGAGAGAACTAAACCATGAGTCTACACTATTGTTGTATTTCTCAGGTCATGGTACACGTGTGCGAACCGGAGAGGGAGTGCAATCATATCTTTGTACCAGGGAGACAGACCCGGACAACTTTGAGGAGACGGCGATCTCAGGAGACGAGTTTCGCCATTTATTACAACAGATCCCAGCCAGACGAACCTTACTATTAGTCGATTCCTGCCACTCTGGCGGTATTGGCTCTTCTCGCTCATCTCAACCAGCCGTACAGAAAGGTCTAACCGAGAGTTACCTGCGTGAATTAACGCAAGGAAGCGGACGTGTGGTTATAAACTCTTCTAAAGAAGATCAGCTTTCTTTTAATAAAGTGGGAGATGAGCATGGACTTTTTACCTGGTATTTAATGGAGGGGTTAAAAGGGAAAG
Organism: uncultured Ktedonobacteraceae bacterium; assembly: GCA_964247295.1. Lineage (GTDB taxonomy): Bacteria > Chloroflexota > Ktedonobacteria > Ktedonobacterales > Ktedonobacteraceae > CAXTTV01. The sequence continues at coordinate 10,691 of CAXTTV010000045.1, read as the reverse complement.
CCTCCTCAAGCGATGCTTTTATCCGCGTTCTGGATCTGTATTCTTATGTGAGGCAACAGGTAGTTCAGGAGCAGCCCCGTCAGACTCCTATACTGCACGCGTATGATCTGGATGACAATTTCCCTATTGCTTATATTCAGAGCCAGACTAAAGAAACCTCTGCTCTTTCGCCCACTGCGATTTACGATTTGATTATCCATGATCCCGTCGCCGGATCAAAGGCTTTGAGTCGTTACCTTTCTACGGTTCCTGAGAAGAAAAGTCAGAAGATCGACGTGGATCTTAAGCGCCAGGAGTTGGAAGATATTATGTATGAGATAGAGTTGTATGGTGATCGTAGTCTGAAGGGAACACATAACCGAATCGTCCGATTTTTGCTCGCAACCTGCCAACAATTGATTACCCCGTAGTAGAGGATGATTAGCTATTCTTCAAACGGTGCTTAAACGTCGTTCTTTTATACAAAAGATTATGGTCCTCAAAAAACAAAGAAGGAAAGGCTCAACACCTCTCCTTCTTGATCGCTGCCCCGTTCTATGCTGAAGCTTCCGCAGCAGCCTGTCGATGTTCCCGCGAGATGGGGGCCCGTCCATGTGGCTGCTGTGGCCTTGGTCCCGCCTGGATTTCGGGGATCAGCCGACTGATGGTGCCGGACTGGGGGATAGTAATTTTCTCTCCATGGTGCAGGATCTCAAAGGGCTTTCCATCTAGTAGCAGGTAGCTAGCTTCGTGTTGGTCAACCTCAACGCGAAGCCGGTTGCCACAATACATGATGTGGAAGGCGATCCTTTCAATTCCCTCTGGTAGCCGTGGCGAGAAGGCGAGCTTGTTCCGCTCTAATCGCATGCCGCCAAATCCGGCAACAAGGGCGGTCCAGGCCCCGGCCAGCGAGGCAATGTGGACTCCATCCCGTACATTATGCTCCAGATCTCTAAGATCCATAAAGGCCGCCTCGGCCAGATAATCATAGGCAAGCTGCGTCTGCCCAACCTCAGCCGCCAGTATTGCCTGTGTTGAGGCCGAGAGCGAGGAGTCTCGTACGGTGAGCGGCTCGTAGTAGGCGAAGTTGCGCGCTTTCTGTTCCTGGCTGAAGGCGTCTCCCCGCAGATGCATTGCCAGTACCAGGTCGGCCTGCTTGATCACCTGCTTACGGTAAATGTCAAAGTAGGGGAAGTGCAGGAAGAGAGGGTATTGATCAGGCTTTGTCGTCTCGAAGTCCCAGACCTCATGTTCAGTAAAAGACTCGGCCTGTGGTGTGACTCCCATGTGTGCATCACGAGGAATAAACATCTTCTGGACAGCTTTATTCCAGGCCGCGATCTCCCCCCCTGTAACCCCAAGCTTTCCAGCCTGATCTGGATAGCGCTTTGCTGTGTCCGCTGCCCAGTACAGGTTATGTTGCGCCATCAGATTTGTGTAAGTATTGTTATCAGCGAGCGAACTATACTCGTCTGGCCCGGTAACCCCATCGATCCTGAACTGATCCTCCATCGTATTGTAGTATCCCAGCGAGCTCCAGAGCCGGGCCGTCTCTACCAGAAGTTCCAGGCCTACCTCTTCCTCAAATTTTGTGTCGCCGGTCGCCTGCACATATTGAATAGCAGCATAAGCGATGTCGGCGTTAATATGAAAGGCGGCGGTGCTGGCGGGCCAGTAGCCGGAGCATTCCGCGCCCGCGATTGTGCGCCACGGGAAGGCCGCGCCTTTCAGGCCAAGCTGCTTCGCGCGATCTCTCGCCTGGGGGAGTATTGATTGCCGCCAGCGTAGAGCATCGGCAGCCGCATTGGGCATCGTGAGATTCAGGACCGGCAGTACAAAGGTTTCACTATCCCAGAAGGCATGACCATCATAGCCCGGCCCCGTTAGACCTTTCGCGGGAATTGGTCTTCGCTCAGCGCGGGCCCCGGCTTGAAGCACATGAAATAGCGCGAAGCGAATCGCTTGCTGGATCTCTATGTCCCCTTCAACCTCAACGTCGGCCCGAGACCAGAAGTCATCCAGAAAGGCTCGCTGCTCGGCTAGTAGACCCTTCCACCCGGTTAAACGTGCAGCCGAAAGCGCCGCCGTTACCTGATCAAGGATCGCGGGCCGCGAGCGCACACTGGACCAGCCGTAGGCGATAAATTTTGTGATGCGCAACTTTTCACCGGGTTTTAACACGGTTGTGACCGAAACTCTGGCCCCATCGGGATAGCTGAGCGACTCAATAATCTTTTCCTCGGGCCCTTCGATAATATGTTCCATCGCGGCTCCCACCCTCAGGCCGCTCTGTTTGGTCCGATGGATGAGCAGGCCGAAAGTCTCACGACTCTGATGCTCTTCAGAGTCCAATGGAGCCACGGGAACGCCCCCGGCGCGTGGATCTTTATCTTGGCCGGGCAACTCTTCATTCGCGACCAGTTCCGATTGCACAACGATCCTGGCCGGCTTCTCTAATGCTTCGACCTCATAACTGATCGCTGCCGTCGCGCGTTGTGCAAACGAGATCATCCGTACTGAAGAGACATGGACTGTGCTGCCGGCGGGTGAGGTCCAGACAACGTTGCGCCGCAGAACACCGGCTCGGAGATCAAGCTCGCGTTCGTGCGTTTGTAACTGACCATAGCGCAGGTCGAAGGGCTCATCATCCACGAGCAACCGGAAAAGCTTGCCGTTGGTGACATTAATAACCGTCTGACCAGACTCGGGATAGCCATAACCCCCCTCGGCATAGGGCAGTGGTCGCAGCTCATAGACCGAATTCAGATAGGTACCTGGCAGGCCGTGGGGCTCCCCCTCATCCAGGTTTCCCCGCATGCCAATATGGCCGTTAGAGAGCGCGAACACAGACTCTGATTGCGCCAGGATATCGAGATGGAGTTTGTTCTCACGTATACTCCATTCATCAGATGTGAAGGCGTCATGCTCTATCATTGTTTTCCTTTACTTTTCTTATAACCAGCCAGGAAATATAAAAACCTCCAACGAGTGTACCGGAGGATAACCCATGTTTAGGAAGGATCTCCTCCAGTATAAACGGCGGAGCTAGATTTTCTCTACTATTGTAACGCATGGAAATGCGTTTGAGTAGCACAAGAAAATCAAAAAAGTAAAGAGCATATCATCGCGGATAAAGAGCAGGTAATCGCTAACCCACGTAAGCGTTTTGCGACGATTGGGCGTTCCTGCCATGCAGTCCCATTTGTGGAAACCGGCTCAGATGAGTGAAGGGAGGCAATCTCTTCGGGAGTCAGGATAGATTCCACGTGTTCGAGATCGTTTTTTTTATCTAAGCGATCATCTTTATGATCTTGCTGGTCGTAAAAGCTATGCGTACTGCTTAACCTGGCATCGTTAGCAGAGACAAAAGCTTCAATGTTAAGTATTTTTGACATTGTATGTTTCCGTTATTCTACTCCATAGTGTGGAGATGTATTCGAGGGGTAGGCCAACAATAAAGATCGGGCTAGAAGGAAGTAGAAAGCTCCTTCTAGGCACGATAAAGTGCAGAGGCACTGTGTGCTCTGATAATAATTTTCCGGCCTGGTAAAAAAACGGGTCTTTGGCACCTGCCTGCTCTATGATGAGGAGCAGACACTACATCGGATAGTATACCCCACTTATGTCCATAAAAGGTAAAAAAGGCATTAAAATCTCATTAAGTAGAAAATTTAACATTAGTGATGAGGTGGGCGCTTCTGTTCTTCCAATATGGGATCTCGCAAGCGGCGGACAAAAGTAACTATTGAACAAACAGCGCCATCACATGTTTTGTGGGTCTTGAGGAAGCTTGTTTAATGTTTTAACGGTGTGCTCGCTGGATTAGCATGGGTATTTATATAGATTGTTGTCGTAACCGTGTAGCGAATGTATGTCAGGCTGTTGCCAATACCCACGGCATAGCTTTGAGCGTGATAGACAGGTTTAAATGTATGGCAGCTCTCGATGCGCTGTTTGAAATCAGTGGGCCAGGCATAGCTGCCCTGTTCATCCACAAACCAATCGTATCGACAGATGCTTGTTGGGTTCTCATGGTTGTTAATGCGATAATTATCAAAAACCTTCCAGGGCTCAGTGATCTTCTGGTGCTGATAGAGGTCCAGCGTATAGGGCCAGGCGTCATTGATCAAGAAAATATCACCTGAATGGGCGTGTGTTGTCAGAAAAGTTGTTGCCGGTCGAGTATCGGGCCAGGCCGCGTCCAGGGTATCCAGCTCTTTTACCCCTATGAACATCAGGGCCAGACAAAGCAAAAGGAACGCTGTTTTGCCAATCCATTTTTTTCTCCACAAAGAGGAGCAGAAGAGGCCGATCAGAGGATAGATAAACACAAATCCAAAAACCACGTGTTTATTATCGCTGACAGGATTGCCAGAGATGATATGGTAGGCGGGCCAGATCAGACCTGAAAGGAAGAGCACAAAGGCCAGTTTTTTCTTGGGGGTGATCACCAGGCCGAGCAGCGCCAGCACCATTGGTATCAGCCCGGAGTAGAGCAGGGTCGCGATAATGGTCGTTTTTGTCTCATTAAAGGTTGGTTTGTTACGGCTCGACCAGCTTAACCAGTCGCCGACTTGATACTGCGTTGGTAGAAAGAAGGCCAGGAACACTCCGGCAAAGATGCCCATAAACAGCGCCATATCTGTAACGCGTTTCTGCCCTCGACCAATCAGGATCAGACCAAAGATCGGAATAATCATCAGGCCAATCGGATATTTTGAGATTGCCGCCATTGCCAGCGAAACCGAGCTCAGGCAGAGCCAGAACCGATGATCCCTCTTCTGAAGCTGTGTGATCCCCCAGAAGCTGATCCCCGTAAAGGCCAGAGCGGGTAGATCGTAAACTCCCAGATGGGCAAGCGCCATCAGGGGTGCATTTAGAATGAAGGTGAGCAGAGTAAAGCAGGCTGCCCTGGCTCCAAAAAGATTTTTCGCCGCCAGATAGGTTGCGAGCAGCCCTATCAACGCCAGCAGAAAGGCGATCAGTCGGACGGCAATCAGTCCATAGATAAGAGATCCCAGTCCCGCTATTGTCGGCCAGAGCAACGAGCCCGCGAACCAGACCATATAGCCGTCATCCATCCCCTTCCCTTGGAGGGTACGCAGGCCCGCTGTCATATAGATCGCCTCATCATAGAATGGGCCGGTCTTCTGCATTAGAATCAGCGTTATCTGGATTACCGAGAAGGCCAGGAGCAACAGGTAACTTATAATAATCCAGCTACGATCACTTTCGGGTTCGGGTTCTCGCTTGATTGCCGGTTTTTGAATTTTAGGATAGGCTACAGTATTTGCCCGACTAATCTCCAGGGGTGTGATATTGGTACTGGCGATAGTTGTTTTGAAATTCATCTATATTTCCTGTTCTCTGTTGTTAAGCTTTCTTTATTGGCATTTCTCAGACATGGTATTTCTTAATTTATATGGAGTATTAAAGCAATTATAAAGAATAATAATTTTCTCATAGCGAAAGAAGAGGAATTGCACCCAGAAGTACCACTTAAGTAATGAACAGCTTGCGACCCCGTAGCGCGGCAGTTGATCCGCCGAAAGGTGGTGATCTCACCTATTGACCTTGCAGGCGACCCGATGGGGAATGGTTCGGGTGTGTGCGAATAGTTGCGCCAGGCGTTGGGTCCCATCCGCTGACCTGCGAGGTGTCAGAAGCTGCATGTCTCGCTCCGCTCTGGAGAGGAGGAACAGGAGAAGATTGTTTAACGTCTACGACTGTAAATGATATTAATCGCTATAAGCAGTCCGGTCAGAAGGAGCATGATAATCAAGGCAAAGGGGACAACCGTCCAATCGGTGCTATACATTTTTAATAAGATAAAACCAAAAAGGATTGTCATCCAGATAAAAAGTGAGCTCATAGCCAGGATCAAACGATGGGTGGTGGTAGGTGTACTATGTGATTCTCCTTGAACCTGAGCAACGAAAAGCTTTTGCCCGGTCATATCCTGGTTTGAGTACGTCGTTTCTTCCTGATACCCACCGGCGTAAATTGGATGTGGATCTGGACTGACTTCTGGTTGTTGCATCTCTTGCTGTGACATATACTGTGCCTTCTCCATTTTTAACTGGAACTTATGAGGGGTCTATGGAAAAATAGATGAGCCTCTTTAACGACCTGGATTAAAAATCAGATTAACCACCATCAGTACAATACTGAGAAACACCATAAAACCAATAATTGGAATCAGTACCCAATCGCCGTCTGCATGGAGAACGGCTGCCAGAAGAATACTACCAACGAGGCCGATAACCCACGCAAAGATCGAGGCCAGAGCTACAAGCAAACCGAATGTGGCCGATGGTGTTTTACCAGGTCCTATCTGAACCTGACTGATAAAAAAACCTGGGTGAGCACTTCCATGAGGAGGCATGTTTTGATAGCCGGGCTGGTATTCACGAGGATGTACTGGCTCGCGCTCAGGCCTGATCTCTGGCTGCTGCCTTTCCTGCTGTGACATGGTGAGCTCCTGGTAATAAATAGTATATGTTTGAGTTTTCTACGAACCTGTATGCAAAAAGTTGAAAAAGAAATTTTTCTCTACTCAAGGCCAATGAAACATTTTTGTCTTTGCCTATCTCTTACTAGTACATGAGAAAATGAAGCTGAACATTTCGGGAGGAAATTTTGAAGACAAGCATTATCTATAAAGGTGTAGTTCTAGCCGTTGTAATTATTCCAATTATCGCGGTTATCTATGCCATCTTTCAATTATGGCAGCGAGCAGTATTTGCCTCAGATTTGATTGTGATGGGGGTGATGTATGTTCTGGTCGGATTGGGTGTGACCGTTGGTTATCACCGGATGTTGACGCATCGCAGTTTCAAGCCAAACCCGGTGGTGGAATTTATCTTTCTGGTCCTGGGGTCCATGTCCTTTGAGGGCTCGGCTCTACAATGGGCTTCTACGCATATCAAGCATCATGCCGTCGCGGATCGCGAGGGCGATCCTCATAGCCCGGTCGAGGGTTTCTGGCATGCGCATTTCGGCTGGTTGATCAAAGATCGGGATGCCGATCCCAACGTTTACGGCAAACATCTCATGAAAGATCCAATCATCATGTTTGTCAGTCGGACATTTCTGGTCTGGGCAATCCTCTCTCTGGTTATCCCCTTCCTGATCGGTGGTTGGACCGGCTTGCTCTGGGGTGGTCTGGTGCGGATGTTCCTGAACCACCATGTGACCTGGAGCGTGAACTCGGTCTGCCATACCTTTGGCAAACGGGAGTTTGAGACAAAAGATCTCAGCCGGAATGAGTGGGTTGTAGGCCTGCTGGCTTTCGGTGAGGGGTGGCACAACAACCATCATGCCTTTCCCCGTTCCGCCTTCCATGGCATGCACTGGTGGCAGGTGGACTTCTCCAGCTATCTGATTATGGCGATGGAGAAGCTGGGTCTTGTGAAAGATGTTTATCGCGTCCCTCAAAATCTGTTGGATCGCCAGCGTCTGAACCCGGCTCAGGCCGAGATCGCTGAAGAGATCGCCTGATCTCTTCATGAATCAGAGGTGCGTATCCCGTTTCCGGGTACGCGCCTTTTTTGTACTCCCTTGTGTCGTTTTTACTTGCTCGACAGTATTATAAAGAGAAGAGTTTTTCTGCTTGCTTTCAAGTTATAAAAAAGCATCTTTAAAGAAACTGGGAGATATGACAATGGCAAATAACTTAATGGGCTCTTTATCTGGCCTGTCCTTCTCAAAGGGCGCGATCGCCGGTGGTGTGGCGACGATCCCAATGACGCTGTTCTTGTTAATTGCTCATCGCATGCTGCCCGAGTGGCAGCAGTACGCTTTGCCGCCTGAGCGTATAACCACCGAAGTCGCGAAAAAGACGGGCATTCCCAAGCCTGCTAAAGAGGAGAGTCAGGCAGGGTCTCTGGTGGCCCACTTTGGGTATGGTGCCAGTATGGGCTCTTTGTATAGCACCTTTGGGAAGCGAATACCGGGACCATCTTTGCTGAAAGGTATGATTTTTGGTGTGGGTGTCTGGGCGGCCAGCTATCTAGGGTGGTTGCCGGCCTTAAAGATTGATGAGTCGGCCTATAACGAGCCGGCCCAGCGCAATCTGATGATGATTGTGGCGCATTTGATCTGGGGTGGGGTCCTGGGTATTATTAGTGGGAGACTTGGAGACTAAGATTTTTTCCCCAGAGGGGCAGGGAGCACGATCATTATCGTGTCCCCTGCTTTTCTGTTTAGCTGATAACGCGACGGCGGAAGGTGCGGGTCCCAATAAAGCTAAAGATGAGTGCAGTAGCGACCAGTGCCAGCAGGACCCATTGGATCTCAAGGGTGGGGAGTCGGACCCCATGGATATCGGGTACCATGGCGTAGCGCATCCCCTCCGCACAATAGGTTAGAGGATTGAACAGGGTCACGACCTGGAACCATTTGATTTTGTCTAGAGAGGCCCAGGGATAATAGGTGCAGCCGGTAAAAAGGAGCGGCGTCAGAATCAACGCGAACATCAGGCCGATCTGCTCCGGTTTAATTAAGGTTCCTATGGTGATACCAACGCTGGCTCCAGCCAGCGAAGTCATCACCATAATCAGGATTAGCAGGCCCACCGAGTCGGTCCGGACCGCGAACTCGCTACCAAGGATCAAGAAGCCGAGCGGAAAGATTACCCCACCGGCGATGATCCCCCGGATACCCGCGAACAGGATCTTCTCAATCGCGACAAGGTCCACAGGCATTGGCGAAAGCAGGCGATCGTCAATCTCACGACCGAAGCCCAGATCCAGGGTTAGAGGAAGGGTAACGCCCTGAAGGGCCGCAGTAAAGCAGGTCAGCGCGACGATTCCTGGTAGCAGGAGCGAGCCGAAACCCTCTCTTGCCAGACCGATACCGGGCAGAACTTTACCGAAGATGAACAAGAAGAATAGCGGCTGCACCAGGACCTGCAACAGGAACGCGATAAATTCACGACCGATTACCACCAGATCGCGCTGGAGGATCGCGGTAAAGGCCGTGGCGGTCATAGACAGTCGACTGCGGGCGCGTGTGGCGTCAACCCCGCCTGGAAGCCTGGCCTCCGGGGTTGAGGTTGTTGTTTGTGGAGTCGTTGTACTCATTAACGAAGATTCCTTCCGGTAAGATAAATGAAAACATCTTCCAGGCTTGGGCGAGCCAGGTGCATATCGCGCAGCTCCAGCCCATGTTCGGCTGCGACCTGCGCGACCCTGACGATCAACGAACTGGCGTCATCGGCGTAGAGGCGATAGGTATGTTGATAGTTGTTCTCACCCGCCATCTCCTCAACTTTGTTGACGCCATCAATCGCACGCAACGTTGCCAGATCTGGAGACTCAGGTGTATTGCCATCCCGTTGGCCGCTTTTGCCTGCCGTGACCAGGTCAGGATGACGGATACTGATCTCCAATCGGGTTCCACCGGGGATCATATTTTTCAGGGCCTCAGGTGTGTCCAGGACCAGGATCTTACCAGCGTCCATGACCGCGATGCGTTCGCAGAGCTGATCGGCCTCCTCCATATCGTGGGTAGTGAGCAGGATTGTCACGCCCTGCTTGTTGAGGTCGCGAATGCGATCCCAGAGGAACAGACGCGATTGTGGGTCCAGATTATTTGTAGGCTCGTCCAGGAAAATCACGTCGGGCGAGTGCATCAAGGCGCGCGCGAACATCAGGCGTTGTGCCATCCCCCCGGAATAGCGACGCACAATATCTTTACCGCGATCCCCCAGTCCTAATTCGTTTAATAGCGCATCAGCGCGAGCCTCACGTTCCTGCTTAGGGACCCCATGATAGCTTGCATGGAAGGTGAGGATCTCACGGGCCCGTAGACTCTGATCCAGATTGCTGCGCTGAGGCATAATCGCGATCCTTTGCTTCGCCAGCATCGGATCTTTCACCACGTCGATCCCGGCAATAAAGGCCTGGCCATCTGAAGGGATCACGCCAGTGGTCAGCACACCAATCGTCGTTGTTTTACCAGCGCCATTGGGGCCGAGCAGACTAAAGATCTCGCCGCGCTTCACGCTAAACGAGACATGATCTACAGCCGGAGCCTTGGACTTAGGATAGTGCTTAACCAGATCGCGTACCTCGATAGATGGATTTTCTAGATTCTGCTGCATACCTTTTCCCCTTAAATATCCAGAAATTCTACACCGTCCGGCCCGTTTCTCAGAACCTGGTCGGCGGCCTGATACACTTCCAATGGAACCTTTTCTTTCAAATCCTCCAATGTCTCGAAGACATCCAATTGGGCCTCATCGTTGGGCCATTGTGACCAGTCGGTCTTGCTTTCTTTCTTGCCCGACCAGTCCTGATTGGACCACTTTGTCCAGTTTGGCATGCTCCGGCTATAGAGTGCGAACCGTCCTTTCTGCGTCTGGTATACACGATAGATTATGACCCGGATATCATCCTGCTCTAGAACTTTCCCCTTAGCCAGCAGGCGACCGCGAAACATCTTGTTTGTGGGAGCGACTTTTCCCACCTTTAACGTAATCTCTTCAAAGCCCCGCTCTCTGGTCTCCTCCTGCCCGATAAATCGACGCAGCGCCTCTACGATTGTTCCCGAAAGATTGGTGCCGGCGAGTTGCTGTGCTCGCTCAAAAATTGGCAGGTCCGCGTCTGCTACATAGATAGTCCTGTTCGGCATAGTAGGGTAATTCTCCTGTTCCTGCTTTCAACCTGCTCTCTTAAAATATATAATATATGTATACGTATATGTCAAGG
>CAXTTV010000044.1:0-28347 GCA_964247295.1 uncultured Ktedonobacteraceae bacterium | reverse complement strand
GCATTTATAATTTTATTTTTATTACAGCTCAAAGTCTTCCGCCCAGTTGTATTTTACTCCACTTGTTATCGCCTCCTCATAAGGTACATGCCAGCTTTGCCTACCATTGCTGCGTATCACTCCCGCCTCTTTAAAGCGAAGAGTCATTCCTCCCGTTTGAGGAGCACTATTAACTGGAATCTTATACACTTTTCCATTATCTGGCACATAGACTCCAAAGTATTCAGCCTTTCCCACATAGCCTCGCTTTCGATGATTTGCCCCTTTCCCATTAGTTGTGACAGAGACGGTATTGAAATCAAAGCTTGTTCCACCTTTCGCAATACGGCCAGTTTTTGCTTGAATACGCACAAGATGTGCTTCCCGGTGAACGAAAAACCCAAGGTTTCTATGCTCAATAGTTTCATAATATGCGAGATCATAACCCAGGTGATCTGCCCAGGGTAATAATACTTCAAATCCAAGTTGTATCAGTCGATGTAGAACAGCGGTATGAGAGATTAAACCTTGTTGTGATGTATCTTTCATATTTTTCCTTTAAATTATAGATAATATAATTATATCAATCAATACAAATTAAAAATGTATTAATATATTTATGATGATTTTTGAGTTTCGGCATAATAATCTGAAAAAAGGACTTAGAAATTCTTCAAGGCCAGTTCATACTCGAATCAATAGGAGTCAAGCCAGTGAAAGAGGGATGTGATGAGGAAAATAAAAAAGCCTGAATATCTGAGTATTCAAGCAATTATTATGTAAAGACTTAGATGTGAGCGGAGAGGGTGGGATTTGAACCCACGAGAGGTTTTCACCCCTACTCACTTAGCAGGCGAGCGCACTAGGCCACTATGCGACCTCTCCGTATAGTTCGCAGAACTACTTATTCTACACGCCAAAGGATACCAGATCACCCAAAGGTTGTCAAGCATTTTTTTGAATTTTCTACTACCAAGCTTTGATTTCTCTCTAAGTATTCTTACTAGTGGGCTCCGCTTCTGGTTTTACTAGAAACGGAGCCCCACGCGTTTAGCGGGTCGCGGGAGCCTTGCTGGTGTTCATACTGAGATGGGTGCCGGCCTCTCCCTTCAGGGCCTCAACGATTTTCCCCAGTGAGGTGATGATCGAGACGCGTCCAGGTCGGCTCTCCACAAATTGCAGGGCTGCCTCCACCTTGGGGAGCATACTCCCTGGCGCGAAATGTCCCTGAGTAATATACTTATGCATCTCGTCGGCGGAGACGGTCTTCAATACCTTTTGATCCGGCTTGTGGAAATTAAGCATTACCTCATCGACTGCCGTGAGGATCAACAAGGTGTCGGCGTCTGTAAACTCCGCCAGACGAGCAGCGACCAAATCTTTGTCGATTACGGCCTCGACGCCTTCCAACCCCCCATCATCCTTGCGAATAACCGGGACCCCACCGCCGCCCGCACAGATGATCAGATTACCTTTCCCGACCAGCTCTGAAATAATCTCTTGCTCAAGAATCTTTTGGGGCCTGGGCGATGGAACCACGCGCCGCCAGCCACGCCCAGAATCCTCTTTAAAGGCATAGCCCTTTTCATGGCCGATTTTTTTCGCCTCCTCTTCTGAGTAGAAGGGGCCGATTGGCTTAGAAGGATGCTGAAAAGCTTTATCTTTGGCATCAACCAGTGTCTGAGTAATAATGGTCGCGCAGACTTTATTGATCCCACGTCGGGCTAGACCAACCGTCAGAGCCTGTTGCATCCAATAGCCAATCATCCCCTGGCTCATTGCGCCACAGGTATCCAGGAGCATTGCTGGCAATGTATCAGATTCAGCGGCTGTCTGTTGTAAGAGCAGATTGCCGACCTGAGGACCGTTGCCATGAGTGACAATCACCTCGTATCCCTGCTCCACCAGATCGAGTAGGGGATCAATAGACTGTCCAATGACTTTTTTTTGAGCCTCGGCTGAGACCTGATCTTTATCTTTCTGAATCGCGTTTCCGCCGAGCGCAATCACAATTCTTGACATCTTTTTCTCTTTCGACAGCGATTATTTTCCCAGCGTCGCGACCATTACCGCTTTAATTGTATGCATACGGTTCTCGGCCTCATCGAAAACCACCGAGTTCTTGCTCTGGAAAATCTCATCGGTGACCTCCATTTCCTTCAGGCCGTACTTCTCGTAAATCTCCTGACCAACGCTCGTATTGAGATCATGGAAAGCTGGCAAGCAGTGCAGGAACAGACAATCCGGATTTCCAGTGAGATCAAACATCTCGCGATTCACCTGGAAAGGCTTCAGCAGATTAATACGTTGCTCATATTGATCTTCCTCGCCCATTGAGACCCAGACATCAGTGTAGATTGCATCGGCATTCTTCACACCCTCAGCGACATTCGCCGTCACCGAAATCTTTGCGCCCGTCTCCTGAGCCACGTTTTGAGCATAATCGAGTAGCGACTTCTCAGGGACCAGCTCAGGTGGGGAGACCAGACGGAAATCCAGCCCCATCTTCGCGGCTCCAATTAAGAGCGTATTACCCATATTATTTCGACCGTCGCCGGCATAGACCAGCTTCACACCCTTCAGGCGACCCAGATGTTCCTGGATCGTCAGGAAGTCAGCGAGGATCTGAGTGGGATGGTAGGCATCGGTCAGACCGTTCCAGACAGGCACCCCGGCATATTTTGCCAGTTCAACCACCGTTTCATGCTTAAAGCCGCGAAACTGAATGCCATCAAACATCCGGCCCAGGACGTGAGCAGTGTCCGCCACTGACTCCTTCTTACCAAGCTGGATATCCCCTTTACCGAGATATTCGGGATGGGCTCCCTCATCAATGCAGGCAACCGTAAAAGCACAGCGAGTACGCGTGGAAGGCTTCTCGAAAAGCAAAGCAATATTCTTATTCAGAAGATTTTTAGGAAAGATACCAGCGGCCTTCTGCCATTTCAGCTCGGCAGCAAGATCGATCAAATATTGGATCTCCTTGGGAGTGAAATCATCGAGATTAAGCAGGCTACGTCCCTTAAGATTGAAACCCATTGGCTTGATACTCCTTTGTCGTAACAAAATGACTGAACAAAAAAACGGAGGTGGAAATTTTAGATATCGTCACGAACAATCGGCATACTCATACAACGGGGGCCGCCCCGGCCACGAGACATTTCGGAGCTGGAGACCTCAAGAACCTCAACACCACGCTCTCGCAGCAGCCTGTTTGAGACCGTATTGCGATCATAGGTTATCACAGCGCCGGGTGAGATCGCCAGCGTATTGGAGCCGTCATTCCACTGTTCGCGGGCTGCCGCAATCACATCGCTACCACCGCAGGGGATCATCTCGATCTCACTCAGATGCAGAACCTCTTTCAGCGTCTCCACCAAATTATTGCGCTTCTCAATATGGAGGGTTCCCTCATTATCATCTGGCTCAAGAACAAAGATCCGCATATCGTTATTTGTTTTAACCGCCTGAGCATGCATTGTGAACTTATTGTAGTCAACCATAGTAAAGACCGTATCCAGATGCATAAAGGCGCGAGTCTTGGGGATCTCAATTGCCAGCACCTTTTTGAAGCCGGAGTTCGCCTTGAAAAGCTTGAGGGCCAGCGCCTCGACAGCCTGGGCCTGTGTTCGCTCGCTGATACCTATGGCCAGCACCTCTTTGCTCAACACAAGCTGATCGCCGCCCTCAGTCGAGAAGGGCATATCCACATTGTACCAGGCAGGCACATTTTTGCCTTCAAAAAGTGGATGGTGTTGGATAATATACTGCATGAACAGAGACTCGCGGCGACGAGCTTGCCTGGACATGCGATTAATCGAGACGCCGTGTCCCATAGAAGCAGCGGGATCGCGAGTAAAGTAGAGATTTGGCATAGGGTCGAGATAGAACGGATACTGATCATCGACCAGTTCATAGAGGTGCGTGTGCTTGATCTCTGGTAATTCGTTTTTACGAATACCCGTCATCACCTTATCAATCATCACCCCGGTGGGAAGATCGAGCAGGTAAGCACTTAATTGGCTGCACAATCTAGGACTTTCGCGAGAGCAATCTATTAAAAGCTGATCTATAAATTGTTCACGGACCTCACGAGAATGGAGGGCCTGTGTCGCCATTTCACCGAGATAGAGGACCTGGATATCGCGCTCACGCAGCACCTGGGCAAAAACATCGTGCTCCCTTTGGATCTCGGGAAGATAGGGGATATCATCGAAGAGGAGACGGCCAAGGTACTCGGGGATCAAGTTCTCCAGTTCTTTGCCGGGGCGATGCAGCACAACCGTACGTAACCGACCGATCTCAGAATGCACATGAACTGGATTAGAGCTGTCCATATATATTATATCTCCTCTATCATGTCAGGATGAATAGGTAATCGTAGTGGGGGAGGACGGTTGTCCTTAAACTTCAATGAAATTGTATCACGTAGAGTTTATTATTGTATGCTAGCCTGAGACTGAGGCCATTCAGACACGGGGAGGGGTAGTCTGTGTCTGGCACCCTGGTTCAAAGCAGTTAACACAATTGCCGGAATTGTCAGCAGGGCGGGAAAAATAGAGAAGCGTGATTGAATGAGAACATAGATTGTACCTATAATTTTTAGGGGTCCTCTTTTCCATAAAGAAAAGGAGGTATAGGTGTATTCTGTATTACACTCAACACTAAAGGACCCGATTACAGTTACAATTTTTGAATGGTTATTGGCGACTGGCCTCGACTGAAAGAAATTCGGGTTGTTCATCCAGAACCTGAAGAAAAGCCTTCACAACATTTGGATCATACTGACTACCAGAACAGGAGAGAAGTTCGGCTCGGGCGTCGGCGTGTGAGAAAGCAGCGCGATAGGGTCTATCCGAAGTCATTGCATCATAGGAGTCGACGACCGCGAGAATACGAGCTCCCAGTGGAATACTTTCGCCAGTGAGATGATTGGGATATCCTTGACCATCCCAACGTTCATGATGAGCAACAATAATTTTTGCCAGAAGCGAGAAAACCCCACCGATCTGTTCAAGAATCTGTCGACCGATTTTAGGATGGTGGTGCATAATCTCCCACTCCTCGGGACTGAGAGGGCCGGGTTTTAACAGGATCGTATCGGAGACACCGATTTTACCAATATCATGGAAAAGGGCAGCCAGGCGGAGAATATGAATCTCTTCTTCGGAACGGTGAAGTTTGTAAGCCGTAGCCTCAGCCATCTGCACAATCCGTTCTGAATGCTCGCCAGTACCTTTATCGCGGGCCTGGACAGTAGCTTTCAGTGCCTGTGTTGCTATAACCTCCGCCATCGAGCGATTGGCACTGGTTGGTTCCTGCTGTTCACCATGTGACGGTCCTTTGGTTTCTTGCTCAGTTGCATCTTTTTGAAGCAGCATACTGAGATGGCCGTACACCTTTTTCAACTGGATATGCTCTTCCACCTCTTGAATATAGGTGCGATATAACTCCATATAAGTATGTTGAAGTTGAATATGGGCCTCGATCTCGCGTTCATAATCCTGCCGTAGATCTTCGTAAGCATCTTTCAATCGCAAATGTTCACGCAGATCGACATGCAGTATCGATGATTGGTTCTCATCTGGTTCTGGCATTATCGGATCTCCTCACAGACGGGAAGCAGATCTTGCTTTAGTTTTTCTATCGCATAAGTCTTGAGGGAATCATCCCTTTCCCTTTTTTCCTATCGGCATGGTGATCTGTTCTATGAAGCATTCTCTATTTTCTTTGATTTCCACCGTTATCAGAGGAGAGCAAAAAAGCCAATTTTCCCCCTGATATTTTCTCTCAGGTGCGATCTTCTTCTAGATACGTTATAATTGCTTAAACACAGTATTAGCGATAGCTTTTGCTGGTGTCGATAATGCCCTATCCATTAGGTCAATGACCCCCGGCTGAAGCCGGAGGCTTATAAAAGCCTTTATTGACTAGCCTCGGCCCTTGAAAGAGGGTTCCGTTCGAGCGGTCACGATACCTATGGGTGCCTACGCTAGCCTGTAGCTCTATCGTCTGTGATTAAAAGTTCTGATGGGAAGGAACGGTGTTACAGGCCGAACAAGCCGCTTGAACATTGGCGAAGCGTCCCATACATCTGAAAGGATGGTAAACGCTTTGTTCGTTTACATTTTCAATTGTCACGGGGAACCGTTAATGCCTTGCCAGCCAAGAAAGGCGAGACTTCTTTTGAAGGAGGGCAAGGCGAAGATCGCACGAATGGTTCCTTTTACCCTCCAACTGCTCTATGGGAGTAGTGGCTACAAACAGGACGTGTCGTTAGGCGTCGATGCGGGCACGCGTCATATTGGCGTCTCCGCGACCACAGAAAAGACGGTGTTGTTTGAGGCAGAGGCACAACCCCGTACCGATATCGGGGACCTTCTGGCGACACGTCGGCAGTTTCGCCGGGCCAGAAGGAGTCGCAAAACCCGGTACCGCAAGGCGAGATATCTCAATCGTAAAAAGCCTCAGGGCTGGTTGGCACCTTCGGTTCAACACAAGGTTGAGACACATCTGAAGATCATTGGGTTGGTTCACAAGCTGTTGCCTGTGGGGAAGACCACCATTGAAGTGGCACAATTCGATATCCAGAAAATCCGCAATCCCGAGATTGAAGAAGAGGGCTACCAGCAAGGCCCGCAACTGGGCTTCTGGAATGTGCGCGAATATGTACTGGCCCGAGATGCTCACCGATGTCAGCGATGCCAAGGGAAATCGAAGGATGTAATTTTGAACGTCCATCATATCGAGAGCCGCAAGACGGGTGGAGATCGGCCTGACAACCTGATCACGCTCTGCGAAACCTGTCATGATCTCATTCATCGCACGCACCAGGAGCACACGATAGAACGCAAGAGCAGAGGCTGGCGAGACGCGACGCAGATGGGGATCATTCGAGGGTCTATCTATGAAGCAGCGAAAGTGCGGTTCCCGAATGTCTCTCTCACATATGGCTACATGACCAAGCACACCCGTATTGAGCATCAACTAGAAAAGTCTCATAGAGTGGATGGGAGATGCATCAGTGGAAATCCCCTCGCATGCTCAGATAGCACATGGCATTTGATCAAGATGGTGCGGCGCAACAATCGGCAAATTCACAAAGCAACGATGAGAAAAGGTGGAAGGAGGCAGCGTAACACCGCCCCTAAGTATGTGTACGGGTTCCGTCTCTTTGATTGTGTGAATTATCAAGGCACCGTGTGTTTTGTCTTCGGGCGGCGGAGCACAGGATACTTTGATCTGCGTACCCTGGATGGGATAAAGATCCATGCGAGCGCTAGCCAGAAGAAGCTCAAAATGGTTCAGAAGGCTTCAGCTTTCTTAGTCGAAAGAAAGAGCGGCATTCCTCCCACACCTGAAGGAGTGGGTATCCTGCCGTAATAATCATGAATAGAATTCGCGAAGATGTTTGTGCTATTACCTGCTGGCCCGTAACTGGTCATAAGCCTCTGGAAACGGTAGAAAATTCCTGGAACCACCACGTCAGAAAGCGTTAACAGCCAAAGAAGTATTCGTTTATAGGTATGTTTCAAAGAATGGATGCTCGTCATGTCAACGGAGTCTCAAAACAGTTATTTTAGTGATCCCGAGAGTGGGAGTGAGATGGCTCGCCTGATGATTCAAGAGCAGATTCTAACGGAGGAGATGGGGGGAGTGGATGTCGGGATCGATGATCCGGCAAGCTTGCGGAAAGTGTTAGATATTGGTTGTGGACCCGGTGGATGGGCGCTAGAGATGGCGTTTCAATATCCCGATTTAGAAGTAATTGGGATCGATATCAGTCACAAAATGATTGAATACGCTCAAGCTCAAGCGGTTTCTCGCGAACTGTATAATGCCTCTTTTCGGATAATGAATGCCCTGGATGCCTCTAAGCTGGAAGAGGGCTCTTTCGATCTCATTAACTCGTGTCTGCTCATCAGCTTTATGCACACGGAGGACTGGCCGATCCTGCTGGAAATGTGTTGGAAGCTGCTACGTCCTGGCGGACAGTTGCGTTGTACAGAGTATGACTGCACGGGTTTTACGAATACTCTGACATTTGATGTATGGCATCGCTATCTTGGAAGAGCGATGGCGACGATGGACCATAGCTTTTCCCGTCAGAGCAATTATTGCGCGATCACACCGATGATGCGTAAACTTTTTCTTCAGGCTGGCTTTGAAAACGTTCACCGTCTGGCTCACGGAGTAGATTTCTCCGCCGGGACCAAAGCACATGAAAGCATGTATCAGAACTATATGGTGGGAATGAAGCTGGTCATCCCTTTTATGCAGAAAGCAGGGGTTGGAACCACTCAAGAGCTCGATAAGATGTATCAAAAAGTCATGATAGATATGATGCGTGAGGATTTTTGCGCGATTAGCTACTACCTGACGACGATTGGACGGAAACCTTTCTAGAGAAAAGTCATAGGGTGTCTGTAAGCAGAGCTGTGTCCGGGCTACATTAGACGACTGTTGGCGGCAAAAAAAGCCATCGACAGATACACTTAGAGAATGGAGATTATACATGGCAATGGAACCTCAAAACAGTTATTTCATTGATCCCGAGAGTGGAAGCGAGATGGCTCGTCTGATGATTCAAGATCAACTGTTGACGGAAGAGATGGGTGGAGTTGATGTTGGGATTGATGATCCATTGAAGTTGACGAAAGTGCTAGATATTGGTTGTGGGCCCGGCGGGTGGGTTTTGGAGATGGCCTATAAGTATCCCGATCTGACCGTGACTGGAGTCGATGTCAGCCACACAATGATTGAATACGCGCAGGCGCAGGCCAATTCTCGGGGTCTTCACAACGCCACGTTTCGCGTGATGAATGCCTTAGCTGTCAAAGATATGGAAGAGGGCTCTTTCGATCTCATTAACTCACGCCTGCTCGTCAGTTTTATGCACACAGACGATTGGCCGGTCCTTTTAAAAGCTTGTTGGCAATTGTTGAGGTCAGGTGGGCAGTTGCGTTGTACAGAATATGACTGTACTGCTTTCTCTAATAAACCGGCGCTTGACGTGTTGCATAGAGATCTGGGACGGGCTATGGCTGCGATGGGTCATAGTTTCTCGGTTCAAAGCGATTACTGCGCGATCACGCCGATGATGCGCAAACTATTTTTGGAGGCCGGTTTTACCGATATTAACCGACTTGCTCATGGGGTGGATTTTTCTACAGGAACCAAAGCCCATGAGAGTATGTACCAGAATTATATGGCTGGTACAAAATTGGTTATGCCTTTTATGCAGAAAGCAGGGATCGCGACCGCTCAGGAGCTGGATGAGATGTATCAAAATGCGATGGTAGCTATGATGAGTGAAGATTTCTGCGCGATTAGTTTCTACCTGACGACAATGGGGCGGAAACCTTTCTAAGTTGTTAAAGATCCCTGGGACAATATCCGAGGGATCTTTTTTGGCTACAGTAGATCAGCGATCTGCTGTATAAAGCTTTCTGTGCTTGCCTGCCCTCCCTGATCGACCGTAAGGTTTTTTTCAGCCTGATATGTCTGGGTAATTGCTGCCTCAAGGTGATCGGCTTTATCCGAATGGTTGAGGTAGCGTAGCAGCAAGGCTCCTGTGAGCAGGGTTGCGGTTGGGTTAATCACCCCTTTGCCTGCCAGATCGGGCGCGGAGCCATGAACTGGTTCAAAGTAGGCATAGTCCGGTCCATAGCAGGCACTGGGAGCCAGCCCCAGGCCGCCGATGGTCCCGGCGGCTGCATCCGCAAGGATATCTCCATGCTCGTTTCCAAGCACAACAACGTCCAGAGATTCTGGTTCGGCGATCATTCTCCGCGCCAGATCATCAATCAGAAATTCCTGATAGCCCAGTTCGGGGTGTTGCTCAACCTCTGCTCGCATAATCTCTCGGAAGCGTCCATCGGTCTGAGGCAGAATCGAGTATTTCGCTCCGAGTGTGATGCGCCCTGGATATCCCTGAGCCTTACGAGTCAGGGCGATCTCACAGGCCACCGTCGCGACTCTTCGCGCCTGAGCATCGGTACAGACCTTTAAGGCATAGCTACCCTGTTGCTCGACAGGTGGGGGCAGCCACCATTTGTCGCTGCTGGCTAACGAGCTCAGCTCCTGAACTCGACCCTCGCGTGGTGGATACATTCCCTCCAGATTATCGCGGACAATCAGGTAGTCGATCCGCTCGGGGTGACGCATCGGGCTCTGATATCCGGGTTGCCAGCGGATTGGTCGTAGATTAACGCAAGTATCTTTTGTCCAGCGTAGATACCAGAGGATCGCCCGGCTTGGTCCGCCGCTAGCCCCAAACAGGGTGCAGTCGGTCTCATCGATCTCCCTCTTTGTCGATTCTGGAAAGGGCGTGCCAAACAGCTCCTGAGCTACGCGTCCACAGGGGGCCTCATGAAACGTAATCTCAGGAGCCAGACGGCGCAGAAGTGTGAGAGTTGGGTGTACCACCTCAGGGGCCGCATCATCCCCCGCGATCACACAGACGCGCGGAGGATGATGCAGATGAGAGGGAGAGATCATTCCAGCGTCCCTCGCTGTTCAATATAGTTGATGATACCCCCGGCCATCACAATCTTTTCCACAAAAGGTGTTAGTGGTTCAGCCTTAAATTTCTGCCCGGTAGTCAGGTTATGAAGCTCACCGGATTGGAGATTTACCTCCATCTGCTGACCATCGGAGCTGGCAAGCGAAGCCTCGTCACAGATCAGAACGGGCAGACCGATATTAATCGCGTTGCGGTAAAAGATTCTGGCGAAGCTGCGCGCGATCACCACTTTAATCCCGCTGGCCTGGATAGAGGCTGGAGCATGCTCGCGTGAGGAACCACAGCCAAAATTGTGGCCGGCGAGAAGAATATCGCCCGGTTGCACCTCGGCTGCGAAGTCTGGTCGGATCTCACAAAGGCAGTGTCGGGCCAGTTGACTGCGATCGGTCGTGACATTGTAGCGTCCGGGGATAATTACATCGGTATTGATATTATCTCCAAGCATCCAGATACGTCCCATGGTGGCTTCTCCTTTAGAGATACTGACGAGGATCAGTAATATGGCCGGTCAGAGCAGTTGCCGCGACGGTCGCGGGGCTGCCAAGATAAATTTCTGCGGTGGGGTCGCCCATGCGTCCGGTGAAGTTCCGGTTCATTGTAGTAAGCGCGCGTTCACCAGCGGCCAGCACACCATTATGCCGACCGATACAGGGGCCACAGCCGGGATTGCCGATCATGGCACCGGCAAGCATAAAGGTCTCCATATAACCCAGGCGGGTGGCCTCCAAAAAGATTTCGCGTGAGGCTGGGATCACAACCATCCGAGTATCCGGATGAATAGATTTTCCCTGAAGAATCCCTGCCGCGATCGCCAGATCATCTAGCCGCCCGTTGGTGCAGGTTCCCAGAAAAACTTGATCTATTTTAATGTCCTCTACCTGTTCTATTGATACCACATTGTCCACATCTGGGGGGCAGGCGATCAAAGGAGTCAGGTTGCTTACATCTATCTCTACGATCTGCGCGTATTCGGGGTTGTGCGCGGCCAGCATTGGATATTCGCGTTCTGTCCGGCCTTGCAGCCAGGATCGTGTAGTCTCATCAGCCGCGATCAGCCCGGCCTTGCCACCCATTTCGATCGCCATATTGCAGAAGGTCAGTCGTTCACTGACGGAGAGCCGTTCTATCAGACCGCCCGTATACTCGATGGCCCGGTAGTTAGCCCCATCGACGCCCAGATGGCGCACAATTTCCAACGTGACATCTTTAGCGAAAACCCCTGGTGGTAGCTCGCCTTCCAGACGAACATTGATTGTCTCAGGAATGCGGAACCAGCTTCGCCCCGTGGCATACGCAACGCCGATATCGGTCGAGCCCATCCCAGTTGCAAAGGCTCCCAAAGCGCCATAGGTACAGGTATGGCTATCGGCCCCAACAATAATATCACCTGGGATCACAAAGCCTTTTTCCGGCATCACCTGATGGCAGATCCCTTCCTGAAGAATAGTGATATCCTGTTCACGCGCAAACCCTCGCACATCGCGCTGTAGTCCGGCAGCGGCGATTGTAGATGCGGGAATAATATGATCAAAAACGATATGTGCTCGTTCTTTATTGAAGACGCGCCCACCAGTCAGAGGGGCTAATCTACGGAATGCCTGAATTGCCAGTGGAGTTGTAGTGTCGTGACTCATTACATGATCAACCTCGACAACGACGATCTCGCCTGGTGTGACC
The DNA here is from genome assembly GCA_964247295.1 of uncultured Ktedonobacteraceae bacterium. Taxonomy (GTDB): domain Bacteria; phylum Chloroflexota; class Ktedonobacteria; order Ktedonobacterales; family Ktedonobacteraceae; genus CAXTTV01. The sequence goes on along the minus strand of CAXTTV010000044.1, from coordinate 16,166 downwards.
CGGCGACCAAGCTTACGACTAAAAATTTCCTCGGCTAGCGTTCCCATTGCAGACTCCTTCTCTGGTGATACCAGGATTGAATAAACTCATCTACTTCTTGTTGATTGAGAGAGCGTTGCTCCGCTTGAGCTTTAAGTGCGCTGGTGAGAAGTTGAACTTCTTCACCCACAGCTTCCAGACCCAGTACACTGACCCGCTGGGCAACGGCATGGCGACCGGTGTACCGTGAGCCCAGATCCACATGCCGTTGTAGTCCAAAGTCATCGGGATCGAGGATCTCGTAGCTGCCAGGATGATTAAGAACGGCTTTGGTATGAATGCCGGCCCGATGCGTGAAAGCATTAGGAGCACTGATCGGCGAGTTAAAGGGGATCGCCAGATTCAGGCAGCCGGCCACATACTGATCTAGCCCCACGATCCCTGGCAGATGATAGGAAGCAAGTCTTTCGGGATAATGAATATAGAGCTGGGCTATCAATCCACTTAAAGAGGTGATCCCATTGCGTTCACCGATCCCCAAAATAGTGGTGTCCAGGCAATCAGCTCCACTTTCCATCGCGGCAACGGTATTGGCGATGGCGCAGCCGGTATCGTTGTGCCCATGAAACTCGATTCCAATCTGCGGATAACGTCTTTTAAAGAGACCGATTGTCTGCTCAACCTGACGAGGTGTGGCAATCCCTACAGTGTCGGGCAGGCCGATCCTCTGGACGCCAGCAGCAACCACAGCATCAAAGACGGTCAGAAGATCTACCAGATCGCTGCGAAAGGCGTCCTCAGCCGAAAAGCGAACATAGCGTCCGGCGGCTCTGATCTGCTGGATCAAAGGGATCGCCTCTTCAATAATCCGATCCACCTGCCGTCCATGACTGTAGCTGCGCAGCTCATGAGAGGTCCCATAGAACAGGTTGATCCCATCAACTGGTGTTTCCAGTGCGGCTTGAACATCCTCGGCGACGCAGCGTACATGTGTCAGGATCTGACTGCGCAGGTTAAGGGCGCAGATCTGCTCAATCGCGGTGCGTGTCTCCGGCGAAGCCCCAGGTGATGGTAACTCGATATACTCCACGCCGATCTCCGAGAGCCTGTGTGCAATCGTGAGCCGTTGCTCCAGAGAGAAGTAGGCACCAGAGAACTGCTCTCCCTCTCGCAGTGTTGAGTCTAGAATCGCAAGGCTTCTCATGGTCTTTCCTCATTGCTCTCCGCGAGCTCGCTTAGTACCAGTTCCAGTACCTCGATCGCATGTAGATACTCGCTGATCTCGATGTGTTCATTGGGTGTGTGGTCAAGACTGGAATCGCCCGGCCCATAGGCGACAATCGTGTTGCCCCAATGGGGACCGACAACATTCATATCTGAAGTCCCGGTCTTGAGCTTAAAGCTGGGCTGTGAACCGGTCTGCCGGATCGCCTTTGTAAAGGTGCGGGCCAGTTGAGTGGTGCGTGGTGATTGAAAGGCTTCCTCCTCTCCACTGAAGCGAAGGATCGCCCCGTCGGTGGCCGCCAGCTCCTCTAGCCAACTCCGTAGGGCCGCCGTATCGTAACTTGGTGGCAGGCGATAGCCAATACTACATCGAACTCGTTCGTACAACCCATCATGTTCGCTGACGATCTCACGCAACGAGGGGAGCAGGGCCGCGAACGTTGAGTTATCGGCATGCTCACGGTTCCACTCATCCGCCTGTGTGCGGATCTTTTGCCAGAAGTTGGAGGCATATTCCCCTATGCCCGATCGGGGGCCGGCGCTATGACTGACCTCTTGCTCTAAGCGATATTCCAGTAGCAGACGGCCTTTGTAACCAAGGGTAACTGCCCGGCTACTGCTGGGTTCTCCGATGATGCAGGCCGCTGGTCGATAGCGATCGACAACTGCTCTCGCCCCGCGCGAGGTAGCGGCCTCCTCCTCAACCGCGCCGATGACAATGATTGGCCGTTGTAGCTTTCCTAATCCGCTTAATCTGGCGGTCGCACAGAGAAAGGCGGCCAGTGGTCCTTTGGCATCAACGGCCCCCCGTCCATAGAGCAGACCGTTCTCAATTCTCACAGGAATCTTGCCCGGAACGGTATCCATATGTCCCAGCAGAATGATTGGATCGTATTGCTGATGCTCAGGTGTGGCTGGGAGGGCTGTCGCGATCAGGCTCCCCACCGCATCGATCTCTGTCTCCAGTCCGAGATCCTGGCCCTGTTGCGCCAGAAAGCTAGCGAGTGCGCGCTCTTGCCTGGAGAGGCTGGGTATCTCAAGCATTCGTTGCAGGAGTTGTATCTCATCCTGTTCTGTTGACATACTCTTAAGACGGGTTGTTGAGAGGGAGGTGTCAATAGTTGGATGATTTTGATTTCCAGTCAGCAGCTCTTCAAGCGTAGTGATGACGTGATCAAGTTGATCTTCGGTAATTACCAGGGGTGGCAGCAGACGAAGCACGTTTGGGCCAGCCGGTAGAGCCAGAATACCTCGATCCAGTAAGGCTTCGAGGTAGGGCTGAGCTCGCTGACGAAGCTCGATGCCTAGTAGTAAGCCTTGTCCGCGAACTTCGCGAATAAGTGGACTCTCTATCTGTCGTAGTCTCTGAAGGGCTTCGTCTCCCAGACGCGCGGCTCTGGCCGGGAGCCCTTCGCGCTCAAGAATCTCCAGAGTTGCCAGAGCGGCGGCGCAGGCCAGGGGATTGCCCCCAAAGGTGCTGCCATGAGCGCCTCGGGTGATGCGGTCACTTTCCATGACTCGTGGGCCCAGGGCGATCGCGCCCATCGGTACCCCACCAGCTATGGCCTTTGCCATACACAGGATATCCGGTTCAAGTTCATAGTGCTCGCAGGCGAACATCGAGCCGGTGCGCCCAAAACCGGTCTGCACCTCATCTATGATCAAGAGTGCGCCCCGATCGTGACAGAGCCGGGCCAGACCGCTCACATACTCTTGAGTCGCCGGGTGGACCCCTCCCTCGCCCTGGACCAGTTCGATCAAGACCGCCGCCGTTTCCTCATTGATGCCAGCCTCCGCCGCCGCCAGATCGTTAAAGCGCAGATGGCTGATCCCTGGCACCAGTGGCGCGAAGGGCTCTCGATAAGCGCGTTCCCAGGTGGCTGAGAGGGCTCCCATCGTACGACCATGAAAACCGCGAAGCGTCGCCAGAATATTCGTGCGACCGGTCGCCAGGCGAGCGAACTTTAACGCGCCCTCAACTGCTTCTGTTCCACTATTGCAAAGGAAAAAGTGGTCTAGCCCGACGGGAGTGATCTGGGCCAATCGCGTCAGTAGTTCGGCCCGACGGTCATTGTAAAAGATTTCAGGGCAGGTTATCAAGCGACGTGCCTGATCCGCGAGGGCCTCGGCGATCTCCACGCGCCCATGCCCGATATTCGCGACTCCGTGTCCGCCCGCGCAATCGACATACTCGCGTCCATCGGCATCCCAGAGCAGAGCTCCCTGGCCGCGCACCAGGGCGAGATGGCGTTTGCCATAGACACCGCTGGTATAGCTATTCTCTTGAAGCTCGACAATTTCATTTGTCGTTGTGGTAATCATCGGGAAACTCCTCCTTCTACTAGAATGCGATCATGCTCAATTCGAGTGCCCGTGCCTGACAGAACAGCCCGTAAAGAACCCCGCCCGATCAGAACCTGCTGAACCCCGGCAGCCAGAGCCTCGCGCGCGCCCTGAAGCTTTTTGCGCATCCGTCCTTGAGCGTAATTTTGAAACTCTTCCATCTGATTGAAAGCGATCCTTGGGATCAAAGTTGTGGGATCACCTGGATCTCTCAGCAGACCTGGAACATTGGTCAAGATCACCAGTCGTTCCGCCTGAAGAGCTCCCGCAATTGCTGCCGCCGCGCGATCGCCATCGACATTCAGGCGTTCTCCTGCGGTTCCCAGGGCCAGGGGAGCCACCACCGGTGTATAGCCCAGATCTAATAGTTGTCCTAACAGGTGTGCGTTTACCGCTTCGATCTGGCCTGTATAGTCATCGCGTACAATCTGGACCCGATGATCCTCTCGGATCGTTCGGATCGCTTCTTTCCTCCGAGCTACCAGTAATCGTCCATCCACGCCCGCGAGGCCCAGTGCATTGACTCCACGCTGTTGCAGTCCGGCTACAATCTCGGTGTTGATCTGGCCGGCCACCGCCATTGCATAGGTTCGCAAAGTCTCGGGATCAGTGTAGCGGCTGGTCATCCCATTTGGGGCAGTCAACGTTCGGACCGGCTGCCCTAATTGCTCTGCCAATCTATTGGTGAGATCAGAGCCTCCATGGACCAGAACCAGGCGCTCGTTGGCCGTGACTGTTGTTGCTATCTCATCGAGCAGAGCTGTAGTCAGCGAGCCGCTGCTGCCCCCGATCTTTACTACCAAAGTCATCGTCTTTCTCCTCCTTTTAGATTGGGTGAAGGCCTGGAAACTCTAGCCCCGTGGTCTCATTCCAGCCGCAAGCGATATTAGTACTTTGGAGCGCGTTGCCTGCCGCCCCCTTCATCAGATTGTCCAGGGCCGCCATCACCACCACACGGTTCTGCTCCCGATCCAGCTCAAATCCAATATCGCAATAATTGGAGCCGGCCAGAATCTTAGGTTCAGGATAGCGATAGATGCCATTGCGCTCCTTCACCAGGCGAATGAACGGTTCGTCGCGGTACGCCTCGCGATAGACGCGCCAGAGCAGCTTCTCCTCAATTTTGTCTTTCATATAGATATGAGCAGTGATCAGAATGCCACGAACCATCTCAATCGAAGTTGCGGAGAAAGATATTGGTTGAGTAAGTGGTTCACCCGTCAAAAGACCCAGTTCCTGGATCAGCTCGGCTGTATGGCGATGGCCGGTGGGTTGGAAAGATCGAACCGAGCCACTGCGCTCCGGGTGGTGGCTGCCAGGGGTGGGAGTCGCCCCGGCTGCCGAAGATCCAACCTTCGCCTCTACCACAACCGGCATATGGTTATCCACCAACCCGGCTTGAAAAAGGGGAGCCAGTCCCAAGATTGAAGCTGTCGCCATACAACCCGTCCCACTGATCAGGCGGGACTCAGCCAACTCGCGCCGGTGGAGTTCAGGCAAACCATAAACCGCAGTGTGTAGAAGATCTGGCCGTGGGTGATCCTGTCCATACCAGCGACGGTAGAGATCAGGAGAGCGTAGTCGAAAGTCCGCCGAAAGATCAACCACCAGCGGGGCCAGATCCTGAAATCGTGCCATTTGTTTAGCTGAAGCTCCATGTGGCAGACAAAGGAATAATATATCAGTTCTTGCTATATCATCGGGATGACAGTATCTTATATCTGAAAGCTTACGCAGATTTGGGTGGGTACTATAAAGATATTGACCGGCGTGGCTACTCGAAGCGACCTGTACCAGTTCGATCCTTGGATGGAATAAGAGCAGCCTTGCAAGCTCACCGCCGGTATAGCCGGAGCCACCAACGATAGCCGTGCGTAACAGTGTGCTCATCCAAGCACCGCCTCTCGTTGGCGAATTTGACTAAGCACATAGGCCACCATCTCACCAGGGATATCCACACCAGTTGGCTCAATGCTATTGCGGAACTCCATCGTTGCGTTAATCTCATTTACCAGATAGCCGCGCTCCTCGTCCTCAAGAACATCGATTGCCAGGATGCCGCCATCAACCGCCTGAGCGGCTCTCAAGCAGAGCTGATCCAGCTCGGGCGTCACAGGGCAATTGCTTGTTGTGGCCCCTCGGGCAGTATTCGTAATCCAGTGTTCGCTCTGGCGATAGATCGCGCAGACCGTCCGATCGCCGATCACAAAGGCCCGGATATCTCTTGCGGGCTTACGCACATACTCCTGAATATAATGAATATGGTGTTGATATGAACCCAACGTCTCTTGATGTTCCAGGACCGCTTCAGCGGCATCGCGATCATTAATTCTTGCCAGCAGGCGACCCCAGGAGCCGGTCACCGGCTTCAGCACTGCGGGATAGCCCAGATCTTCAATGGCCTGTACAGCCTGTTCGCGCTCAAAAGCGAGCATCGTGCGTGGTGTTGGCACGCCAGCTCGTAAAAGAGCCAGTGTCGTGAGCAACTTATCATTGCAGAGTGTCTCGACCGCGAATGAATTAAAGACCGGTAGCCCCCAATATTCCAGAACTGCCCCGACCGCCATCGCGCGCGACTGGCTCATTCCCCGACTAAAGATCGCCTGATATCGTCGCCACTTTTCAGAAGGAGAAGCCAGATCAAAAGCAAGCTCGCTATCATCAATCACGTCATAGTTCACGCCTCGTCGCTTGAGGGCCTCGATTAAAAGCTTCTCTTCCACGCGGATGCGCGAGGCCAGAAGCCCGATGAGAGGTGTCTGCATGATTATTCTCCCCAATCCTCTTCCACCTCGGGAGCCAGAGCCAGAGTTGGTGGTTCCAGATCGAGTACCTCCAGCTCAGCCCCACAATCCGGGCAGTAGACGAGCTCGCCAACCATTGTTCCAGTAGATAATGTAATCTGGGCTTCACATTCTGGGCACATACTCTATATCCTTCCTGAAAGTTCTTTTTTACTTGATAGGTGAGGATGTTTTTTAGGCAAACAAAAACGCCCTTCATCCTCTTAGTAAAGGACGAAGAGCGGTTATTTTTAAATAAGGCTCTCGTGGTACCACCTTTGTTCGCCAGCGCTTCGCAGCTCTGACCTTTTCGAGTACTAACATACTCTAGCCCTGTCACGGTGGCATCCGGCAAAGGTCTACTTTCGCGGCCAGAGCAGCGATGCTCGGGAGCGATTTCTTCTTGCAGCTTTCAGGTCTTATTCACGGTTTCTTACATCGGGCTTTCCACCATCTGCCCGCTCTCTGGGTGTAAGCGTGATCCGTTACTTTTCCTGTCAACGCTTTTTCGATATGCAGTTGTTGATTAATTTGTAACATCTCTTTTCCCATCTGTCAAGGGTTTGCACCGATTTTTTCAAAAGAGTAGTAGAAATAACTATTACTTCACCAATTTACTATACTTTTGGGTAAGTGCTTCCCTGGAGATCCATCCTATGCCCATCACAATAGGATCTCCAGGGAAGCATCATCGTGTAGTGGCTTTCTTCTCCCGATCATTAAATTGTTGCTGTTGCCAATCTATCTCTACGTGTACTTCATCAATACTCATATCGAGTTGATGAGCATTGATAAGCAGGTTGGTCACAGCAGATGTGATCTGGTTTCGCCGCTCTTCTTTCGAGAAAGTAGATGGCTTTTGTGCAACCTTCACCCCTTTTCGAGCTGAGGTTACAACCCAGCCATCATGTTCAAGCTCATTGTAGGCTCGTACAATCGTATTGGGGGCCACATCCAGATCACGTGCAAGCTGACGGACTGAGGGGAGCTGCTGCCCCGGAACCAGTTGCCCTAAGGCAATCAGGGTACGAAATTGTAGATTGATCTGTTCGTATGGTGGTATCGGACTGCTATGGTTAATTAGGAGAATCAGTTCCCTCATCCCGCGACCTCAACTTTTTTCCAGGGCCAGCCAGTCTTTGTGCCGCCCAGATACTTTTCATCGCGAGAACTCTTCAAGGCAGTGGGAGCCCAGACCACCAGGTATAGAACCGTCACCGTGATCTGCCCCCAAAGCAGTATAGGAGAAGAGAGCAGCCAGGGAAGGAAGAAGAACCATTGCAGCCACAAATAATTTCCCAAACAACCTACAACACCTTTGTAAATGCCGTTTATAGATAATGCTCGTAAGAGATCATCGGCACGTTGCGCCATTGAAGGATCAGAGGTTATGATCAGCCGTGGGAGCACAACGATACGTGCCAGGCAAAATTCCCCAACGACAACGACAACGACAACGACCATACCGAGAAAGATACTCATGTTTCCCAAGGCGACCCATTTTTTACAATTGTCCTGGAAATACAATACGTAACTTTAATTGAAACCTTCAACGTTGCATTGTAGTGTCACTATCTGTTTACTATGGTAAGCTAGAAAGTACAAGGATAGCTTTCCCGGTTCATACTTCTGTATTTGTGGAAAAGGATAATTGACCATGGCTGATACGAGAGAGCCTTCACAGAATGATAAGTTTGATGCGCAACGTATACAGGAACGAGCGGTACCTCGGGAAGATCCCACCTTGTTAGTGCGGCGGGAGATCCGTAAGGGGACGCGGCCCGGTGAGGATCGGGTGATTTTTGTTCAACCGACAAAGCGAGCCTTTCGGCGAGTAAATGATGGCATCTTAGAGGCGACCGACGCGGCAAATGCACCGTCCACACGGAGTGAACGGATCAGTTATGCCCTCCGGCGCTTTTTTATTGGTCGCCCGATCGCGACGGCGGCATCCGAGAATGAGCGCCTGACAAAATTTAAGGCCCTGGCAGTCCTCTCCTCGGACGCCATCTCCTCGGTAGCCTATGCGACGGAGGCGATTCTCGCGACTCTGGTTGTGGCTGGATCGGGGAACCTGTACCATGCCTTGTTTATAACCCTGGCAATCGTTGTCCTATTGGCGATTGTCGCTTTATCATACCGGCAGACAATCCCTGCCTATCCAAATGGTGGTGGCTCCTACATCGTCGCGAAAGACAATTTAGGAACGATGCCTGGGCTGATCGCGGCTGCCTCACTGATGATTGACTACATTCTGACGGTTGCGGTGAGCGTCTCGGCTGGAGTAGCGGCGCTGGTCACGCTCTTTCCTTCGCTAAGCGATCGCACTCTGATTGTCGCGATTGATGTAGCTTTAGTAGTACTCATTACCATTGTCAACTTGCGAGGAGTGCGGGAGTCTGGATCAATTTTCGCAATCCCAACATATCTATTTATAGTGAGCGCGCTCTTTATGATCTTGATTGGTCTGATCCGGGCCTTTGTGATTAACCATCAGCCGTTGTTTGGGCAGTACCGTTATATTCAGGCGACCGAGGGCCTCTCAGTTTTTCTGATCTTGAAGTCATTTGCCGCCGGTTGTTCAGCGATGACTGGAGTGGAAGCAATCTCTAATGGTGTGCCAGCATTTAAAAAACCTGAGACGCGCAACGCCGCCGTAACCTTGACCTGGATGGCCGTCATTTTAGGAACACTATTTATTGGGACCAGTTTACTAGCGACCTCATACCATATTGAAGCATACCCAGGTGGTAATCCAACGGTCATTGGTCAGATTGCTCAGAATGTGTTTCAGGGGAGCCCCTTTTTCTTTATGTATCCAGTGTTTCAGGTAGCGACCCTACTGATTCTTACATTGGCGGCCAACACCAGTTACGCGGATTTTCCACGACTAGCCTCATTGCTGGCTCGCGATAATTTTTTACCGCATCAGTTCGCGTTCAGAGGAGACCGGCTAGCCTTTACAACGGGAATTTTCTTTTTAGCTGTGATGGCTGTTTTGCTACTCGTTGTTTTTAAGGGCGATACCACTAATCTGATTAACTTATATGCCGTCGGAGTGTTTCTGTCATTTACGCTCTCGCAAGGCGGGATGGTACGGCACTGGTGGCGGTTGCGTTCGCAGAATCCTCGCTGGCTGCAAAGTATGATTATCAATGGCCTGGGAGCAATAGTCACTCTAGTGGTCGTAATTGTGATTGCCTCGACCAAGTTCCTGGAAGGAGCCTGGCTGGTAGTGTTACTCATCCCGATCCTGGTGGTTTTGTTCATGGGTATTCATTCGCATTATATGCGGGTGGAGCGGGAGCGTACCACTGATCTGCCAACGCACTCGCGCGAGATCGAGCATCGGCTAGCGATCCCTATTGCTGAGGTAAATGAGTCGTTCAAACAATGTGTAGCCTATGCGCGCTCAATTACATCGGAGGTGATTGTTTTTCATATCGCCACAAATGAAGCTCGCTCGTCTCGGTTGCAAGAGGATTGGGATCGCTGGCAACAGACGCTAACCGAGGCGGAAAAGGTGCCTTTGAAGATTGTTCACCCTCGTAAGAGAAGTCTGGTGGCCTCGATCCTGGCATATATTGATGAGATACAGAGTATCTCTGAGACCGATATTGTGACGGTTGTGTTACCAGAGATCGCGGTGGCTTCTGTGCTTGGTCGTTTCATTAAGAACCCGATTATGTTCCGCCTGAAGGTAGCGTTATTCTTCCGTCCAGAATTTGTCGTGACCAATATCTCATTGGGGAAGCCGGAGTCAAAGCTGCCGACGCACTCGGATGCGATTCATCACCGCTTTATTGTGCCGATCTCAGAGCTGGATCGCGCTTCTGTTCAGAGTCTCGCCTACGCGCGCTCAATCTCCCCGAATGTGGTGGCGGCTCATGTGTCGATTGACTCACATGATGTGGAGCGATTGCGGGATCAATGGAACCAGCTTCAGGCGCATCTAGCGGAGGACGAGAAAACTCAACTGGTCATTATCGATTCTCCCTATCGTTCCCTTCTGCGGCCACTGCTGGCCTATATTGACGCGGTTCAGGAGATCTATGCTGACCAGACCCTTACGGTGATCCTTCCAGAGTTTGTGGTGGCTCACTGGTGGGAGTTCCTGCTGCATAACCAGACGGCTTTCCGTTTGAAGACGGCTTTGCTGAGGCGCTTTGGAGTGATTGTGACGGATGTGCCACAGCATCTTAGAATTCGCTAGCATTCGGTATTCCTGCTTTTCAGGAGAGGGAGAGAATAGATAAAGAAAGCCCTGGTATCCATATTGTTGGGAGGAACTGACATGGATTTTTCACAGACGTTACAGACGCATCTATACGCGATTGAGCAGCGGGATCTGGATCTGTATCTTTCGACGATCTCTCACGATGAGGAGCTTTCTCTGATTATGCCGAATGGCACTTTCATTCAGGGATACGAGGCAGTAGCGAAGATGAACCGGGAGTGGTTTGCCGATCCTGATTGGCGGCTGGAGGCAGCGGTGTTACGCACCATTGAGACCGATGAGATGGGTCTGGCTCTCCTATTGGTGCAATATCACGATCTTACCCCGGACGGAGAGCCTTTTGACCGTCAGTATTACTTGAATCTGATCTTTTCCCATGTGGATGATGAGTGGTTGCTGGTTCACGATCAAAACACATTTTTGAAGGAAGATCCCCTTATTCTTGATGATTCTGAGGATTCAGATGACCTGGAGGAACCTGAGGACAGGCTCTAATCTTTCGCTTCGAAAAAGCGTACGGGACGAAGATGGGAGGCTCCTTTCCTCCGTAAGCAAGCTATGTAGGGCAGTAGCTTGCGACTCTGCAGGGAAAGTCCCACCACCTTTGCCATGGCAGGTAGATCGGGTCACGGGTCCACACGTGACCCGATCTACGAAGCCCCACCTCCCTCTGATGTCCCCGTTTCTTCCATTTCCCAGCAGAGTCGCTTGTTTGCTCTTCGAGATGTTGTGAGGTCCCCATTCCCTATTTTCCAATAGAGGCTTTATCTGGCGGTCTCGTTCTGAGAATCGCTAAATTCAGAGAGCAGGGCCGCGACATGTTTGATGCCCAGAATAAAGTCATCGACGCGGATATTCTCGTTGGGCGCGTGAATACGGGAGTCCGAGTAGCCAATGCCTGCCCCACCGACAGCAGCGAGACCGTGGCGTTGGCAGAGCTGTTCCATAGGGCCAGTTCCCTCGATGCGGGGATAGATAGCCGGATCAGCATTGTAGACGGTTCGCGCGGACCGGGCCAGGGCTCCTACCAGAGGGGTCTCAATTGGGCTTTGAGCTGGCAGCTCCGATCCCTCCATTACTACCACCTCAATATCATCAAAGCCCTGTTCCAAAAGATAGGCCTTCAAATGGGTCAGGATCTCATTTGGATCTTGATCCGACACCAGCCGGAAATCTAACTTTGCCTTTGCGGTCGCGGGCAGAACCGTTTTAGATCCGGGTCCATTATAGCCGCTCTCAATCCCGCAGATATTGCAGGTTGGCGAAAAGAGGAGGTGCTCGGTCATCGTCCCAGGCTGATCCTTCTGGCCCAGCAGGCGATCCGTCTGAAGCCGTTTTTTTAGCCCGACCAGATCAATGGGATGCCTGTGCATCAGTTCGCGTTCGGCCTCAGTCGGCTGGCGTACCGCGTCATAGAAGTGAGGAATCTTCACCTGGCCGTCGGGCTTGCGCAGGCTCTCAAGCGCCTCTAATAGCCTCCAGGCCGCGTTTGGAGCGATGGGGGCCATGCTGGAGTGAAGATCGTAGGCAACGGTGCGGACCCGAAGCTCAACGTAGAGCAGACCCTTCACACCAGCATAAATATAGGGAGCCTCATCATCATTGCGGTAGCCGGTTTCCCAGAGGCAACCATCCGCCTGGATAAGATCCGTATGTTCAGTCGCGAAGCCCGCCAGACTCGGGCTGCCAATCTCCTCTTCGCCCTCGAAAAGAAAAGTAACCGAGCAAGGAAGATTCCGAGCAGCGTGCTGCCAGGCCCGAACCGCCCACATGCGCGCCACCAGATTGCCTTTATTATCGGCGCACCCTCGGGCAAATAGTTTACCATCACGGATCTCCGCCGCGAACGGTGGGCTGGTCCACTCTTCCAGGGGCTCAGGTGGCTGAACATCATAGTGGTTATAGATAGCCAGGCGGCGAGAGCCGTGACCGTTTAATCTTCCAACCAGGACCGGAAACTGTGGAGTTTTGACCTCTAAGATCTGAGCATTAAGATCTTCCAGACCAGCCTTGACCATCGCCGCCATCTCGATCATTCCCTGGTTCTGTGCCGCAATGCTTGGCTGCTGACAATAGCGTTGGAGATCAGCGATCGCCTCATCGCGGTGGGTATCAATCCATTGTAAAACCGTATCCAACTCTGTTTGTTCCCGCATCGAGTTTCTCCTCTCTTCTGGCTAAAAAAGAAGACATATTTCTCCATTATATTCATATAATTTGGATTTCCGTTTCTATCAATGGGGAGCATCGGGTTAGTTGCCTGTTTTATAGTGTAATAGCCGACTTTGAGTTGACATGGCATGCTTATGATGATACGCTCTTTCTGCAAAGTTGATTTGCTCATGTTCAGTTGAGGAGAATCAGGTATGCCTCTTGAGCACGATCTACGGGCTCTGCCAATCCGCGCCGTTGATTGTTTAAAGATTTGTTATAAATTGCGAGAGCGCAGTGAGAAGATTACGACCTCGCAGATGCGCGAGCGTCTTCAGGCGTTGGAGCCCAACGGGCAACTAAGCGATGCTACTGTAACACAACTGTTCAAATCGTTGGCTGAGAAAGGCTATATTCGTCATATTCCATACTACGGTGTGGAGCTGACACCTGAGGGTGAGGCCGCCGCCGCCGAGCTGGTCCGTCATCATCGTTTGTTAGAGCTATATCTGGTACAGATAATGGGTTTCCCACTTGATGAGGTAGATGCGGAAGCCGAGCGGCTTGAGCACGTGATCTCAGAGGCTTTTGAAGCCAGGATGGATGCTCTGCTGGGTCATCCTACGGTCGATCCTCATGGAGATCCCATTCCCAGTAAAACTGGTGTTGTGGTCTTAATTCCAACGCAGCCGCTAGCTTCAATCCAGGTGGGTCAGCAGGTAGTTGTGCGCAGAGTAAGCGATGATGACTCGGATATGCTGCGTTATTTTGATGCTCAGGGATTAGTTCCCGGTGCCCTGGTTCAGGTAGAGAAAATTACCCCGCGCGGTGATGTATTCACGTTGCGCATCAATGAACATTCTCACGCGTTCAGCGGCCATCTTCTACAGTCGGTGATGGTCAGCCCGGTAGAGTCCGACGCCCCAACCTATTAAAAGCGGAAAGAGAATGTAAAAAAGAAGCCCGTTCTCTATAGATTGAGAGAACGGGCCTTTGTTATGCAAATGCTTCTCCAACTATTTTTGGTTAAGAAATCCCCACAACACTTTTGCTTCTTTTAACGTTATCTTCACCAATAAAACATAGAATACGTATATTTCTATCTTTACTATTTCCATAGGTGTTGTACCCGTTTAGATGTTCTTACCTGCATATAAAAAAGTGATGTACAGGGTTCGGCAGAGAGTGTGAGGGCTTATGAGGCTCGTTGATAGCTCCCTGCTTGTTTTAGTTATAAGTAAAATGAGTGTAAATGGAATATCAACAATTTGGTTCAAAAATATATGTCTCGGATGACGATAGAGCGCGACAGGTGCTCCCGATGAGAAAATTATGGCGTCGGACTGGCATAGGTCTCAAAGCGCGTTTTCTGTTTGCGCTCATTCTCACCGCTCTGTTATCTATGATGCTATTTGTATGGTTTCTGGGAGATCCTTCGGGCCAGAATCACTATGAACAGGATCGCCAGATGCTGCTGGCGCAGGCCAGCGTACAGGCACATATGTTGCATACGGTACTCGTTGCTCACCAGGAGCAGGTAGAGAAGTTGGCCCGGAGCCCTTTGGTAGCGCAGCTTGACCGCGATCCTGAAACGGCACAGGCGATGTTGCAGTTTTGTCAGCAGGAAGAGCCAGCCTCCATGTCCTGGTCGGTTGTACAGAACGGTCGAGTTCTGATAAGCAGTACTTCAGCCTCAACCGTGGATAATAATCGGCTGGATAGACTTGCCAACCCACAGCCATTGGAGACGCTCGTTTCCCAGGTTGTGAATGAGCATCTGCCTATAGCTTCAGCAGTGCGAACCGAGGATAGTCGGATACCGGGAGGCTGGGTGGCGATCGCAGCTCCTCTTTCTACGGGAGAGGGAAGAGTTGTACTGACTATTATCTCTCTACGAAGCCTTGTCAGCGATTTGCATCTGGATGGACGAGTACAGGCGGGACTGGAACCGCAGGATCGGTCCCGGCCTCTCTTAAATAGAGGTCAGGATGTAATGATGGTTGAACAAGATCTACCAGACTGGCAATTGCGTTATTGGTTGCAAACCTTTGTTTCCATCAATAAAGATCCAGTGCTTTTCATGGGGCGGAGTGTCTGGTTATTGGTACTGGCCACCATTGTCCTGGTCGTGTTGATCGCGACCATCGTCGCGCTACCGATTACTCGTCGGATTCGTAGAGCAACGCGTCAGATCAGGTATACAACCAGAGAGGTACAGAGCTTTGCCCTTAATGCCCAGCGGATGGCTCAGGAACACAATACCGGTGTGCTGATCCTCACGGGAGCCAGTCGGAGAATCTCTATTCGGCGGCAGACGATTATCCGCGACAGCGATCTAATTGTTCAACTAAGTGCTCGGGGGCTGGTTCGCCAGAAACTTATCCAGCAGGCGATACATCCCATGGCCCAGGATCAGCAGTATCTGAACGCGGTGCAGGATCTACGTCAGCTTCTATTGCAGATAAGGCAGGTAAGTGTTGCGATGGCTGATGGTATGAAGAACGATACTACACTGGATCAATTAAACGGAGCTATGGAGAGTGCTCAAGATATAGCTCAACAGTTTCAGGGGGCTGGTGAACATCTGGAGTTGGGAGCGGAGCAGTTAGAGGCTGTGGCCGAATCCTTATTATAATTTTCGCATGTTTGGGTTAGCTATCAAGGGTGGAAAGGATGCGAGTTGTGGTGCTATGTATAGCAAAAACCTGATAACGCTTTTGCAACTTCTAAGTGTGGCTGGCGCAAGCGGTATGCTGCGCGTCGGTCCCTTCTCAAATAATCAGCCAGACCCTTCCTGGCAGGGGAGCCTGCTTCTACTTCATGGCTCATTAAGGGATTGTCGCATCGATTGGTGGGATGGATCACACATGCGGTCTGCTCAGGGGGAGAAGGCCTTAAAATGGTTACATCAGGTTGAGTCTTTGATCTGGCGATTGGAGACCACTGAAGCTTCTACCTCGACCGAGCCAGGACTTTTAACTCCCATTCCGGCGGACCTGGAGTCCGAAGATGCTCTTTTGGTGGAGAACCTTTCTACCAGTTCCGCTTCTCAATGGGAAGAGCATTTTCCCACGTATATGTATAAACCAGACGAGAATGTATCGTTGCAACGTACCGAGTTTGGCAGGCTCAAGGAAGGCGTGCTCATGCACGATCTTCCTCGTGAGGAGCGTGCTGTGTTCGCTTTAATCGATGGTCGCCGGACAGTCTCTGAGATTGCTCGCCTCCTCAAAAAGCCGCCTGAGACTACCAGATTGACTGTCTTTATGTTAAAGCAATGCCAGTTTGTAAAGTAACCATATTCTTCTTTAACACAGGTTTTTGATTTTTTTATATAGAGTCGCGGCGCGTTTCATCAGTTACTGGGCAGAGAGCCACGCCGCAATCCCAATCTATCCCTTCTACCGCGTTCTATCCAGGGCTATTTCATTCTCTTTTTTAAGCCGTCT
>CAXTTV010000043.1:25217-28375 GCA_964247295.1 uncultured Ktedonobacteraceae bacterium | reverse complement strand
TGGAAAGAGGCTAATGCTTCTGAAGGTACTGGCATTGTTCATATCGCTCCCGGCTGTGGACGCGAGGACTTTGGTCTCTCTAAGGAGTATGATCTCGCGGTTATTGCACCTGTCGATGAGTTCGGGGTCTATATCAATGGCTTCGATTGGCTGAGTGGCCTCCAGGTCTCTGAGGTTCCTCAACAGATCTCTGATAATCTCGCGCAAAAAGGCTTCCTTTACAGAACTCAAAATTATAAGCATCGCTACCCTACCTGCTGGCGCTGCAAAACTGAGCTGATCTTCAGGTTGGTCGATGAGTGGTTTATCTCGATGCAGGAACTTCGCTATGAGATTATGGAGACGGTGAAAGGGATCACCTGGATTCCTGCCTTCGGCTTCGATCGCGAGATGGACTGGCTCCGCAATATGGACGATTGGATGATCTCTAAAAAACGCTACTGGGGCCTGGCTCTACCAATCTTCGATTGCCCTTCCTGCGGGACCTTTGAGGTGATCGGGAGTAAGGAGGAGCTTCAGGAACGCGCTGTTTCCGGCTGGGAAAGGTTCGAGGGTCAAACTCCCCACCGTCCATGGGTCGATGAGATTAAGATCTCTTGTAAAGATTGTGGCAGTGAGATTTCTCGGATTAAGGATGTCGGTAACCCCTGGCTTGATGCCGGCATCGTTCCTTATTCAACTCTCCACTACCTGACTAACCACTCCTACTGGCAGGAATGGTTCCCCGCTGACTTTGTAACTGAGTCTTTTCCAGGTCAGTTCCGCAACTGGTTCTATTCTATGCTGGTGATGAGTACGGTTTTGGAAAATCGCGCTCCCTTCGAGACTCTTTTAGGCTTCGCTACTCTGATGGGCGAGGACGCTACTCCTATGCATAAGTCTAAGGGAAATCTGGTGGTTTTCGATGAAGCCGCCGACCGCGTGGGCTCTGATACTATGCGCTGGCTCTATTCGAACCATGTCCCTGAACAAAATCTTAGCTTTCCCAAAATCCCTTCCCAGGAGGATATGGAGAGGTCTGCCCAATCTGGTCTGCCTGTCCGTCTCAGCGAAAAATGGATGCTGGTCCGACGCTCACTCGATAAAATCTGGAACGTCTACTGGTTCTTTGTAACTTACGCAAATATCGATGGCTTCAATCCTAAAGAGCATTCCCTACCCACTTCCGAACGTTCTGAACTGGATCGCTGGATTCTCTCGGAACTCCAGCTTACAATACGCTCTGTGACTCAGGGCCTGGAACAATACGATACGGTTAAACCTGCTGCGACTATCCAGGCGTTTCTTGATGACTTGTCCAACTGGTACTTGAGACGCAGCCGCGAACGCATCTGGAAATCTGATCTCGATAATGATAAGATCTCTGCCTACTTGACTCTGTATGAGGGGCTGACAACTCTAGTTACATTACTCGCTCCCTTTATGCCTTTTATGGCAGAGGAGCTCTATCAAAATCTGGTCCATAATGTCGATGAACAGGCTCCTGCCAGTGTCCATCTCTGCGACTGGCCTACGGTCAATATAGCTCAGATCGATGAGAAGCTCACTCGCGAAACACATCTGGTTATGCGAGTGGTTGGCCTTGGTCGCGCCGCTCGTGAAAAAGCTCAAATTAAGGTCCGCCAGCCTCTGAATGCCCTTTATGTCCGTGTGACAAATTCGGAGGAGGCTACGGCGATCACTCGCTTGAAAGATCAGGTCCTGGAGGAGTTGAATATCAAGCAATTAGCTTTGATTGAGGATGATAGTGATATGCTCGGTTATACACTGAAACCTCAGGTGAAGATCCTTGGACCAAAACACGGCCCTCTGGTTCAGAAAATCCTCCAGACGGTGAAAGCTTTCGATGCCCATCAATCTCAACAGGCTGCTAAACAACTGTTTGAGACGGGTAAGGTCTCTCTGACGATTGCCGGTCAAGAACTGGTCCTCAGCTCTGAGGAGATCGAGGCTGTCGCGACGGCCCGCCCAGGCTTTGTGACTGCTGAGGAATATGGCTATATCGCTGCTCTTGAGACGACGATTACTCCCCAGCTCCGCGAGGAAGGTCTGGTCCGCGATCTTACACACTATATCCAGGATATGCGCAAAAAGGCAAATTTGAATATTGAGGATCATATCCATCTGAGGTTGTATACCAGTTCCGAGTTGATTGGCCTACTCGCAAAATATGAGGAGCTGATTACGTCTGAAGTTCTGGCCGATGCTCTGCTTCTCGCTGAGGAACCTGTCCCTACTGATGATCCGGACACGTATCGCGAGAAGATTGCTCCTGACTCTTCAAAGAAATTAGAGCAGTATAAACTTGAAATTATCCTGAGTAAGGCTCCTTAACTTTACAGACAAGGGAGAGGCTCCCAGTCTATTGATGTCTCTCCCTTGCTTATGGCTTCTAATAATTGATAAAAAAGGGAATATATGTATGAGCAATTTACTCGATCAGGCTCGCAATTGGGTGTCCAGTAAATATGGTAATGCTGAACACCTGCTAAAAACGGAAAGCTGGCTCCAACAAATACATCCCGATGCTTCTGAGGCGATGCTGATTGCTTCTGTTACCCACGATATGGAACGGGCTTTTCCTGGCCCCGATAGCCCTGAAATAAACCCCTCTCTTGGACCAGATGATCCTGTTTATAACCAAGCTCACTCCCAGCGATCAGCTCGCTTTGTAAGCTCTTTTTTACGAGAACAGCAAGCTCCTAAATTGCTTGTGAATAAGGTTGCTGCCCTTGTACGCGCTCACGAGATCGGCGGCTGGCATGAGGCTAACTGGGTACAAGCCGCTGATAGCCTGAGTTTCCTTGAGGTGAATGTAACTCTGTTTTTGGATCGCATGGATATTTCCCAAAATGGCTGGAACGCTGATTACGTTCAGGCTAAGTTTGATTGGATGTATCACCGTATCCAGATTGAGCAGGCGAAAATTGCGGCCCTCCCTCTCTATCAGAGTGCTCTGACCAGGCTGGCAGACAAACGGAAAGGCCTGTAAGGTTCAGCCTCTTTTACTAAATGAAGCTTCCAGCCCGAATACCTACTCCAGCCATCCCTTGCTTTTCATCTGCTCAAGATCATACTGTGTCGGCGCGAGAGGGCCAACATGGCTGATTGCGCAGCCCCGCCCAATTAAGGCAAATCCTAGATGCAAACCTTGCAAT
>CAXTTV010000043.1:0-25207 GCA_964247295.1 uncultured Ktedonobacteraceae bacterium | reverse complement strand
GATTGCAACATGTGAATGCAGTCCTGCCTCGACTGGACCTCGCTCTCGTCAATCTCGTTATCTGTATATCCACTGAAAAGCGAGGCATGAGGAGTAAAATCTTCGTAGCTTAGCTGTGATATGGCTGCTATCAAAAATAGCCAGTATCCTACCTGATGACCTTCCAGAATTGTATCTTGCTCTTTCCCTGTATGTATATGTTCTCCACTCTGTACGCCAGCAAGCTCTTGAAGCTCATCTCCTAACCTTTTTACTAAAAACTGCTTTGTACTTGTATGCAGCAGTTTTGATGTACTGGATACTTCTGTTCGATCATTATCACGTAAATAAAGGTATACAGTATATAAACGCCTCATCAAGTCCTCTAGCTGTAGACTTTTATTGTCATGATCGTTGATCTGCCTTTGATCCCTTTCCTGGCGTTCCGTTTTTTTCCCATACACTTCTTTAGGATCAAATACTTGCTCAGCGATCTCTTCATAATTTCCATCCGACAGCAACTTGCGATAGTAACAGCTTCTATGTCCAGTATGACAGGCCGCTCCACCATGCTGTACAATCCGAATGAGCAGGCTGTTCTCTTCACAGTTTACAAAAATGTCTTTGACTTCTTGTACATTTCCCGATTGCTGCCCTTTTCGCCAAAGTTCATTACGCGATCTACTATAAAAGTGCGTGTAACCCGTCTCTCTGGTTCTCTGGAACGCTTCTTCGTTCATAAATGCTACCATGAGCACTTCATTGGTGATGCTATCAATGATGACTGCGGGAATAAGACTCTGCCGATCAAACTTTAACATGGTCGTATGACTACTCCTCTCGTCTGTAAATTTGCTTTCACGTCCCCCACCCGAAATTGCCCAAAATGAAAAACTGAGGCGGCTAGCACTGCATCTGCTTTCCCTTCTGTCAGGCCCTGATAAAAATGTTCGATCTCCCCAACTCCTCCCGATGCAATAACTGGGACGTTTACTGCTCTACATACTTTTTGGGTCAGTTCCAGATCATACCCACTCTTTGTCCCATCCCGATCCATGCTCGTTAATAAGATTTCGCCCGCTCCTAGATCCACTCCCCGCTCCACCCATTCTAGTACGTCCAGTCCCGTCTCTGTCCTCCCTCCATGAATGAAAACTTCATAACCACTGGGGAATAACTGATTGGCACGAGCGTCAATTGCTAGAACGATACATTGCGCTCCAAATTGTTCCGATCCCGCTCGAATCAGCTCCGGGTTCTTCACAGCCGCTGTATTTAACGAGGTCTTGTCCGCTCCAGCTCCCAGGGTCGCTCGAATATCTTCAACTTTCCGAATACCTCCTCCTACGGTGAATGGGATAAATACTTGCTCTGCTGTCCTTCTTACAACATCTAGCATGGTCGACCGACCATCGCTGGATGCGGTTATATCTAGAAAAACCAGCTCGTCCGCTCCTTCACTACTGTAGAAGGCTGCCATCTCTACAGGGTCTCCTGCATCCCGCAGATCTGTGAAGTTGATGCCTTTGACAACTCTTCCCCCTGTTACGTCCAAACAGGGAATTATTCTTTTGGTGAGCATTCCTTTTACACCTTTCCCAACTCTTGTAGAGCAAAGGCAAGATCAATATCACCTGTGTAAATGGCTTTGCCAACTATCACACCCTCAACACCTAGGGCTACTAGCTCTCTGAGATCTTCTATTTTGCTTACTCCACCCGATGCGATTAACGCACTACTGGTGGCACGTTGCATCTCTCGCAATGCATCTAAATTCGGTCCCCTCATGGCTCCATCCCGCACGATGTCGGTGTAAATAAATCGTTGCACTCCTGCCTCTGTAAGCTCTCTAGCTAGATCGGTCGCTTGTACTTCTGAGGTCTCTCTCCACCCGGCTATCGCTACTAACCCATTTCGCGCATCTAATCCAACGACTATTCGCTCCCCCCACCACTCAATTGCCTTGTCTAAAACCTGACGATCTGTAATGGCGACGGTCCCTAAAATGACTCTCTCTATTCCCAAATGAATGAGTTGCTCTATCTGTTCTATCTTCCGAATCCCACCTCCGAGCTCTATCCGCATTGAGGTGGCTCTCTTTATTCTACCTATCAGATCCAAATTGATGGGCTGACCCACCTTTGCTCCATCCAGATCTACAAGATGTAACCACTCTGCCCCGGCTGCCTCCCAGCGCTTCGCTACATTCACGGGATTAGGATCATAGGTTGTAACTTGATTGTAATCTCCCTGAAATAAACGCACACATTGCCCATCTTTTATATCAATTGCTGGTATGACTTTCATAAATCGGCTTCCTTAACCCAGTTCACAAAGTTTCTCAGGAGTTGGAGACCTACCTCTCCACTCTTCTCCGGGTGAAATTGTGTGCCCCATACCCGTTGCGTGACAATCGCGCTACAATAAGACTGTCCATAATCCGTCAGTCCTGCAACACCATCTTGATTTCCTGGTTCTACATAATAGGAGTGAGCAAAGTAAAAATAGGCCCCCTCATCAATATTGGCAAACATTGGCAGGTCTGCTCGTGTCGGACGCACTTGATTCCATCCCATCTCGGGAATTTTCGGCCCAGGAGGTATCTTTCGTACCTCTCCCCGAAATAACTTCAATCCGTCTACCTCTCCCTCCGCATGCCGATCCGCTAGTAGTTGCATTCCTAAGCAAATCCCTAGAAAAGGCTTCCCATTTTCGGTGGCCTGTTGAATCTCTTCGTCCAATCTATGCTGCTTCATTTGCTTCATCGCCGCTCCACCCGAGCCAACTCCCGGCAATACTACTGCTTGCGCTTCCCGCACGAGATCGGCTTGATCGGTTACACGTACGTTGGCCCCAACTACCTCTAATGCTCTGGCAATGCTGTGCATGTTTCCCGCACCATAATCTACAATCGCTATCATTTTTTCTCTCTCCAGGGCTCGATGCCTCTATTCCCTAACTGTACGGCTTGCGTCAACCCTAACCAGCTTATTGATACTGGCAATCTCTTCCTATCCAGCAGGTTGATTGTCAATAACGGACAACAAAGTAAAGCTAGCCTCAAACGTTCTTCCCAGTCTTCCGGCAGCTCTCGGCCATCCCGAAGCCACTTTAGGAGCGGTTCTAGTAAATGCTGCTCCTTCACTTCTAAAAGCGCTTTTCTTATTGGGGCAAGTTGATAACTATGCTCTACTATCACAATATTATTATGAATATTTATGGCTATATGAAAATTACTGACAATCTCTTTGGGAAAATACATCCAACTGGCAAAGATATTATGATATAACGGCTTTATGATGTCTAATAATACGTCGTGCTTACCTGCAAAGGCAGGATCAAAGTAAAGATACTTATGACCTTTTTCCAAAAAGACATTGCCAAAATGCGCGTCTCCATGACCCACTACGGCTGTCGCTGACCTCCTGGGATCTAATACGTCTCTCCCTCGCTCTATAAGTTCTCCTAATGTCTGCTTCTGGTGCTCTCCGTTAATAATCCAATGATAATGTAAGAGGTCTTCAAACGCTTCGCTCGCTTCCCCTCCAGGCAAATACATTCGTTGGTTCCGGTAAAAAACGTTGAAACGTTCCCCCGCCAGCCGATGCCAGAAAAGTTGATGGATCGGTGCCTGTGCGTGCTCCTCAGCCGAGATCATCCTGGCTGACTCACGATACAACTCTAAAAGACGATGACACTCTTTCCGCTCCGCTTCAATTAGTTCGTCCTGGCTGAAAACACTGATCTCTCCTCTCTCTTGCGACCACATTAGATCAAACATGACTGGCCAGTGTATGACGGGGTAAACGACCATTTGCCTCCCTTCTTCGTGCAGGATCTTCAATGGCCGTACGATGTTGTAACCAGCTTGATAAAGCTGCTCTGCGTGATAATACTCTGTAAGCTTCCCTTGCTCTTCTATATGCGTCTTGAAAAAGTATTCTTCTCCACCCACTCGATAAAATCCATTAAATGAGTTCAGTGAAACGGCTCTTGGGACTAGACGTACACTATCTACATTTAGGTGCATGTGCCGCCAGAACCACCGATGCAATAGTCGCTCTGCTTTGGACAACTCTGTAAATTGCGTTTTCTGAATGGTAGTTAAGGAATCAAGCTTCAGAAGTAGTTCTGGCAGCTCTTCTATATTCTGAATCAGAAAGTCGGGCTCGCTCCGCTCCAATAAAGCTCTCGCCTCAGGTGTATGCGCGCCTGTGAGAACGGCGATCGTTAACCCTCCTGCTTCCCTCGCACTCAAGATGTCGCTTGTAGCGTCTCCAATAGCGATAAAGCGCCCCTGATACGCTCGGGGCTTCCGCTCCCATGCTATTTGATAATTATGCTCTACTGCGAACAGGAAAGGGAATCGGTTCGGTTTGCTGAGTAATTTTTGATCCCCTCGATCTCTCAATATCCGCTCTGCTTGTTCTACTTCGGTGTAGGTTGAAATATGCTCGGGATCAAAGTAAGAAAGCAAACTATGTTCCTTCAATGGGATTATGGCTTCCTGACGCACTCGGCCAGTCGCTACTCCCAAGGTGTATCCCTGGGCTTTTAATCGTTCCAGGACGCTTCCTACTCGCTCCGCTGGGAGTAAAAGGCTGTCAAAGTGAATACAGCCCGGCTTTCCCGACTGCCCTACTATCTTTCCATAAGTCTCTTGATAAAGCTGATCCCCAAGATACCACTCCTGAAATATGGATCGACAGAAGGACCAAAAAGGACTGGTCCGCACAAAGACATTTTCTATCGCTCGTCCAAGCACCTGGCTTGCGTAAATGTCCAAACGGTTAATCAGATCCAATCCAACATACCCCTGAAATACAGGCGATTCCAGAAGATTAAAACCTCTGGCCTGTCTCTGTTTCTCCTGCAATCCGACGCTTGCCAGTTGAGAGCGAAATCGCGCGATCCACTCACTATCCCACGGACGCAACGGCGTCAATTCATTAGGTGCAGGCACAAGCGCCAGCAGATCTATCAGACGCAGGCACACGGCTCCATAACAGGTGTCCCAGTTGGAGTTGATTGCTCTGCCTTTTAACGCTTGAATCTGGTCCATTGGAAAAACTTGCCGACTCCACTGATGCGCTTCTTGAGCTGTAGAGGCAGGCACGTATCTCTCTTGCTCTGGCCGATCCTGGATATTCCAGTAATGCGGGCTGTATAATAGCTCATGCAGGGTCAAACCTGCCGAGTCCCAGTACGCCTCTTCACTGGTTATCACTCCATCCAGGTCAAAAACGATCAGGTCGCTCACGACAACCTCTTTAGTCTTTCTCTTAAAGCTCTCACGCTCATTGACTCTTCCCCAAAACGATAGGTCAATGGGGTGACGTTGATGTGAACAGCCCCTGCACTACGTAAAACCGCTATTAAGCTTAAAAGCTCGCTCGCCGCATCATTGCCGGCGTTTACTAACCCGGAGATGGTGTAATTGGCCTGCTCTTCTACCTCGCTCTGCTCCGCAAGCAAGGCTCTTAAAACAAATCCAGACACCAGTGGCTTTAATCTCGCGTTCAATTGCCCACATACCTGCTGCATTGCTTCCATACTTTCACCTTGCATGTATGCGGTCAACATCGACCGATTGCGCGCTTGCGTCCGGGCTTCCATTAATTCCAGCATGGTTGTCGTGATATTTAAGGCCTCAGGGTTCTCTTTGAGCAGTCGCGCGTTCGCTACCAGACAGGCTTGCGAACGTAAAACAACACCATCATCCAACAATTTCAGACGGTTCTCACGCAGCGTTGTCCCTGTCTCGGTGAGATCAACGATCAGGTCTGCTGTGTTCGTTAATGGCGCTGCCTCTAATGCTCCATGCGGCGAGACGATTTTGCAGTGCGTGATCCCATGCTTCCGCAAAAATTGGTTTACAAGCAATGGATACTTGGTTGCGATCCTCAGTCCACGCCCCCTACTGCTCTGATAATAGCCCGCGAGATGCCATAGATCCGCGCTGGTGTTTACGTCAATCCAGGTTTCTGGCACTGCGATCGCCAACCGGCAGGCTCCATACCCTAGATTCCTCTCTACGACGATTAGTTCTTCGTCTCTGTCTTCGTCTTCAAAATCCTCGTCCCCATATCCCCGGTGCTCCGCTAAAATATCATATCCGGTAATTCCAAGAATGGCGTCCCCATCTTGGACTAGAGCAGGTATGTCGGCAGCCCGTTGAAAGACGACCTCTAGATTCGGCAAACTATGCATTCTCGCGAGATACTGCCGGGGATTACTACGGCTGACCTTTAAACCACACTCCGCTAGAAAAGTCGAGGTGGTTGTCTCCAGTGCCCCTTTACCCGGTAACGCTAGCCTGAGCTCTGGTCTCGGTTGATGTATCACTATCTTACCGCTCCTCCCTGACAAAATATCCCTGAAGTCCTTCAAGGGCTAAGATGCTCTCTTCTCCGTTCTCTAGATCTCTTAACGTTACAGTCCGATCACGCTTCTCACTCTCTCCTACGATCAATGCATAGGGTATCCGCCTTGTTATGGCTCGTTTTAAGCTTTCCCCTACGCTATGCCCTGAGATATCTAGCTCAATTGCGATCCCCTGAGTCCTCAGTCTACGCGCTACCTGAAGCGCATAGGCAAACTCTTGAGCTTTGACTGGTACTACTAGCCCTGTTGGGGCGGAAACAACCGGCAGCTCATCTTGAGGAATAAGGGCGATTAGCCTCTCCAATCTGAATGCAAATCCACAGGCACGTACGTCTCTCTCACTCCCTACAGCTCTCATCAGTCGATCGTAGCGCCCACCTCCACAAAGCTGCGTTTCATTCCCTTTACTATCCGATGCATGAATCTCAAAAACTAGACCAGTATAATAGCTGACCCCTCTCCCCAATGATAGATTCAAGATAATTTTCTCTCTCGGCACCCCGCTCTGCTCAATGATCTCTACGAGACGCTCTAGCTCTAATAATGGTTCTGCGTCCAAACTGTAACGTTCTAATAATTCTCTGAGCGATTGAAAAACTTCAGGCGGGGGCCCTGATACGGCGTGCAGCTCTTTGAGAAATTCTAGCGCATCCAAAATCTGTCTTCTCTGCTCTGCCCTTCCCATCTTCCATAAAAAGCGCTCTACTACTACTCGCCGATCATCTGCATCCCCAAATGAGATACTAAGTCCATTTAGTAATGTCCTAACTAGCCCGGTTTCTGTCTCTGTGAACTGCCCTTTAACTGACTGCTCTCCCGATACAACCGACGGGTACAGCTCCTCCAAACGCTTCTGCGCCTGCAATTCCCCTTCTCCCGAACGGCTGATCTGCTCCATTAAACGTAATAACAGACGAGCCGCTTGATCATCCAGGTTCAAACGACTAATAAAGCCACTGGCTACTCCTATATGACCCAGTTCTAACCGATAATCTGAAATCCGAAGCTGTTCCAGCACATCACAGGCCATCTGAAGCAGTTCGGCATCCGCCTCTTCTATCTGACCACCAAATATCTCTACTCCCAGTTGCGTGTGCTGACGATACCGCTCACGCCCCGGCTCTTCATAACGAAAAATCGGTCCAGCATACTGAAATCGTAACGGCAAAGGCTGCTGCTGATAATGATCTAGATACAGACGACAGATCGAGGCTGTATACTCCGGTCTCAGGCAAAGATCTCTTTGATGCAGTCGAAACGCATACAGGTTCTGCCAAAGCTCCTGTCCAAAACTGGCGAGAAATAAATCGCTCCGCTCTAATAACGGTGTGTCAACTAATGCAAAACCCGCCTGAGCCATATATCTGCTCAGGCGGTCGGTCAGCCAGCGCTGCTGCTGATATGCTTCAGGTAAGGCATCATACATACCACGCAGGCGCTCAACTCGTTTCTTCATGAAAAATCCCCGCAAAAAAGGCTTGTAAAGCGTAATCCTCCGGATCTACACTTTTTTGTTGCGAACAATCATGGTGCCAGCACCATTATCGGTAAATAATTCCCGTAACAGTACATGTGGCACTCGACCATCAAGTATGTGAATTCTCGGCACGGCCAATAAGGCGTCTAAACAGGCAGTCACTTTTGGAATCATACCCCCATGTATCACTCCATCTTCTATAAGATCAAGGGCTTCCTGCTCAGTTAAACGTTGAATCAATGATCCATCGGGCCGACAAATCCCACTAACATTACTTAGGAAGATGAGCTTTTCTGCATCTAGCGCTCCCGCAATATGCGCAGCTACTAGATCAGCGTTGATGTTCAGGCAGTTCCCTTCAAGATCCTGCCCCAACGGTGAGATTATCGGTATGTATTCCTTTTCTAAACATTGATGAATTAATGCCGGATCTACTTTGTCAATCTCTCCTACATACCCCAACGCTGGGTCTGCGATGTGCGCCTGAACCATCCCACCATCTATTCCACTTAAACCGACCGCTTTCCCTCCCATCTGGGAGGCCATTGAAACTAACCCTTGATTTACTTGACCCGATAAAACCATTCGCACGACGTTTAAGGTGGGAGCGTCTGTTACCCTGAGACCATTTTCAAAACGCGTGGGAATATTCAGTCGCTGAAGCCACTCGTTTATATATGGCCCTCCTCCATGAACAAGTACCATGTGCACACCCAGCGTTTTTAACCAGATGATGTTCTCTAAAACCTGCCGCTGATGCTCCAATGTGCTCCCACCTAATTTTATCACGAGCGTCTTGCCTTTTAAAAAATCAATATATGGCGATGCTTCCCGCAATACTTCTGCAATAAGATTTTGCTCGCGAACCTCTTCTCCAGTTGTGGTCATTGCAAATACAATTGACATCAATCACAAACCTCTCTCTCAATCTATGAAAAACGCTTTCGCGTAACACTTTTATGTTTTGATGATTTTTTACGGATATATTCCTCGAGATATAAGCCCACTTGCCTCCGGTAAACCCATCATAAGGTTCCCGTTCTGTATCGCTTGCCCCGATGCCCCTTTAATGAGATTGTCCAGGCCAACTACAACTATAAGCCTCTTTGTTCTGATATCAACGGATGGATATATAAAAACGTGGTTACTTCCATAACTCCATTTTGTGTGCGGCGGCTCCTCTACAATATGAATAAACGCCTCACTCTTATAATACTCCCGATACTTTTCTTGTACGTCTTCGGTCGATAATTCAATCCGTAGATCCGCGTAACAGGTTGCTAATATTCCTCTGGTCATGGGAACTAAATGAGGCACAAATGTTACACGTGACGGTTCCTTTATACGATGCCCCCCTACTATCGCTCCAGCATCTAACTCCTGAACTATCTCTGGCAGATGACGATGACCCCCTAATCCATACGCGCTTGTATCCTCGTTGACTTCGGCGTAAAGCGACTCTAACTTTGCTCCCCTTCCCGCCCCACTAATTCCTGTCTTACTATCAATGATCGGCGCTGGCTCTATAAATCCCTCGCTTAATGCAGGTAACAAGGCCAGGATCGCGGCGCTGGCGTGACACCCCGGATTCGCGACCAGTTGCGCCTCTACTATCTCCTTACGATAACGTTCACAAAGCCCATACACGGCTGTCTTTAATAACTCTGGAGCAGGATGTTCATGCTTGTACCATTCTTGATAAATGACTGCGTCTCGCAATCGGAAATCCGCTGAGAGGTCTACAACTTTTATTCCTCTCTTCAATAAGGCTATAACAGATTCGGCTGCTGCTGCATGCGGCAAACAAACAAATGCTAGTTCCGAGTCCCCTGGCTCTTCTACTATCTCCAATGTTCCTGAACTATCCTGAAGCTGGGGAAAAACATCTCGCAGGCTCTTTCCCACTGCACTCCGACCAGTGACTGAGCTGATCTTAAATACAGGATGCTGAGATAGCAAACGGATAAGCTCTAAGCCAGTGTAACTGGTTACGTTGACAATCGAGACTGAGGTTTTTTCCATAAAACTCTCCCCTCTAGAATATGCTCAGAAAAACAAAAAACCCTCGCCCCTCCAAGGGACGAGAGTCAAGACTCCCGTGGTACCACCCGGTTTGCCACTACTTGCTACTACGCTTTCTCCTTCACTCCTTTGTGACGAAGCATCTGTGACCACTTCTTCGGCGATATTCATTGCGCGGGAACCACCCGCCTGAACCTACTTGCCCAACAGGTCCTAAATCTGCTCTTCTCTTTTGTCGGACTTTCTTCGGTCAGCCGCTCACGAAGGGGTTCTGAGGTATAATTTCCAACCGGCCTCTCACCATTCACCGGATCGCTGGTGGATACTCTCCTCATACTGCTTTCGGTCAACGCGTACATTTCTCTATGCTATTGTTACTTTTTTTAAGGATAACAGCCATAACTTGAATTGTCAACCAAAATGGAGGAGCCCCTTGTACTATCCTCTCCTCTGACCTTGTTATCTACTCTGTTAATTTGGGATCTTTATATGCCAGTATATTCCAATGCTTGATAAAATAGGTTTCTTATTGGCTATTTCACAACGTTTTTGCTTGAGTAGTCACGCTAAATGCGTTATGATGATGATATAAATCTGTGACTGGGAACTCTCTACTACATCTAGCATTAAATGAAACGCGATGTTCTGGAATGTTGCGTTTCTTCACAATGTGGTCTGTTCATGGCTGTTGCTTGTCCCCGGTTACTTTCTTCAACGCACATCTTTTGCTCACTTTTGAGCGCTTTATAAAAATTTCGGGCCGATGTCTTTTTTAGTAACGTAGAATTATCTATTTTGGGAGACCGATGACGAGTGTGGTTATTGACAGCAACGAACTTCTCGGAAAAACTCTTGGGACCTGTACCCTCCAAAGCCTGCTTGGCCGTGGCGGTATGGGCGCGGTCTATTTAGCTCAACAATCTCGCCCCCGACGAGCTGTCGCGGTTAAGGTTCTTATGCCCGGCATGCCCCTCGATAGCGAGTCTCGCTCTGAGTTCCTTGCCCGCTTCCGACGCGAGGCCGATGCGATTGCGGCTCTCGATCATGTGAATATTATGCCAATCTATGAGTATGGCGAGGAGGAAGGCCAGCTTGCATATCTGGTTATGCCCTATGTGAATGGCGGTACTCTTCGCGATGTTCTCGAACGGCGCGGACATCTGTCCGTTCAAGAGGCTCTACCTATTATTGAACAGGCTGCCTCCGCTCTTACCTATGCCCATACATCCGGTATTATCCACCGCGATCTTAAACCCGGCAATATCCTTTTCCATTCCGATGGCCGCGTCCTCCTTGCTGATTTCGGCCTGGCGAAAATGATTAAGGGCACTTCCGAACTGAAGGCCGAGACTCTTACGGCTCTGACTTCCGCCGGTACGGTGATCGGTACCCCTGAGTATCTTTCTCCCGAACAGGCAAATGCGGTTCCTATAGATCAGCGTACCGATATCTATTCCCTGGGTATCGTTCTCTATCAGATGTTGACCGGTCGCCTCCCCTTTACGGGCGCTACTCCTGTGGCAATCGCGATCAAACATATGATGGAACAACCCCCTTCTATCTCGGCTATCAATCCCTTGATCTCTCCTGCGATTGAGGCGGTGATTATGAAGGCGATCGCGAAAAATCCGAACGATCGCTATTCTTCTGCTGAGGATTTTGCGGCGGCTCTGAAAACTGCGGTTTATGAGGGCGGCGAGCGCACTCAGGCGGTTACTCCTCCTACGACGCTGACTCCCCCAATTTCAACACCACCACCCTCCGAACCTGCACCTGTGAAAGTGGTCCTGAGAAATGAGGCTAAGGCTGAGGTCCCTACTACTCCCAGGCCCTCGGCTACTACCGATCCCGACCATCTACCCCTATCTGAGACGCCTTTATCACCAGCGATAATACATCCTGCTGTCTCTCCTTCAATCTTTAGACGTTCAAATAATAAGATCCATACATGGCTAAAGGTTACGGTTGCGATTGTCGCTGTCTTCATTATTACTGGCGTGTCTCTCCCTTTCTTGATCCACAACGATTCAAATAGTCAATCTAAAGGGCAGACTGTGGCTCAAACTTCTGCTACAAAACAACCTGCTACTCCAAAACCTACGATTTCGGTTCCTACACCAACTCCAACAACTGCTCCGCCTACAGCGGTTCCAGCCAAACCAACAACTCCACCCCAGGAAAAGACCCTTTCTCCACTTACTCTAAGCCCAAAAGCTCCTGGGGTCGGCTCTGAAATCTATGCAACCGATTCCATCGGACCGTGCGATAAACGCGGCGCTACCTGGACAAGTATCGGTGGTACTCAGGCAAACTGCTCTAGCGATGGAACAACACTCACTGGGGGCAGCAGTATCAGTCAAAGCATCTCCGGGTTGTTTTTAGATAAACTTCCTAATGGTCAGTCCCTCCCTGCCAGTTACACGGTGGAGATCCAGTTGGATACCGCTTCATCTGCTGCTGTGACTCTCCATAGTTCCGACTCTTCGCATAAAAGTGGATCGGCTATACAAGTAACGAATGCTAATAGTTTCACTGCTTTTGACTATAGAGGTGATGGCCCTGGCACCCAGATCACGAATGTTTCCTCTGGACAGTCGATCTCGGGTCCAGTTACTCTCTCTTTCGTTGTCCAAGGCGGTAACATCAATTTCTATGTCAATGGACAGAGTATTGGCTACGCTAGCGATCTGAATAATTCTACTGGAACTTTCGGCATCGGTTCCGATGCTGGCTCTCCTCTTAAGATTAAAACTGTGGCTGTTTATAACTCTTGAGTATATAAGCTCTTAGTCACGACCACTCACAAGGAAAAGCCCTCTGGAATATCATCCAGAGGGCTTTTCCTTGGGGAATTTTGACTACTTTAGGGCGTCATTCGTGTAGGCTTTGGTCAAGTCTGGGGACGCTGGAATAATTTTCTGATCTAATAGAAATTTGCTCATGGACTCCCACGCTTGGGGATCGTTGTATCCCGGTTCCTTGGCGCTTTTCCACAGCAGAATTGTGGCGTTTAATATCTCTAGAGCTTTGTTTTTGTCGGTCAATGTTTTGACGTAGCTCTGACTGACACTTACTCCCTCATCCGGATTGTTTATCACTTCCTGCACTCCCTTTAAGGTTGCCTGGACAAAACGCTTTACCATGTCAGGGTTCTTGCCCCAGGTGCCGTTTGTGGTGATGATCCCGTTGGAAATCAAGGGCTGATAATCTGAAACGTTAAAGGTCCGTACTTTAAATCCCTGCCTTTTCAATTGCAATGGTTCGTTATTGGAATACCCTACAACTGCATCTACTTTGTTGCTTACCAGGGCCGCGACTTGTGTGAATCCTATGGATTGAATTTTTACGTCTGTCTGCGAGAGGTTCGCGGCGTGCAATAAGGCTAATAAACCAACGTAATTAGCTCCATACGGCCCCGGAATCCCTATTGTATGCCCTTTTATATCTCCTAGCTTTTTGATCGAGGAGGCTTCCGGTACAATCAGACTGGCTGGATATTTTTGAAAAACGGTTCCGACGTTCCGCACGTCTATGTTCTTGCTTCTGGCTACAAGCTCTTCATCCCCACCACCAAAAACAAAATCGTTTTTTCCCGCAACGAGGGAGCCTATAAGATCGTTGACAATTCCATGATTAAAGGTGACGTTCAGCCCCGCGTCTTTATAATATCCTTTGCTTTGCGCGACATAAAAGGGGGCAAATTGAACATCTGGAATATAACCAAGTCCAATTGTGACGTTTGTAAGCTGCTTGCCAGATCCTGTTTGTGTCCCTGTTGCGCTGGTGTCACTTCCACAGGCACTTACAACTAGCAGTAACGCTATCAGAATAAACAAAAATAACCAGGGCTTCGATGGCTGTTGACGACTTACCATTAAATTCGATTCTCCATCTAAAAAAAAAACGAAGGCCAGCAGTTTTTGATCCTGCTGGCATCTCTCTAATAAACTCTGTCGGCAATACGCATGAGCACTCCTGAAAAAACATAGTAAAGGGTCGCCAGTATGCCTAATATTACCAGGGCTGCGAACATTAAAGGAAGATCAAACTGGCTCTTTGCTTGCAATATAAGCCCTCCCAGCCCACTATCCCCACCACTGACAAACTCTCCTACTAACGCCCCTACTATCGAGAGCGTAAGGCCGGTCCGGACCGCTGTTAATAAGGCTGGTAAGGCCATGGGATACTCAATACGCCAGAGCAAGGGCCAAAAACCCGCACCTTCAACTCGCGCCGCCTCTACTATGGAACGATCTATGCTCTGAAATCCAAAGGCGGTGGTAATTACCATGGGGAATAAAACAACCAGCGTACATAAAACAATGTTCGGCACAATTCCATACCCAAGCCAGAAAAACAGGAGCGGCGCAATGACCATTGCGGGGATCGCTTGTCCCGCTGCTAGATAAGGCTGCACTGTTACTGCTAACAATCGCGATTTCGCTATGCCTATCCCTAATGGCAAAACGATGATCAATGCTAGCAAAAATCCTACGACACTCTCCTGTATAGTCGTTAAGGCGCTTCCGGCAAATAAGCCGCTCTGCAATCCCATTACCAGACTGGACCAGACATCCAGAGGCGCTGGCAACATGACTTTTGAGATGCCACCAGGCAGGGTGATTAATACCCAAAGAGTGAGTAAGATGATTGAAAACAAAATTGGAGATACTGTAGCTAACAACCGCTCTTGAGCTATAGGCCTGTTACGCCTGCTTCTTTCAGCGCTATCTGGGTGCGCCAAAAAAATGGCGACTCCGGTTTCGTTGCTAGAAACATCCAATCCTTCAATATGTTCGTGCGCGGAGGAAGTAACGCTCATAGACATCCCTCGTCAGTTAGAGAATCTGAGCTGGACACAAAAGGCCACAACTCAATGAACTAACCTGGGGAAATATATGCGGGAGACACAAGAAGAAAAGCTGAAACTACGACAATAGCCTGCAAGTCGCTCACCAACTCGCACTCATAGTAGAGTCCGGCTCTTTGCCTGTTTCGCTGCTAGACCTTACCTTCTCCCATCCGGACTGTACCGTCGGCTTCGGAATCTCACCAAATCTGTCGCGAAAGGTCCATATACTGGTCCTCTCTTGACTCGCGGGCTCGATACACTTGTTCCTAACAGGTGTACCACACCGCCGGTCGGGAATTTCACCCTGCCCCGAAGGTTTTTGTAGATAGTAATAGTATTTCACACACATAAAATAAAATCAAGTAAGGGTCAGTTCACTCCCCACTTCCTTTTGCTGACGTTCCTGTTTGCCTCCTTCTTTTCGATATGATACGATGAATTCAAGCAAGATTGTTCGCTCCCTTTCTTTCTATAAAAACATAGGGAGCGACGTTTCTATTTCACTAGCAGGAAATTATGGACACAGAAATACAGATTATCCCGGTTAAGGGGATCGGCGAGATCCTTCCAGGTACTGATCTCGCTCAGGTTATCTATCAGGCTCTTCAAGCTCGCTCAATCAGTCTGCAAAATGGCGATATTTTGGTCGTTACTCAGAAGATTGTTTCTAAAGCTGAGGGTCAGCTTGTGAATCTTGAGGAGGTTGTTCCCTCTCAATTCGCGGCTTTTATTGCTGAGGAATACAATAAAGACGCTCAACATGTGGAGGTGGTCCTCCGGGAAAGCCGCCGCGTTGTCCGTCAGGATCATGGCGTTCTGATCACTGAGACTAAACATGGCTTTATCTGCGCTAATTCCGGCGTCGATGAGTCTAATATTGATGGCGCTCGCGTCCTCGCTCTCCTACCGGAAGATCCCGACCACTCTGCCGCTCTTCTCCAATCACAGTTACAATCCCTTTATACGGAGCATCCTGAGTTCGCGGTTATTATCTCAGATACCTGGGGCCGCCCCTGGCGTACTGCTCAGGTGAATATGGCGATCGGCCTCGCTGGAATGGAGGCGATTGCTGATTATCGCGGCCAGAATGATCCCTATGGCTATCTTATGCATGCCAGTGCTATCGCTGTCGCTGATGAGCTGGCTTCAGCCGCTGAACTGGTTATGGGTAAGATCAATCAGGTCCCTGTGGCTCTGATCCGTGGCTATCAGTATACTCCTACCCCCGGCTCAGCGAAAACGCTGATCCGCGATTCTGCAACCGATATGTTTAGATAATAGGCGTAAAGACTCTGAAAAACTAACAGGAAGTGGATGACTGTGACCACACAGAGCAAAGATTATCAACCTGGTCAACCTAGACACTCTGACGATTTTATGTCCCTTATACAGGGCCGCCGTAGCGTCCGCCAATTTCTGGATCGTCCGGTGGAACAAGCTCTGCTCGATCAAATCCTTGAGGCGGCCCGCTGGGCTCCTTCTCCCCATGGACGCCAACCATGGCGCTTCTTTGTGCTTTCTAGTCAGGCCCGCAAGGATCTTCTGGCCTCCCATATGGGCTCTACCTGGCAACAACAATTGGAGATGGATAACCAACCTCCCGAGGTGGTCAATCTACGTCTGGAAAAATCTCGCCAACGCATCCGCCAGGCCCCCGTTCTCATTATCCCTTGCCTCTACCTTGAGGATCTCGATCACTATCCCGATCCGAAACGCCAAGAAGATGAGCAGACGATGGCTATCCAAAGTATGGGGGCCGCTATTCAAAATATGCTCCTGATGACCTATAATCTGGGTCTCGATGCCGGATGGATGTGCGCTCCTCTCTTCTGCCCTGAGATTGTGCGTGAAAGCCTTCAACTCGATGACGCTTTGATCCCTCAGGCGATGATCCCTATTGGCTATGCCGCCGCCGATCCTAAACGGCGCGGTCGCCTCCCTTTAAGCTCTCTGGTCTCTTATATAGAATAGTTTAAGAGGTTTCTTATGATTGTGGTTCTAGCTGGCGGTGTGGGTGCCGCTCGCTTCTTACAAGGTCTGCTTCAGGTGGTTCCTCAGGATGAGGTGACGGTTATCGCGAATACTGGCGATGACCGTGAGTTCTATGGCCTCTACGTTTCTCCCGATGTTGATATTGTTCTCTATACTCTGGCCGGTCTTGTTAATGAGCAACAGGGCTGGGGCATTCAAGACGATACCTACCATACGATGCAACAACTCTCCACCTACGGTTACGACAATTGGTTTAATCTCGGCGATCGCGATCTCGCGACTCATATCCATCGCACAAATCTGCTAAAACAGGGCCTTACTCTGAGTCAGATCACTGATCAGATACGCTCCCGCTTCAATCTGAATATTGCGATGCTTCCTATGAGTGATCAATCTGTCCAAACACATATTCTTACTCCCGACGGACTGTTCCATTTTGAGGAATATATGGTTCAACGTCGGTGTTCAGATGAAGTGTTGGATGTTGAATTTGTGGGTGCAAAAGAGGCTCGACCCGCCCCCGGCGTGATTGAGGCTATTAAAAAGGCTGATGCGATCCTCCTGGCTCCTAGTAATCCAATTGTGAGTATCGGTGGCATTCTTTCGGTTCCAGGTATCCATGATGCTCTCCATGAGGCTAGCGGCATGGTTGTCGCGGTGAGCCCAATTGTTGGCGGCTCTCCTATTAAGGGTCCCGCCGATAAGTTAATGCAGGGTCTGAAGATTCCGGTCTCTCCGGTCGGCGTCGCTCGCTATTATCGCGATTTTCTGGATGTGATGGTGATCGATCAGCAGGATGCACATCTTGTGGATGAAATAGAGGATCTCGGTATCCCTGCAACTGTTACTAATACGATTATGAGCGATCTCCAGGCTAAAGCTGATCTTGCTCGCTATGTTTTACGCGAGGCTGGAGTCAACCGATAAATCAATCTAAAAGGAAGAACATGGTCTATCGAGC
Organism: uncultured Ktedonobacteraceae bacterium; assembly: GCA_964247295.1. Taxonomy (GTDB): domain Bacteria; phylum Chloroflexota; class Ktedonobacteria; order Ktedonobacterales; family Ktedonobacteraceae; genus CAXTTV01. The sequence goes on along the minus strand of CAXTTV010000043.1, from coordinate 7,540 downwards.
AATTGTTCCGGTGAAAAGTCTGGCTCTTGCTAAAAGCCGCCTGTCCCCCGATCTTAGCATTTCTCAACGCGAACATCTGGTCCTTACAATGCTCCATCATGTTCTTCTGACTCTCTATCATAGCGAGGTGATAGAACGCGTCTCTGTTGTGAGTGCCGATCCACAGGTTCTCAAGCAAGCAGCTTCCTGGGGGGCCAGACCTCTCCCAGAAAGACTTGCCGGGCACAATCCTGCTCTTACTGCTGCAGCTCAACAAGAACTCTCTGAGGGCGCTGAGGCCCTGCTAACAATTTCGGCTGACTTACCCCTTTTAAGTGTCGAAGATGTCCGAAAATTGGTCGCTCTGTCTCTTTATTCCCCCGTTGTGCTCGCACCTTCCCATGAAGGTACCGGAACCAATGCGGTCCTGATGCGCCCCCCTCTAATACTCCCTTATCTGTTTGGGGTCGGAAGCCTCCAACGCTACCAACAGGCTGCCTACCAACAAGATCTCTCAATACAACTTTGCCAGACTGAGGGCCTGGCACTCGATGTCGATACTATTCACGATCTCCAACAAATCCCCAATTATGAAACCTCTAATTATAATTGTCCCCTGACTATTGGTTCCGATTGCAATTGATTTGTGCAACATGCACAAAAACAAAAAGGAATATTTTAGTAATCTACCTATAGCTTCAGTCCTACTACGAGAGTATCATAACGATGATGAATTTATGGACGCACGTATATAAGTAGCTATACTGCTTTATGCAATTTAGCTAGCTTTACCCCCACGGCCACGAGAGCCGATCCGTTCCTGCAAAGAGGCCGGGATAGATGAAGCAGAAGGAGAGCTGAGAGCATGACTCCAGAAGAAGTAGTACAATTTGCGAAAGAACGCGGCGCTAAAATGGTCGACTTTAAGTTCGTTGACCTCCCCGGCACCTGGCAACACTTTAGTATGCCTATCCATGAACTGGATGTTGATGCCTTCGTTGAAGGCAAGCCGTTTGATGGCTCTAGCATCCGGGGCTTCCAGGCTATCAATGAGAGCGATATGCTGGTTATTCCCGATGCAAATACCGCGATTATGGACCCCTTCACCGCTGCCCCCACTCTAAGCCTGGTCTGTAATGTCGCTCACCCCGGACCCAGTGGCAAAAAAAAGCTCTATAGCCGCGATCCTCGCCACGTCGCTTTGAAGGCAGAGGAGTTCCTGCGCTCTAGCGGTATCGCTGAAAATAGTTACTTCGGTCCTGAGGCCGAGTTCTTTATCTTCGATAATGTTCGCTACCAGTCTACTGATAATATCCAGTACGCTGAGGTCGATTCAGAAGAGGCCCACTGGAATAGCAGCCGCAATGGCGGTACTCCTAATCTCGGCCATCGGATGCCGGTCAAGGGAGGCTACTTCCCGGTCGCTCCTAACGATACGTTCCAGGACCTCCGTACAGAGATGGTTCTGCAACTCGAAGAACTCGGTGTCCGCGTTGAAGCACAACACCATGAGGTTGGTGGACCCGGTCAGGCTGAGATCGATATCCGCTTCGATACCCTTCTGAAAACTGCCGATAATATTATGCTGTATAAGTATGTGATTAAAAATACTGCTCGCAAGCATGGCAAGTCGGTAACGTTTATGCCTAAACCAATCTATGGCGATAATGGATCTGGTATGCATGTCCATCAAAGCCTCTGGAACGCTGAAAAACCTCTGTTCTATGATGGCGAAGGCTACGCTGGCCTCTCTCAGATCGCTCGCTATTACATCGGTGGCCTGCTCCGCCACGCTCCCGCAATCCTGGCTTTCGCGGCCCCAACAACGAATAGCTATAAACGCTTGGTTCCTGGCTTTGAAGCTCCTGTCAACCTGGTCTTCTCTAAAGGCAATCGCAGCGCTGCTGTCCGTATCCCGGTCACCGATTGCCCTTCCGCTAAGCGCGTCGAGTTCCGCCCACCCGATCCTACTTCTAACCCTTACCTGACCTTCGCTGCCCTCTTGATGGCAGGCCTGGATGGTATTCGCAATAAGATTGAGCCTGGCGATCACGGCTATGGCCCTGTGGATCGTAATCTCTACGAGATGTCCCAAGAGGAACTACGTGAGATTAGATCCGTACCTGGCTCTCTTCACGAGTCTCTGGACGCTCTTGAGGCCGATCATGTCTTCTTGCTCGAAGGGGGGGTTTTTACAACCGATATGCTGGAACACTACGTTGAACTGAAACGCTCTCAGGCTAATGAGGTTCGTCTTCGTCCCACTCCTATGGAGTTCTCTCTCTACTACGACGCATAAATGTTTTCTTGAACTGGCAAAAAGATCTCTACATGTAGAGATCTTTTTTCTTTTGAAGATTACTCGTTGTCCAATTTCTGCGATTCTTTCGTTTATACTGTGTACATAGGTATTTTTCTACTGACGATTTGATCCTTTTCTCTTAACCATTTTTTCAATCTTCAAAAATAATAGTCCGTTCTTTATGATACAGGCATTACACTTTCCTTTACGTGGTCCTTCCATTTTACTTTTTTCAAAAAAAAATTTTGATAACCTAAAAAAGGCTTCCTATTACGTCTGATTTTACTTTTTAAGACGATACTTTTATATAACAATATGTATACAATGTTTGCGTTATTTAAAACATACGGCTTTCTAGATAATCCTATCTTACTTTTTTGCTATACCTTATAGGAGAGTTTGCATACGATAATTGTGATTATATAAGCTTATTATTCTTAGTATAAACTAAAATCTATGCAATGCTACAAAATTTGTAAATCACGCTTCCCATAGATACTCTATACTCCTTTCATTGAGATGACTCTTTGAGAAGGCGCTTCCCAAGCCACACGAGCATAGATAAAGTAAAATTACATGTGGTTTGAGTGCTTGCAAATTTTATCGCTAAAATCTTCCTTCTCTAAGGAAAATATTGCTTCTTTGCAGGCATGTCGGGATTAGCACAAAGGAAGGTTTACAAAGTACAGGACATTAGTTAGGTTGTGTGTACTTTATGGAATATATTAAGATTTACAAAGTGAATGAAAATGTGTTATAGTTAGACAGGCGCAATAAACTATCTAACTGTACTCGTTGGAAAGAGATTTGTCATGGAACTACTTGTTGATAGCTATGGACGCCGTATCAAGAGTATGCGCATCTCTATTACAGATAAGTGTAACTTCCGTTGCACATACTGTATGCCTGCTGAGGGCTTACCCTGGCTAAAAAAAGACCAGATACTCTCCTATGAAGAGATTGTGCGTATTACATACGTCGCTGTACAATTGGGAGTCGAACAGGTCCGCCTGACCGGAGGCGAGCCTTTGGCTAGACGCGATGTTCCCGATCTAGTACGGCAGCTACACGAGATAGAGGGGCTCCGTAGCCTCAGTCTAACTACAAATGGGGTCTTCCTTAAACAACAGGCGGCGGCTCTCGCTGAGGCCGGGCTACATCGCATTAATGTTAGTCTCGATACCCTCAATCGCGATGCTTTCGCTTCACTTACTCGTCGCGACCAACTTAATCACGTCCTGGAAGGTCTGGACGAACTCCAAAAGTTCCCTTCTATCCATCCAGTCAAAATTAATGCTGTCGCTATACGTGGCCTTAGTGAGAATGAGGTTCTGGAGTTCGTTCGCTTCGCTCGCAACCGCTCCTATAGTATGCGCTGGATCGAGTTTATGCCTCTCGATGCAGATCAACTCTGGCGCAAAGAAGATATTCTCACAGGCTCTGAGATTAAGGCTCTGATCGAGGCACACCATGGCACCCTTGTCCCTATCACTCCTGATGATCCCTCTGAAACTGCTCGACGCTTTACGTTTTCCGATGGTGTCGGTGAGGTCGGCTTTATTAATCCTGTCAGTGAACCTTTCTGCTCTTCTTGCGATCGCATCCGTCTCACTGCCGATGGACAATTACGTACCTGCCTCTTCGCTACTGAGGAAACTGATCTCCGAGCCCTTCTTCGCTCTAATGCTTCCAATGCTGTACTCGCAGATGCTCTCCGGCGCGCCGTTTCTCGTAAAGAACTTAAACACTATATCGGCGATAAACGGTTCAAACGCGCAAACCGCAGCATGTCTATGATTGGTGGCTAAGCTCGTTTCTGGTTCCTGTTCGTATAGAGGTTTTCTATTCGATACCTCTTTTTATTGTGTAACATATCGGTTACAAGAAATCCGTTGTACGGTTCTTGGCCGTTTATCTTTATATATAATTAGATCGAAGCAGTCCCGTTACCAATTTGCGCGTCGTCGGGCTGTCTACCATCTTAGCTTATTAATCAGAAAGAGGTTCCCGTGATACAACAAGAAAAGACGACGGACCTTCTGACAGTCCGGGAAGTCGCGAAACAATTACGCGTCGACGATACGACTGTCAGACGCTGGATTAAAAATGGCGTTCTTGAGGCTATTACTCTTCCTCATAAAGGAGCTCGTCAAGCCTATAGAATTCGCAGATCTACTCTCAATACTCTTCTCGCTTCTCCTCCCCCCGCTGAGGATGGCCAGTACGAGTAGCCAAATCGCCCCCAACCTGCTAGACTACTGGTGCACAAAAATTTCTAGCAGTAAGGGGGCTCCTATGACTAATGTTACCCCTGAGCAGATCTTCCTCCAATACGGGGGCGATGATCTCTCTGGTTTCTCTTCTATCAGTTCCGATGCTTTACAAACTCCCTCGGGTACACTCTACTTACGACAACCTGGGGTCTCTGTTTTAGCCCGTCCTCATGTGAACCTTCAAGGCCTGTCCGGTTTTCTCGATGGCTTCGACGATTCTCTCCATTTCCCTGAATATCTCGATGATCCTACTCCTCTCCCTTCCTCTTCTCAGCTTTGTAAGATTGCCGGCCAACTCTGTTATATGAGCTTCGGCCAGAAACGCTCCCATAATGATATCGCTGAAAAGTATTTTTTTAATCTGAAAAGCTCTGGCCATGGCTCCGTTTTAGAACATGCCAATTTTACTCTGCTTTTCTATGGCGTCTCTCGTAGCCTGACTCATGAACTTATCCGCCACCGCGCTGGCTTTGCTTACTCCCAGGTCAGTCAACGCTATGTTTCAGGTCGCGTTCTCCGCTTTGTCGAACGTCCTGAATACTCTCAGGATGAACAGCTTCACTCTTTATTCGTTGAGAGGATCGATCGCGCCGCTTACGAATATACGACCCTTTCAGAACGCTTGCTCAATCTTCAGCAAGAGGGATCTCAAATCCTTGGAGCAGAGGTCCGAACCGATCTACGAAAGAAGGTTCAGCAAACTGCTCGCTCTGTCCTCCCCAATGAGACGGAAGCTCCTATTGTGGCTACAGGCAATGTCCGCTCATGGCGACACTTCATTGAAATGCGTGCCAGCGCTCACGCGGAGATCGAGATCCGTGAACTGGCTCTCCGCGCTTTCCTCTGCCTGTATAAGATGGACCCGATCCTCTTTAACGACTATACGATTAAACAGTTGCCAGACTCTACCTACTGCGTTTTTACGGAGAATGCTAAGGTTTGAGCCTTCTTTGTTACAGCCGCTTTCTATATAGTTGTAAACCCGATGGAGCCGCTTCTTCTACTGGCTCCATCTCGCATCTCCTGGCTAAGAAGGGCGCTAACCTATCTCTCTCTGGCAATAACGCTTCGAAATAGATTTCTATCCCCTGCCCTTCTGCTTCATATTCAAATTCTGCCGCCCATATCTGTGCCCGATTTAAGGCACTTACGAGCAATGCCCAACCTGCATGCTGCCCACGAAAAATTGGCCCAACTGTCCCCTCACATATAAAGTGATACGCTTTCTCGCCCCGATGCAATTGTAAAATGGTATACCCCGCAACTATACCTTCGAGCCCTTCCAGGGTCTCTGCCTGCCCCCATTGGTTCTGGTCGTCGTCATCATCGGTGACGATAAAAACGTTGTGCCGCGCTTCTACTTCCGGTACATCAAACCAGGTCCGAAATCCTTCCTCTCCTACTACTTCCGTTCCATCTACTTCAGCCGCTTCCCGCTGCAACTCTACCAATGTGTCTATATCACCTTCCCGGTAACGCCGTATCCTCATAAATGGTTCTTCACCTTTCTTTCAAATACTTTGACTCCATCTTACTTTCTCATTTCACGAATCACAATAAGACAATTTCATCCCCAATCTGCTTGTGATAAGATATAAATATACCTGTCGATACGGGTTTCTCTATAGACCTCTACCTGCTGTAAAAAAGGAGTTTTCTCTTGACTCAATCCCTCTCTATCGATCAAATTCGCCAGGAGCTTCCGTCTGTGACTTCCCGCCTCTATCTAAATACTGGCACCTTTGGCCCTCTCGCGAAATGCACTGTGGCTGCGATCCAGGCTAGACTCTCTGATGAGCTGGAGTCCGGTCGCCTCGGTGCCTCTGCTTTTGAGTCTATTATGAAAACCTATGACGAGGCGCGCTTACGCGTCTCTCACCTTCTACACGCCGATCCCTCGGAGATCGCTCTGACTGATAATACTGGCGAAGGGATGAATATTATTTCGTATGGCTTCGCCTGGCAACCCGGCGATGAGGTGATTACGACAAACCATGAACATATCGGCGCGCTTGCCCCTCTCTACCAACTTACGGAACGTTACGGGATTGTGGTGAAGGTTGCGGACCTCGGCACCCACGCCGATCACTCTGCCTCTCATGCTATTTCAGATCTGATTTCCGATCGTACACGTCTGGTGGTGATATCGCATGTGACCTGGACTACTGGCGCTCTTGTCGATATCCAGGCTGTCTCTCGTCTGGCTCACGCTCGTAATATTCCTGTCCTGGTCGATGGCGCTCAATCCGCTGGGGCTATCCCTATTGATGTGAAGGCTTTAGAGGCCGATTTCTATGCCATTCCTATGCAAAAGTGGCTCTGCTGCGCCGATGGTACCGGTGCTCTCTATATAAATAAGGCGTCTATGCCCTCTGTATCCCCAACATACGTCGGCTACTTCTCTACAAAACACGAACCCGGTATCCACTGGGAACTTCTAGAGGGTGCTCAACGCTTTGAACTCGGGGGCCGCCAGACTGCGGCTATCGCTGGACAAATCGCTTCCCTGACCTGGTTCGAGGAGACCCTGGGCTACGAGTGGATGTATCAGCGCATCTCAGAACTTCATTCCTATGCTTTTCACCAACTCTCAACTCTTCCTGATATTCATATGTTTACTCCAGCACCCGGTAAAAGCGGTCTGATTTCCTTTACTCTTGCGAACTACGATTCAGCTCAGATTGTTCAACAATTAAGCCAACAATACAATATCTATGTCCGCAATATTCCCGATACAAATACCCTCCGCGTCTCAACCGGCTTTTACAATACTCATGAGGAGATTAATACCCTTGTGAGTGCTCTCCATGATCTTCGATAAACTGTACTAATACAAAAAGAGAGGGTAGTTCCCTCTCTTTTTGTGAAAAATCTTCTATACATTTCTTTGATGCTCGCTTAAATCTATACTATGATGTTTGTTTCTCTGCTATGACTCTTTTTCCTGCTCTAATAAATAACAGGCCATCGCTAACGCTTCTAAGTC